>NZ_AMQU01000005.1:0-83316 GCF_000307675.1 Paenibacillus sp. ICGEB2008
AACCTTCATCACTCACGCGGCGTTGCTCCGTCAGGCTTTCGCCCATTGCGGAAGATTCCCTACTGCTGCCTCCCGTAGGAGTCTGGGCCGTGTCTCAGTCCCAGTGTGGCCGATCACCCTCTCAGGTCGCTACGCATCGTCGCCTTGGTAGGCCTTTACCCCACCAACTAGCTAATGCGCCGCAGGCCCATCCACAAGTGACAGATTGCTCCGCCTTTCCTCCTTCCCCCATGCAGGAAAAGGATGCATCGGGTATTAGCTACCGTTTCCGGTAGTTATCCCTGTCTTGTGGGCAGGTTGCCTACGTGTTACTCACCCGTCCGCCGCTAGGTTAATTAGAAGCAAGCTTCTAACTAACCCCGCTCGACTTGCATGTATTAGGCACGCCGCCAGCGTTCGTCCTGAGCCAGGATCAAACTCTCCATTAAAGACCAACCGAAGCTGGTTATAGAAAGAGCGATTAGCTCATTTTGAAACTGACGAGATAAAATATCTCTTTTTCGCTTCCATTTCATACAGCCAGATGGCATGTACCAAAATTTCAGCATTGGATTTTATAAATAAAATCCGTACTCACTCGTTGTTCAGTTTTCAAAGATCAAACTTTATTTTCTCTCACTTTGTTTCACCACCGCGTCTCAGCGGCGACTTAAATAATGTAACATATAACCTCATTTTTCGTCAAGCATTTTTTTTAAAAGTTTATTTCCTTGCTTGATGCAACACCCTTTATCCTGCTTTAGACAGTTCTAAATTATTCGTGTTGCTTAATGGGGCGAGTTATAACTTAGCACATATTTTACATACTCGTCAAGCTAAAATAATCATTTATATTTTTTAATCTCCTTTAAATTCTAATCACATAAGAAAAAAGGAAGAAAAGATCATTTATCGACCTTTCTTCCTGATAAAATAACCTCCACTCATCAAAGAAGGGAGTAGCGCAGTTCACGATTTTGTCCGCGATCCCTAAATTCCCCGACGGCTGATTCTCTAATAAGTGAACGATAAACCAGTTTACGGAGCACGACGGTAAGATCTAATTGTAGATTCTTGAGCTCAGGATGATTCATAAGTTCATCTATAGACCAAGGTTCCCGTCTGCTACCTAATATACGGAATAGCGGAGAGGAGCACTCCTCCATTTTTGACATGACTGAAAATTCACAAGCAAGTAGTACCAGTTCAACCCGTTGCTCCAGAGTCTCCGTACTTAATGTGAGCTCGTTATACAGCTTCTCAATTGTTCGATCCAGCGGCTGCATCTGAACCCATAAGTGAACCTTTGGATAAATCCCACGTTCAATGAGTTCAATAGAAGCCCAATGATCCAGTGCCTTCAGAACACTTTGATAAGCGTCAATGATCCGCCCTTCTCGCACTGCTTTCTTACCCTGAACGTAATTGACCAGAAAGCGGGAGAACTCATGAAATCGCTTCTGCTCCCGCAGTGGATCGTTAAATTCAATAATTTCCTGTCTTAAAAGACGTACCCTGTCATCCCGTTCCCAGACCATACGACCTTCTAGCACATAATCTATAATGTTGGCTTGTTCACCTGCGATAATCCAACCCTTCAGACAACTAAGCGTTGTGTACAACACTTGGCATTTTAATCCATTAATAAATAAGTGTTGTATAGATCGAACTGGCTCCCGGCCTTCTCCAATAATTAGAATGAGTTCATCAAAGTCATACAACATCGAACCGTGAAAATATTCTCCCGGCTTTCTGTACGAAATAACACCTATTGAATCTTCCTGCAACAATTCATCATGCATCAGGTTTAATTTGGTTAGCTGCACTTCACCCTCCATACCTGCAAGGCGGCTATAACCGCTAAATTGGATATTTGGATACATGTGATCATTTCTACATAAATAAGAAACTTCCTTCTTCAATTGTATAATTTTTTATCTTATTTAATTATTTCTTTCAGTGTTATCCAAGCGTCTTCATCTGCAAAGCTCCGACTCCACACACCAATTCCGCCCAGGTTCAGTGATTTGGCAAGTTCTACTCTTGCCTTCAGGGATATCTGATCCTCTAGCCAAATCTTTTTGACAACACCGTCTTCGGTATATTCGACATAATTCTGACCTTCAGAAGCTCTATATTTGGGCTTCAACTTAAATTGGGCTACGATATCTGCTGCTGACTCCATACCAATTGATTTGGAGGTGACCTTAATCTTCCCTTCTTTGGGAGTCTCGGACCAAACGCGGGTATATAACGGAATACCTAAAACCACTTTTTGAGGCGGCACTTCGTCTTCCTGAATAATCCGCTGAATTGATGCTTCTGTCCATGGTAATGAGGCGACGGAACCAGCTTTTGGACTAGCCGCCCAATGCTCATCATACGCCATTACCATGAGATAATCTGTTATAGCACCCAATGCCTTTCGATCCAAGAAAACAGACCACATCTCACTTTGAGATTTAGGCGTAACATCAATGGACAGTATCAAATCATGTTCCCGGGCCATCGGTTTAAGTTCCCGCAAAAATTGGGTGACATTGGGGCCATCCTTCGTATGGACATTTTCAAAGTCAATATTAATACCATCCAGATCATTTTCTTGGGCAAGTGAGATCATCTGATCTACAATCGATTTTCGACGTTCAAAGGTAGATAGTGCCTCTGTTGTTATTTCGGGGTTAAAGCTGTTGCTCAACAAGCCCCATACCTCCATGCCCTTACGATGCGCCCAGCTGACATATGCCGGGTCCGCCTTGCTTTCTACAGTACCCTCATGATCAACGACGCTGAACCATGTAGGGCTCACCACATTTACTCCAGGCATAGGGTCAAATTTGGAAGGATCAGGCTTACGATTATAGACGGCTTCCCAAGCGAGATTCACAGGTTTACCCTGCCAATGCTTCTCCGAGATTGACAAATCGTCCTTAACCGAAGGTATCACAAGTTCTTCTCCTTCAGAGATACAGTCTGACTTCATGTATCCTGCATAACCATTGTCTAACTGCACAAAATACCAATCGCCCTGTTGAGACCAGATGCGTACTTTTGTCTGCTGTGATACATCTGCCAAAATAAAAGATAGACTAGAGGCTTCTTTGCGTAAAGCAATTCTAGCATCCTGTTGCCCATCTTTCTTTTCTACACTACCTAGCCTGACTTTCTCTCCGGCTTTCATCAGAATGACAGCCCCTGTTACAGGGTCTTCGTGGATGGATATACCATATACTTCACGTACAGCCTCAATGGGGATATACACCTCTCCACTGATTATCTGAGGGGCGGCGCTAAGTGCATATGTTTTACCATTCAGTTCGCCTTGTGTCTTTGCAACATTCATATGGAGCAAGCTTTGTCTCGTTGCCATAATGACGGTTTGGCTGTCATCCTCATAACGAATGGTAGGGTCAATTTGACCTTGTATCAATTTAAGCGGCATCAGCATGTTCTTGCCGGAGCTTTGAGTTTCATATCCGGTCAACTTGCCCTTCATAAAAATAGGTCGGACACTCCCCTGCCAATCGGGTTTCTCGTGAAGAGGATTACCATACCATACGACAGTAATTGCGCATATAATCGCTGCGAATAATAGCAGGCTTGCCGCTCCTTTGAATCGAGAACGTTTACGGCGGCGTCTGGAATGATTTCTGGCCAATATTGAACCTCCATTGTAAGAAATTTTGATTTCTGTATTTTGTAACTTTAACAGATTACCTGAGACAAAAAACAAAGTGATTTAAACAAAAAAAACGCGGTAAATCCCCACTTATGGGGAATTCCTCACGTTTCCAATCCATTACAATATATACATACCGCACTAAAAACTTTTATCCCTTGTTTCGCTACAATTGTTTGTTACTACAAGCTTTGCATACTCCGTGTAACTCCATACGATGTCCATGCACCTCGAAGCCTGTTTCTAACGCAGCATGGCGTTCCACATCTGCCAAATACGGGTAACTGAAATCTTCAATCTTTCCGCATGTTTCACAAATGATGTGATAGTGCTCCGAAATATTGGCATCATATCGACTGGCGTTATCTCCATAGGTCAACTCATGTACCATACCCGCTTCTATAAACATCTTTAAGTTATTATAAACTGTAGCCACACTCATACTTGGAAACTTGGACTCAAGCGCACGATATATTTCATCTGCAGTCGGATGCCCCATAGATTCCATTAAATAGTTTAATATGGCATGGCGCTGGGGTGTTATGCGTACACCTGTCTTCTTCAGAAGTTCCAAAGCATGCTGGACGCGTGCTGCCATATATGTCCACCGCCTTATCCCTTACTTGCAATCCTATCAATTACCACGCATCTATTTACAATTCACTTCTAAAGCTACTCACATTGTACGGTCTACTCAAGAATCTTGTCAACGCGCCGTATTGTCGCCGGATGTTCCTACAGAAGTATCGGTCGCAGGAACTTCAGGTTCATCTGGAGAACTTCCAGTTGCATCGGGTGCAGTCGATCCTCCGGATTCATCCAAGTCGGGTAACGACGGCATCAGTAACTTTTTAATGGTTAAATTGCTGTTACCCTCTACGTTAATCACATATTTGCCATCCCCGTTTTGACCTGAAATGCTTTTACTGTCTATCTTAAATGGAAAATCAGACTGAAGATTACCATAACTGCTTGAACCCTCTAACTGAAAATCTCCATTCGATGGAAGATCCAATACGATATCACCGACAGCACTGTATATTTTCCAATCTCCACCTACCTGCTCGCTATGCACTTTGATAGCGCCATTAAGCGAATTTGCATTCAGCTTGGCTGTAGAATTCAGCACATTCATGTCACCATTTTGAGTATCAACGGTAATATCCCCTTCCGAACGAGCGACCTGAATGTCACCTACCATAGTGTGGAGTGACAAGGCCCCTTCAATATCCCCTGCCTGCATATCGCCACGGTTCGTGCGTACATCCACATCTCCGGAAATCCGATGCAATCTAATCTGACCGTTCAGGGTGCCTCCTTTGACATTGCCGATAGCGTCATTAACTGTGAGATTCCCATTACCACTCTCAAGCCGGATGCTGTCGATAGCGTCTACTCCATTCAAGGTAATATTCCCGTTGGAGGTTCTAATCTGCATATTGAAGCGCCGATCCTCTGGCACGGTGATCAACATGTTCATTCGAGGCTGACGTTTACTTGATGCTCCGTATGACTGTACCTCCGGACGAATCTGGATGGTCTTGCCATCGGTAGAAGTCAGTGAAGAAGCTTGAGCAATCTTGTCCGCTTCGGCAGCAGGCGCTTGATCCACCCATAGAGTCCCGCGTACCTCAATATTGGACACCGGCCTTCTGATTAGTGTTATATCCCCATTCACTGAATCAACTACTAAATCGGATGTCTGCATAGTTACAGGTATCAGCATACCACCCATATCATACCGATTCTCTTTAGCCTGGCTAAAATCCATAGAAGCCGATGTCAGATTGAGACTAACCCGGTTCCACAGGTACATATAATGGTTTTGCTGGGTCACGATAAAAACCGAAGCAGCCACTACCAAAGCGGACAGAATCCCCTTCAAGTCAGGTCTGAAACGTCGTCCGTTGTCAGGCTTGCCCTCTTTGCGATAATACACGCCAAAAAAAATCAGATACTCCAGACCCCAAAGCACAAAGATTACAGGCCACCACACAAGGAGCTGGAGCATATATTCCGTGTTCTGAAGCACATCTACAATCAGCAAAATGCCTACAGCCATCAACAGAAGCGAAGAGGTGTAGCGGCCGACTCTTATTTTGCGGTGCACGCCTGCTTCACCCTCTTTCTTTCAACTTTTTACGTTTAAAGGATAGAAAGGCTTCCCTTAGAAAAAGGAATAAACCGATTATCATTAATATAATGGCCAGCGTCAGGAACCCATAATCTTCGAAGAAAATGCTTAACCAGCGCGGTTTCATGCGGAACAGAATCATAAGTCCACCGCCTGCCACCAATAGCACAGCAAAAGCAAAGCCTCTTTCCCACGCATAAAATGGACTACTTTGCTGACCTCTAGCATCCATTCGTGCATATTGATCTGGCTTGCGCCGATAACGAACCATGTAATCCGCTGACTGTAAGACATCATATACATTATAAAAATATAAAACGGGTATGAACAAGCCAAGCAAAATTAGTAATGGGATGTTAATCCTCAATCCATCGGAGGAAACATACAGCATCGCAAAAATATCTAGCAGGAGCAATACAATAAATGTAAGCCCCCTAATAAATAGTCCTAAAAAAAGATGTCCCATTCCAGGTATCAGTGCTGCCATGATAATGGCAATTACTTTGCGAAATTTAGCGTATTGCAGACGTTCCCGCTGTTTCTGTCCATGTGGCTGTTCAGCCTGTCCGGACTCTCCCGACGGTAACGGTTGTTCCGAGTTCATGCTATCCTCCCCTTTGAATTCCATACGTAGCTCCGCTGTAAAATACTTTGATGGTTACATAGTACCCCAATCAGATTTGATAGTAACTGTAAAAAAAAGGGTTGTGATCACTCAACGGAGACGGCAGCTATATCTTCCCATTGTCGTAAATCAGCTGCAATACGCACCGGATTAAAGTCATGTCGGGCCAGCACCTCCAGGGAAACCTCCATACTCTGACGATCCGGGTGCAATTCATGAAATGGAACATTTTCATGTTCTTTAATCATGATTTTACGTATTTCCACTTTTTCCTGCTCTAAATAAGTCGAAATTTGATCGAGCAATCCGTGGGAGGACAATCCGTACAGTGTAATAAGATGAGGCTTGCGTCCACGCATATACCGAAGTTCTAATTTGTTGAACACCCATAAATTTAAAAATACGAGCACAGTTGCCGCTATAGAGGGTAAATAGAAGCCTGCTCCGACCCCAAGGCCAATGGCAGCTACGACCCAAATGGAAGCCGCCGTTGTGAGTCCAGTAATGGATTTACCTGTGAACATAATCGTACCTGCGCCCAAAAAGCCTACGCCAGTAATCACCGCCGTAGCCAAACGAGCTGGATCTATACGCACATTAGCTTCTTTAATAAAATCAGCAAAGCCGTAAATGGAGAGTAGCATAATCAGCGCCGATCCAAGACTGACCATAATGTGAGTCCGCAAACCAGCAGCATGATTGGAACGTTCTCGCTCAAAGCCAATGAATCCACCGAGAAGCATGGACAGTAATAGCCGTAAAATGATATGTGAATCATCTATAATCCACGGATTATTCATTCGAGTCTCTCCTCCCGGTTATGTCGTGCTTCCCTGTCCGGGCACGCGGTTTGTGAGTATTATTCCACGTTATGCAAATGGTAGGTGGTTAATTCCACGCCTGGGGCCACTTCTGCCGCGGAAACGGGGCGAAAACCATGTTTTCGATAAAGCGTCACCGCAGGAGTGTTTAAAGTTCCAGTGGTGACGATAAACAGGGGGACATTCCGATATTCATTCAAAACATGCTTCATTAAGGAGTCCGCAATCCCTTTGCGAAAATGATCTGGATGAACCATCATACGTGTAAGGGTAAGCGAACCAGATGACTCAGACTGCACAGCTAGTGCTCCTAGCAGTTCATCATCCTCCAGCCACCCATAAAAAGACTCCCCGCAGCTTCTCAGCGTCTCCAATGTATCCATCAGTGGAGGAATCTCATCAAATCCAATCAGTTCAGCTTCCAGTCTATAAGCGACATGCTGAAGACGCCATATCTGACTGACAATATTATCATCTTCCAATGAACATAGGGTAACCATGCTGTTTGCCCTCCTAAGGAAACTCATCATATGTCATCACGCTTCTAATACGTGTTTGATGCCCCATTCGTGTCTTTGCACCTATGCAAAAGGGGCCTGTCCCTAAAAGACAAGCCCCTGTCATAACTATGCCATTAACGGTTCAACACTTCTGTCAGCAACTTATTAGCGAGGCCAGGGTTAGCTTTGCCCTTGCTCTCCTTCATCACTTGACCGACCAAGAAGCCGATGGCCTTTTGCTTGCCAGCTTTGTAATCCTCGACCGATTGCGGGTTGGCTGCTACAACTTGTTCGACAATTGTCAGAATTGCACCTTCATCACTGATTTGCACAAGCCCTTTTTCTTCAACAATTTGCTGTGGCAGTTTATCACTTTCCAGCATTTCCTTGAAGACCGTTTTGGCAATTTTACTATTGATCGTCCCCTTCTCCAGTAGTCCGATCATTTCACCCAAGCCCCGACCTGTCAATTTAACCTGCGACAATTCTACATTGGCACTGTTCAAATAGCCGAGTAAATCCCCCATAATCCAGTTGGATACGGCTTTGGCATCCTTGGTGTACTGAAGACTATCCTCGAACAAATCAGCCAATGGCTTGGAGGACGTAATTACCTGTGCATCATACTCAGGTAATCCATATTCCGAAGTGTAACGTGCTTTACGCTGGTCGGGTAATTCAGGAATCGAAGCACGGATACGCTCTTTCCACTCCTCATCAATATGCAGTGTAACGAGATCCGGGTCTGGGAAATAACGATAGTCGTGCGCCTGCTCCTTACCACGCATGGACAGTGTTTTACCCTGTGCCTCATCCCAGCGACGTGTTTCCTGTACGATCGTTCCACCTTCGTCCAGCGTCTGTTCTTGCCGGAACTGCTCATATTCCAGTCCGCGCTGTACGCCACGGAAGGAGTTCATGTTTTTCAGTTCCGCTTTGGTTCCCAGCTCTTTTTGTCCATGCGGACGAAGACTGATATTCGCATCGCAACGAAGCGAGCCTTCCTCCATCTTCACATCGGATACGTCACAATACTGCATAATGGCACGTATTTTTTCCAGATAAGCCTTGGCTTCTTCCGGCGAAGATATATCCGGCTCCGAAACGATTTCAACCAACGGTGTGCCGACCCGGTTAAAATCAACCAAAGACGCATAGCCACCATCAACGTGGGTTAATTTCCCAGCGTCCTCTTCCAGATGCAACCGCGTAATGCCGATACGCTTGGTTTCACCGTTCACTTCAATATCAATCCAGCCATGCTCACCGATCGGTTGGTCATATTGCGAAATTTGGTAAGCCTTCGGTGAATCGGGGTAGAAATAGTTTTTGCGGTCAAATTTGCTGACATCAGCGATGGTGCAATTGAGCGCCATCGCCGCTTTCATCGCATAATCAACGGCTTGACGATTCAATACCGGCAATACCCCCGGATGTCCTAGACAGACCGGACATGTATGAGAGTTTGGCGGTGCTCCGAAGGATGTCGAGCATCCACAAAATATTTTGGACTTCGTATGCAATTCCACATGGACTTCAAGTCCAATGACCGTCTCATACTTCGATGTAGTTGTAGACATGAATAGGTTCCCTCCTTTTTGGCAAATTACAGCTGCGGACGCTGCTTGTGAAATTCAGTATTTTGTTCGAATGCATGCGCTACGCGCAGTACAGAAGACTCGTCAAAGGCTTTCCCGATAATTTGTAGTCCGACTGGCATTCCATCTGCAAAACCACAAGGAATACTGATCGCCGGCACGCCAGCCAAACTCACTGGAATCGTCAAAATATCGTTCAAATACATTGTCAATGGGTCGTCTACTTGGGAACCGATTTTGAACGCGGTAGTCGGTGCAGTAGGCCCGATAATCACATCATATTGTTCAAATATACGATCAAAATCCTGTTTGATCAGTGTGCGCACTTTTTGAGCTTTCAAATAATAAGCATCGTAGTACCCGGAGCTGAGTGCATAGGTACCGAGCATAATCCGACGCTTCACCTCAGGACCAAACCCTTGCGTACGGGACTGATGGTACAGATCGAGCAGGTTATCCGGATTGTCAGCGCGTACACCATAGCGCACGCCGTCAAAGCGGGCCAGATTGGACGATGCTTCAGATGAAGCCAGTAGGTAGTACGTTGCAACTGCATATTCCGTGTGCGGAAGAGATACCTCTTCCCATACAGCGCCCAATCCTTCCAGTGTTTTCAGTGCATCAAGCACCTTTTCCTTGACCTGTGGATCTACGCCTTCACCAAGATACTCTTTAGGCACAGCGATACGAAGTCCCTTCACATCTCCGGTTAAAGCGTTCAAATAATCAGGAATGTCTACCTTCGCAGAAGTGGAGTCCTTCTGGTCATAACCTGCAATGGCTTGCAGGACATAGGCTGAATCCTGAACATTTTTTGTAATTGGTCCGATTTGGTCTAAAGATGAAGCAAAAGCCACCAGTCCAAAACGGGATACCAGACCATAGGTTGGTTTTAAGCCAACTACGCCGCAATAAGAAGCGGGCTGGCGAATGGAGCCACCTGTATCGGAACCGAGCGTGAAATAAGCTTCACCTGCCGCAACAGCTGCAGCCGAGCCGCCACTGGAACCGCCGGGAACACGTTGTAAATCCCAAGGATTACGTGCAGGGAAAAAGCTGGAGTTCTCGTTAGAACCACCCATGGCGAATTCGTCCATGTTCATTTTACCAAGTGTCACCGTTTGCGCTGCGCGTAACTTACCGACAACTGTGGCATCGTAAACAGGATCAAAATTTTTCAAAAACTGACTGCCACATGTTGTGCGCAGCCCTTCCGTCACGATATTATCCTTAATACCGACCGGCAGACCAAACAACAACCCTCGTTCCTCTCCCGAAACCAGCTGATCATCCAGCTGACGTGCGGATGCCCGAGCCCGTTCCTCGTCGACAGTAATATAGGCCCTGATCTTCTCTTCCCGCGCATCAATTGTCTCCAGAGCGTGCCCCACTAGATCACTCACGGAAATTTCCTTTTGATGCAGCTTGTTATGTATTTCCGGCAATGTGTTATTAAACAAGCTCAATTTGCATCCTCCTTTCAAATGTGAAATCTATTCCAGAACAGCAGGAACTTTAAACTGTCCATCTTCTTCTTCAGGTGCATTACGCATCACTTGCTCATGCGTCAAACTTTCGCGAACTTCGTCGTCTCGCATGACATTGCTGACGTGCAGCACATGAGTGGTCGGTTTTACCTGCTCCGTATCCAGCTCATTCAGCTTCTCCGCATAATGGAGAATGGCGTTTAATTGCCCTGTCATGGTTTCTTCCTCAGTCTCGGTCAAATTCAATCGGGACAGCCTGGCTACGTGACGGACATCTTCCTTGGAAATGTTCATTCAAAACCCTCCTCATGTATATATAAAAATCCAATAAGCGACTGGAATCGGATTTTGCAAAATCCTGGTATCAAAAATGTTACACCGAACTTTGAAATAACGTTTTTAATTATAGGATAGAACCCTATACAATTCAATCTTTGACGCGGTACAGAAGCAGACTGTACATCAATGAGGTAAATGTTACTAAAAGAATATAAAAAAAAGCACCTCTCGGTGCTCTTTCAAGAAAACTATAGCAGCTGAAATCGTGCCCATTATATATTGTTAAAAAGAGTCGGCAACAGCCGATTCCTATATCCAAGCACGCAAATTAACTTGTTTAATAAAATCAGCCTGTGACAACAATTCTGCCGCGGTTTCTTCTTCCTCAGTCTCTACTGAATCATGACCACCGTTCATCACATGTCTGAACAGCTTCTCATTATGAGTAGCAAGGGCGTAATCTATCAGCGCTTCACGCTCAATCCGCTCAGCTTCCAGCTTGAGAATACTTTCTTCCAGCTCAATGTCCCCGGATGGTACGAAAAAATTGCGATTCACCTTCGGTACGCGAATGACATAGTCAAAAGCATTGTCCGCATTACGGTCGTAAGCAATGATATAACCATGTTCGCCCACAGGAAGATTCTGCTCAAAAGCATCCGCGACGATCATAATTCTAGCTCCTAAATGATGCATCGTTAGCCCCCCCGTTTGTCTGAACTTATCTGCTAAGTCTACTAAAAAAAAAGGTAGCTTGTCTATATCATCTATGTATCTTCATAATCGACCGTCTCCACGTCCAAATCTATGCTCATTAAGCCGTATATGCCAGTTTTGCGTAAGGGTTCCGCCCTGCCGTTTCACCTTTTTCCAAGTTATGATCTTCGGTTCGGAACCTACCACAACATCTTCAATATCTACTATTTTGGGAAGACGGAAACTACCTTCTTTCTCACGGTGTACCTCATATATATGTTTTCTTTTCATTCTTGCTCCCCCTTGTGATCTGACGGCTTCATGCCTCTTTATCCTCTTAATGGGCAAAAAAAAGAACGCAAACCGGGATTCATCCACAGCTTGCGTGCTTCGCGAGTTTAGTATGTAACTTCAATAAATTTATGTTAACAAAAATAAAAACCTTTGTCTATACATAATTTATATTTTGTTGTCGAATTGAGGCAAAACCTGTCACTTCTTTGATTTTGCCTCAATTAATTAACGTTTATCAAATTTACCGGATATACGGATTGTTGGCTTTCTCATAACCAATGGATGTTTTGGGTCCGTGACCACAATAGACCGTAACGTCATCTCCAAGCGGAAACAATTTATTCTGAATGGAATCGTACAAATCCCGTTCCCGCCCCCCCGGCAGGTCGGTACGTCCGACACCCTGACGGAATAGCACATCCCCGGAGAAAAGATCTTTGCCACACAAGAAGCTAACACTTCCGGGTGAATGCCCCGGTGTATGGAACACCTTGAACGTGTGCCCGATTAGATTTAATTGCTGACCTTCCGCCAAATCATATTCGGCAGGTCCTGTCGAGATCGGTGGAGAAGCCTCTGGCCACATCAGGGAGCCATTCAGCTTAGGAGATGTGAGCCAGTCTTGCTCCAAGGCGTGCAGATACACCGGGCATCCTTTCGCATTGCGAATCTCCTCCACTCCTCCAATATGGTCAAAATGGGCATGGGTCAGCAGGATAGCTTCAATGGTCAGGGATTCAATTGCTCTCAGCAAAGGACCCGGATTCATTCCTGGATCAATAATAACAGCGCGCTGTGGATCATCCCCTTGAAGCAAATAAGCATTCGTTTGAAGTGGACCCAGATTAAAGCTGCGAATGGATAAGGTCATAAGTTAAAATCCCGAGATCAGCTCGCGTAATTCCTGAACAATCACAGGATGAACCTCGGTTCCCTCCCCATATTTTGCAGCCATTTCTTTGCGAGCAACTGCGATTTTTTCTTGATAATCATCGGCTTCCCGATCTGGATTTTCACGTTTGAATTCGATCATAATTTGTTGGACATGTGCAGGACGTGGTCCCCAGTGACCCAGTACGTGGCCCCCAGTATCCGCAAAAATCACAATCGGCACAGCACGTCCGCCCATCGTCAGGAAGTCGTCCATCAGCGCCTGATGATTTTCCAAAATTAATACTTCAGTTGGAATACCGCTATTCTCCAGCGCGCGGAACACAACTGGCACATTGCGTACGACATCCCCACACCAGTCGGCAGCCAATATAAGCACACGCAGATCATCACGATGGTTCAGGCTTTCAAAAAACTCCCGATCCTCTTCGCTGCTCCACACAAACTGATCGTATCCGGAGCGGAAGGCTTCTTTGTTCTTTTCCATGCCCTCCATAAATTGTTCAGGACTCAAGCCCTTGCCGAAATATTGCGATACGTTAGTACGGCTCATGTTATACACTTCCTTTTTTGTTTTTGGCTACAATCCATTTGATAACAAAATAAATGATCAAGAGCGCAAGAGCAACTAGCAAAATGGGTTTGATGTAAGGTGCTGCCACTTCGTCAATTTGCTCCCACTTGTCTCCCAGCAGCATACCTAAATATATAAACAAAACAGACCAAGGTATAATCGCCAGCGTCGTCAAAATAATAAAGCGCCATACGTTCATTCGAGCCAACCCGGCAGGGATTGAGATCGCGTGACGAACAACAGGGATAAAGCGAGCTGTAAAAATGACCCCCGTGCCATATTTATTGAACCAGGCTTCAGCGTGGTCGACATGGCTTTTTTTAATGAGTATGTATTTCCCATACTTATCTAATACGGGTCTGCCACCATAGCGTCCAATCCAGTAAATGAACAGTTGGGCCAGCACCCCGCCAATCGTTCCGAACACGACTGCGCCAAAAAAATTAATATGACCTGAGGACACTAAAAAGCCGCCGTAAGCGAGGACAATTTCACTTGGAATGACCTCCACCATCAAGCCTAGCATAATACCAAAATACCCAAGACTACGAATGATCTCAAACAAATAATTAATGATACTAGATATATGGTCCATTTTTTCTTCCCACTCCCTGCCTGTTTCTCTATTTTCATTAGTGTATCACAGCGGCAGAACACGCCGCCACTTCGCTCAAATAGGGAGGTCAGTGACCCCGGCTCCTCTGCCCGCATAAGTTGTGAGAGAGAGGAGGGGGTACAATATGCCTCCCGGCAAATTCCCCAAACATGACAATTCACAATCCCGTTTGCCCACGGCTCGCGGGATCCGCCGCGCATGCTGCAAAGAGCTGTACCGAACCTGCAAACGTCTGCCTGTTCACATTGCTCCTGATCTGGTCAAGCAGGGCGAGGAGCTATATTGCCGCAAGGTCGTCGGCCACCTCATCTGGATTGCGGAAAACCATAGCAATCGCAAACTACTGTGCGACTGGTGGGACGAAGATGTCAGCGAGGAGCTCGCGGCATTGTGGAAGGTGGATCGCGATGTTTTGTGCACCGCTTTTAGAAGTGCCTATGGCGGGTAGAGGTTTGCGTACAGCAACCATGAACTGTAATCTACAAAAAAGTGGAGCCACCCCGCAGTGGCTCCACTTTCACTATATTCTTAGCTGTGTGTCTGCTTCTGCCCCGCTCCTTCTGGAAGCAAATCCGCACAAGCACGTTCCAAATAAGGATCAGCATGTATAAAATCCCGAAATGCTGTGTACTCACGCCACAGAACGGACCGTTCTCCCGCTTGGCCTTTGACAGCACGAATCAGAATATTTTTAGGTGTGTGCTCCATGTCAATAAATTCCAAGAGCTGTGTCCGATACCCCATCATATCCAGCAGCTTGGCCCGGATTCCATCCGTTGCCAGTGCAGAAAAACGCTCCTTTAAAATGCCATGGGAGAGCAAAGGCTCCAAGACCGGGTTTTCCAGTTGGCTAAACAGCTCATGCTGGCAGCACGGAACTGATAAAATGACAGACGCTCCCCAGCGGACAGCCTTTTCCAGCGCTGCATCTGTTGCTGTATCGCATGCATGCAAGGTAACGACCATATCCACCTGCTCCAGTTCATTGTAGTCTGCGATATCTCCGACCAGAAACTCCAACTGTCGATATTGCAGCTTTTGCGCCAGAACATTACAGGTTTCAATAACATCTGCCTTTAAGTCCAAACCGACAATCTGCAAAGGTCGTTTTTGCTGTACTGCCAAATAGTGATACAAGGCAAAGGTCAAATACGATTTGCCGCAGCCAAAATCCACAATCGTCAATGGGAGGCCTACCGGAAGGCTGGGCAATACATCCTGCACCATTTCGAGAAAACGGTTGATTTGACGGAATTTATCGTATTTGCGGGCCAGTACCTTACCGTCCTCATTCATAATCCCCAGCTCAATCAGGAAAGGAATACGTTCTCCTTCCTCAAGCACATATTGCTTTTTGCGATTATGAGACAGATCGGCTTTACTTTTGCTCGGTGACTTTGTCAGAATGGATACTTTATATTTTTTACTGATCAGCACCTGATAGTCTGCATCCTTGGCACATAGAAGTCCTTGGCGGAATGTGTCCTCAAACAAGGCAGTCATGCGCTCATTAGCTTCATCAGGGGTCAGATTTTCATGAATGACTTTGTTGCTGTAATGAAAGGCAAACTGGTAATGCAGTTTGTTTTTCAATTCCACAGGTTTGATTTGCACTTTAGTAAAAGAAGCATCCTCACGTTTGCGCAGCTGACTCAGCGTTGCTGTTATGAGGGAGCCTCCCGTGGTCAATTGGTATACAAGTTCGCGCAGTGAATCCAAAAGGTACATCTCACTTTCTTTCATGTAATTGGGTGATCTCGGACAAACCCTCGATGATTTCCCGGCGTGAAATTCCACCCCGCTCTAGCTCTGCATCGGTCTTATCCAGTAACTGACTGTAAAATGCCTCTGCTTCCGATCCCAGCTCTGGCTGCTCCCATGCCAATCCAAACCAGACATCGGCGGCTTGGTCCAGTCTGTTTTCCCGCTCATAATGAACAGCCAGTAGCTTGCTGGTTTCAGGAGAAAGCTCATATTCATGAACCAGTTGTACGATACACGCTATTCGTTCAGGCAGGACCTGTAGATCACGATTCGCGCCATTCAGATCGCTGTACAAATATAAATGAAGAGATTTCATTAAAATTCGTATGCCCTCGTCTATTCTGCTGGTCTCCATGTATATAACAGCTTCTTCTTCCAGAATGCGAGCCACTTGCTGAAGCTCATCCGCTTCCATCCCAGGGCCCATTCGGAAAAGCTCAATAATTTGTTCTGGCGGCAATCGTCTGAGCAAATCTGAACGAAGGCGAAACTGCTTGTTGAGTAGGTCATCTAGCTGTTTTAGCGCTTCGACGTGTTTATTTTCACGCCTCAGACCGAGCACTGATGCTACTGCTGATGTCAATTCTTCCATCATACTAAGCAAATAATCTTTTCTAAGCAAGCCGTTCCCTTCCTTTCATCCTGATGCCTAGAGAACCAGCAACCCTGTCCCTTCTGATTGTAAGACATCCTTGTCTAAAAGCCAAATGCCGCCATCATGGCGTAATCCTATTTAGTACAATTACAAATCATTTATAGCATCAATGATCCGGCACTCAGAAAATCACGTATGACACGTAACATTTGGGTAGCACAATGTTTTGTAGCCGGTCATGTGATCAACTTCAAATACAAGTATTCGAAAATTTGATATTGATTCTCCGTTAGCCTCATGTTATTTTTGTTTCATGAGAAACAAAAATAATCATTGTAATGCATTAAATCGCAAAAATAAAATATAATATTTATTTTCGTAAGAAACAAAATTGCGAACTAATTACGGGAAGGATGTTGAAGTATGGGAAAACAATTTAGTTCGATACTACCGGAATATAAGGAGTTCATACAGCGACAGCATATTTTCTTTGTAGGATCAGCACCTGTATCTGAGACGGGGCATGTGAATATTTCCCCCAAGGGATATAATTCTTTTCGTATATTGTCAGATCATAAGGTAGCCTATCTCGACTTGTCGGGAAGTGGCAACGAGACAAGCGCACACATTATAGAGAACGGACGGGTAACCATCATGTTCTGTGCATTTGAAGGCGAGCCCTGTGTATTAAGGCTCTTTGGTACTGGCACAGTCGTGTTGCCCAACACAAAGCGTTGGAATGAGCTGTATCCTCTCTTCAATCCACTGCCTGGAGCAAGACAAATCATTGTTGTAGATGTTCATATGGTGCAACATTCATGTGGTTTTGCAGTTCCCTTCATGACTTACACGAGCGAACGGGAAAAGCTGAAGGACGTAGCGATTCAGATGGGCGAAGAAGCACTTAAAAAGTATGCATACGAAAAAAATTTAGAAAGTATTGACGGTTTGCCGACAGCGTTTGCCTTGAACAAAAACAATATGACTTAGGCATTTTACACATCAACCGATATGAAGCAACAAGTCAGCAAAAAACCGGATCTCTTCTGTTACCACATCAGAAGGTTCCGGTTTTTAGACTTACCCTACTCTACTTTTTCAAGTTCTGGTCCAAAAATGACAAGATGGCATTCGCTAATAACTGTGGTGCTTCGAACAAGCTCATATGTCCAGACTGCGGTAGGGTAACCTGAGTTACTCCGGCCCGATCTGTTGTAAACGTCCGGGCTGGAGGAACCGCCTGATCCTGCTCGCCTGCTACTAAAAGAGCTGGCAATGCAGAAGCCGACAGCACATCCCGACGGTCCGGGCGCTCGCGCATAGCCAGTGATGCTCCTACGGCTCCTTGTGGAGGTGTTTTGTAGCCAATTTCTTTGACTTTGAGTAGTTGGTTTGGCATCGACTCCACATGTTCAGGAGCAAACAACCCCGGTACGAGCCCATCTACAAAGGTTGTAATTCCTTCCGTTTGAATGGTGGATACAGCCTTGTTCCGCTTTTCTTTACCTTCGTCCGTATCTGCATAAGCCGTCGAATGAATCAATCCAAAGGCCGTAAGACGCTCTGCATGTCTCTGGGCCGCGGAAAGGGCTAAGTAGCCTCCTAGGGAGTGACCAAACCATGCAGCCTGAGGAATGTCCAATTGTTCCTGAAGTTTAAGCACATCGTCTGCCATTTGATCAATCGTATAGGCTCCGAGTGGAGCATCGCTGCGTCCGTGTCCACGCAAGTCTGGAACAATACAACGATAGCTTGGGGATAGCAAGGGAACAACCTCATCCCAATAGGAGGAGCTTCCGCAAAATCCGTGCAACAGAATGATCGGATCTCCTTTTCCTTGTTCGGCATAGCAGATCGTCGTTCCTTCGCATAATACCTTTTCCATGTGGAACCCTTCCTTCTCTGTATATAATCTATTGGTTCTGAATATATTAGTGAGTAGAACATGCTGATGTATATTATTAAGCAGACCATCAATATCTGAAACGGTAGCCCGCTGGAAAATCTTGCGAAGCTGTTTTTAAACCAAATTCACAAGCCGCTGCATCTGCAATATATGCAGCCATCGTCATGACCAGATGAAGCGACGTCATCTGGAGTGTCCAGTAGGGTTTGGGACTGCGCTCATTCACAATCGCGGCCACGCTATAATGCCCGACGGACGGCAGAGACAGCCCGACCGATCGCGCAGGGGTTAGCGGTTCACGGGCAACAAGGAACATTCCCGTTGAGCCATGCTGTCCAAGACAAGCATCTATGGCGATCACATGATGATCTTGGGGAATACGCTCCAAGTATGAAACCAGATGATCCGCATCACAAGGCTCCGTCATGGTGCCAATCACATGCGGAAAGCCTTGCTCCTTGAGCATGGTGCCTACCAGTGGCCCGAGTGAGTCACCCGACGAGCGATCTGTACCGATACATACAAAAGTCAACTTATCTATAGCATGCTGATGTTGAATTTCTCGAAAAAACGGTGCGAGTCCGTCGCGATCTGTTTTCTCTACATTAGGTTCTAAGGGCGAGCGACCAGATGTAGAAGCTCGATTATACAAAGACAACTTTGTCCATCCTCCTTCATTCAGTTGTATATCGGTAATCTGGCTATCAGTACATTCTACAACAAAAACATGATACAATACAGGCAACTTCCCCTGTTATGAAAGGATGGAACATTAACGATGGATTTGTCTGTACCGTCTCATGCCAATATTGAGTATATGATTGAGGGCATTAAAACCAAGCTTCGTATGGCGAGTGGTGCTGCTATGCAGGCTTCCGCTTTCTCGCTAGAGCAATACGAGGACATCCATGATGTCTACGATATGGTGATCAGCAAGCCTAACCTCAGCATTTCAGAGGTTGAAGCCATTGTCTCCGAACTGGGTAGATTGCGTAAGTCCTCGTAAATCAGCTTGTAGGACAGACAGCTTGGCTATTTTAAGTTTGTCACCACAAATAAAGCTCGTATCTCCGGTCGTCTTAACAGACGCGCAAGGGATATGAGCTTTATTTTTTCGATGCATATACGTATTTTCATCCACTTCTTCCTTTACCCATGGAAGCTTCAAGGCAAATCTACTAATACCAGTTCAGATACTTCCTCATTCCCTGTAGCTAGTATCTTTAATGTACAGTTATTCTGAATTCGCGCGGCATCGCCAGGTTTTAACTGAAATTCCCCATCCTGACACGTAACTTCAACATGACCGCTAATGATATAAATGTGAGTGCGGCGCTCCTCTTGCTGCGGATATTCAAGCTGCTGTCCCTTTTCCAATCTGCTCAGATACAGATTTATATCCTGTGCAATCGATAGGGCTCCCTCCACCTCTGAACCAGACACTACGGGCTGAAGTCGATTTAGGCGTTCACTGTGCTTGAATCTCTGTACCTGATAAGAAGGCTGAAGGCCAGGACTCTCGGTAGAAACCACATTTGCAAAAAACGAACCGGTTTTTCATCCCCAGGATTTCGCTCCTCATGTTCAATCCCAGTGCCTGCACTCATAACCTGAATCGAGCCGCTTTTCAGATCCTGTTCGTGACCCAAGCTGTCGCTATGATGCAGAAGGCCTTCAATTACATAGGTGACGATTTCCAAATCATGATGCGGATGTCTTTTGAACCCTTGCTGCGGTTTAAGCTCATTATCATTATGGGCTAGCATACATCCAAAATGGGCATTGCTCGGATCTTCATAATCTGCAAACGAAAAGCTAAATTCACTATGAATCCATCCCTTATTTGAGGTATGTCTCTCTGCTGATGTCACTATTTTAATCATCTTAACACCTCCATGGATTCCAGTTCCGTAAAGCAGCCCTTACTTCGTGATTCCTAATCCACTTCCGGCCCTGGCATTACAAACGCTGTAATACGATCCCTTTACCCCGCACTTATATGCGTCAATCAGCCTATTGTCTCTGTCTGGTTTTGCTCTCCCGTTCATTATTCGTTAAGTTAATAGTACACAAAATGAATCTATCACAGCCATAAGGAGGCGATTTACTACATATGCTATCCCATGAACCTCAACGATTCCGATTCTTACCAAGCTTTTTGCGTCGCAGTCTGTCTGCATCTATGATCATGATCGCCGTCTTACTTCTCATTGCCTATTCAATAAGATGGATTGGTACAGCTCCTTTTCTATATTGGGATGAGCGTATTCAGGATATTGTTTTTCCAGACACAGCTGCTGCTCATTACCAACTGCTACCCGTCGCTATATTCATTACATCGTTAGGCTCATTCCGCATATCATTACTGATAGCAATCGGTACCGCAATCTTGTGCTGGGTCTATCTCCGCTCAAAAGCGTATTCCTTTGCCATCCTAAGCAGCTTTACGGCGATGTGGGTGCTAAATACGATCATAAAAGAATTTTTACAACGGGAGCGCCCGTCTCTTCAACATTTGGTGGAAGCAGGAGGTTACAGTTTTCCCAGCGGTCATGCGATGATTTCCATGGGATTTTACGGAATGATATTTGCCATTTGGGCTATAGAACGAAAGGTTCATAAGCGTACATTCTTCCTTCCGTGTGTTCTTGGTGCATTACTCGTTCTCTTGATTGGCCTCAGCCGTGTATATTTAGGAGTTCATTTTCCTACCGACATTGTAGGTGGCTATATTGCAGGTATGATCTGGCTGGTATTTACCGTTCCCGTGGTCTATTGGCGAGCGCGTCTGTGGCGTTCCTTCCCTTCATTTCCTCCCCGACCATAAGCGCTTTAAGATAGCTTTTTTGTTTCACTCAGGGTCACAACGTTTATATACGAAGTAAGCAAGGCAAAGAAATAACGAAAGCTCAGCATTCATCAAAAACATTATCGTTGTGTGAACTCAGGATAAAGGAGGCGATCCTTGTGTGGGGAATTGTCCTAAGTATTGTAATGGCTATTATTATCGGATTGATTGGCGATGCACTGGCTGGTCATGAAATGCCTGGCGGCATTGCAGGCTCTATGATTGCTGGCTTTGTAGGAGCTTGGCTCGGTGCCATGATTCTAGGAGACTGGGGTCCAGTCATCGGAGATTTTGCAGTCATTCCAGCCATACTTGGAACCGCATTGTTCGTGTTCTTGCTCGGACTTGTGTCCAGGCTATTAAGAAGGGCTACCTAACATTTATATATATTTTTTATTCTATAAAAGGAGTGATATATCATGAGTAACATTGACAATCAGAATATGGCAAGCACTTCAGGTTTTGCAAAGGGTTTATTCATTGGAGGTTTGATTGGTGCTGCGGCAGCCCTGCTGTTCGCTCCAAAGCCAGGCCGTGATTTGCGTAGCGATCTGTCCGAAAAAATGACTGTTGTCTCTGATAAAACCAAGGATGTTGCATCCGTAGTCAGCAGTAAAGCGACGGATTTGGCCAAAACCGTTTCTACCAAAACAGCAGATGTAGCCAAAACGGTAGCCGAGAGCAAAGACAACATCGTATCCAGCGTAACTAAAGCCTCTGCTGATGTTGCTAATGAAGCGGCTAAAGCAGATAAAGAAGTTATGGATGCAACTGCTCAGGCAGCCAAGGACACTCAGAAGCAATTAAATGCAAATTCCTAATACGAATACATTCCGATTACAACCAAAATGAGCTCCAAACACTGAACAGCCAGCATGCAAGAAGCTGGCTGTTTTTAAATGATAGAAAGGCTGGGATGACAATGAACAAACCAAGCTCCTATGGAGATGATCTTGCTCGGAACAACAAGAGAACCTTTCACCCCCTACAGACACAAGATCAACCAGACAAGGTTTCATCCAAGCAGACCTCACCTACTCATGTTAAAAAGCATGATCATGAAAGAGATTTTGATGTGGATGAACATCCTTTTGAGCTACGCCATGAGGTCAAGCGGCTTAACAAACGTCTAGATCAAATCGCAGATACATTAGAAAAAGCAGAATTCAAAGATATTATAGAGAACTACTCCAGTACGAAAAGAAGAATTATTAGTAATCTGACGGCTGGGATTTCAAGGGGTCTTGGCCTTACACTGGGTACAGTGGTCGTACTCGCCTTACTCGCTTGGTTGCTTAGCTTCCTGGTGCAGTTAAATCTTCCAGTCATCGGAGATTTTATCGCCGAGTTGTTAGGATATATCAAAATGAGCCAAGGTACTAAGTGATTGTCTTCTATTTCATATAAAAACGATCCATCGAACCGGTAATGAGCTCCTAAAATGCTCCCGGTTGTGATGGATCGTTTTTTGAATGCACATTGTAACTGCCGTAAGCAGCCGCTACAATTTGTTACGCTTGTTTGTTTTTAATAAATCTCCTGTCCATCCCTTCATCATCAGCCAGCCGTACATCCCCGCCATACTTAACAGAGTAGCCATAATCACGAAGGTAAAACCCCAGCCTGTTTTGATCCAAGGCAGATTTTCAAAGTTCATGCCCCAGATAGCGCCTACTACAGTGGCCGGCGTAAATACAGCGGTCACGATCGTGAGTGTCTTCGTAATCTCATTGCCCCTAAATGCGGAAATGGCGTCATCAATGGAGATTAGTGTGTCGATTTCCTTCTCATAATGGCGGAATAGTCCCTCCATCCGAGTCACACGGTACAGTAACTGCTTAAAAAAGCGATTTTCCTCCAGCTTATCCAGATAGGCTTCGCGGGAAGCCGTGACCAGCTCTGAAAAAGGAATGAACATATTGCTCCAATACAACAGCTCGAAACGCGCATTCAATATAGAATCCATCAGCGTACGTGCGTTCCTTTTCTCCATGTCCTCTTCCAGTCTTCTCAGGTTGATCTCAAACTTATCCATTCCCGTATGAAAATAATGAAGCACAGCTCTCGCCAATACGAACATGCCATCAGCCGCATCCTCACACTGTTGCAGCATGGTTTGGCGTTCTGGGGTATGCATAATTTCACGGGTATTTTGGTCCAAATTTAAGGTCACTAGCTTCTGGTTTAGAACTAGAAAATAAAACTTGTTGCAATTGCGCTGACTGTCGATCTCCTCTTGAACGGAGTAGATCAACGATCCGCACATCAATGGTTGATTGCCATCTGGAAAGCGTACAGAAATAAAGCTGGATGGAATGTCCTCTACCTTATCCAGCCACTCTGCGGCCTCTGGGAGCTTCTCCTTCAAGTGCTGTATGACCGAATCCTGCCAGTCCGCAGCACAGATGTCCCACCATTCCCATCCTCCACGAAAGGTAGAAATCTGTTCAAATGCTGTCATGGATTCCATCCTTTCTTTGTTTTTTCCGCTTTATAAAAAGGACACGCTTCCCTAATTGGAATAACGTGTCCTTACGATGGGACGTCAAATATTATAAGCCATGAATTCAGCGATCTTGTCATGAAATAGAGGAATTAGACATAATCTGCTTCAACTTTTCTGTTGCCCGCTTCTGAATACGGGAAACGCTCATCTGCGATACGCCCAACGTCTGCGCAATCGCACGTTGAGATTGACCATCCTGAAATGCCAGAAGAAGCACTTTCTGTTCCTGCTCTTTCAGTTGGCTTAAGGCCTGCTGAAGATCCATCCGTTTTTCCACCGTGTCAAAATCGTTAGCATCTGAGCTAATAAGCTCACCTAACGTAGCTGCACTCTCTTCCTGGGATAATGGCGAGTCCAGTGAAACATAGTGGTAGCATTCGCGACCTGCAAGCACCTCGATCGTTTCCTCAACGGTAAGGTCCAAATACTCCGCAATCTCGTTCACATTGGGTGAGCGTTCTAATTTGACGGTCAGCTCATCAATCGCATGTTGAACAAGCGCTCCCTTTTCCTTGATACGGCGAGGGACCTGTATGTACCAGGATTTATCGCGTAAATAATTCTTCATATGTCCCAGCATACTTTTCATAGCGTACGGCTCAAATGGGATACCCAAGCTGATATCGTATTGCTGGAGCAGACGTATCAAAGCCATCTGACCGGTCTGATATAAATCCTCGTATAAGTCCGGGCGGTTACGGGATATCTTCCCGGCAGCCATCTTGACCATAGGCTCATACTTGCGGATCAGCACGGTAGCAATTTCGTTATCTTTGGTTTGCTGGTACTCCCAGATTAGACCAACGGCTTCATCCATCGACTCCGGGGGAGTTACCTTTTCATTCATACTCTTTCCTCACTTCTGGTCAGACGCTTTACCAACACCACTTCGGTACCTTTTCCTGTCTCATTCAAGATTTGAACATCGTCCATAAGCGCCTGCATGAGATAAAAGCCTAATCCGCCGATTTGCGCATCATTTAACTCCTTGTCATGCAAGGATGCGATACGAGACGGGTCCTCCACACGTTCAAAGCTCTCCCCTTCATCTTTGACACGAATGGACAACGAAGCTTCGTCAAATTCGAATGTTACTTCCACGACTCCTCCCTCATGACCATATGCATAAAGGACAGAGTTATTACAGGCTTCCGATACAGCCACTTTCATGTCTTCGATATCCTCATAAGAGAATCCCATTTTAGCGGCAATACCATATAAATTTAATCTTACAATATCAACAAAGTCAGCTGTGGCCGGCAAATTAAGAACTACTTTTTGAATTTGAGCATTCATTTCTTTTTCTTTCCTTTCCTATTGGGAATTCTCCTGGGGGGCAAAGAATTTGGCAATACCGGTCATATCAAACAGTTTTTGAATCTGAGGCGGTACCTCTTGAACCGTAAACCGGGACTCCATCCCATGCCTTGCTTTTAAAATGGATAGCAAAATACCAATGCCTGTGCTGTCAATGTATTTAAGGTCTCTCAAGTTAACAATCAAATCCTGGCTGGATTCCCCCACTAAAGGCTCCATGACCAGACGGAAATCAGGTGCTACCGAAAGGTCTAATTCTCCACTCAGATACACGGTATTTACACCATCAGCTGTTTCTGTGATCGCATTGAACTTCTCATTTTTATTTGTATTCATAGGCCTACTCTCCCAAAAAAAGATTTCCCTACATACTAACCCAATATACGAGCGTTTGAATCACGTTATAACTTTTTATACACCTGTCAAATAACACCAGCTAGGCTTCATTGATTCGGTCTTTACCTGGCTGCATTGGAAAATGATCTGGAGAATGCCGGAGCAACGCCTGTTTTACACTGCTGATTTTAACGGGCTTACTAATGTAATCGTTCATTCCAGCCTCAATACATCGGGGCTGAATTCCCTCCATGACGTTAGCCGTCATAGCGATAATCGCAGGTTGAGATCTCCCCGCCAACTGTTCACGTACTCTACCCGTACACTCCAGGCCGTCCATTACAGGCATCTGCAAGTCCATAAAGATATAGTCGTAATCCTGATTCGCAGTGACCATATCAAGCGCCTGTTGCCCATCTGCTGCCACGTCTGAAGCCAAACCAAGCTTATCCAGTATATTGACCATCAGCTTCTGGTTGATGGGATGGTCATCCACAACCAGTACAGGTCTACGGGTTGGGGGCTCCTGTTGTGGGATTTCCCAATCATGGCTGGACTCCCCCTCCAGTTCATTTTCCTTGGCAAAGCCAAGCTTCATTGTAAAATGAAACGCCACACCCTGTTCTCCACTCGTATCCACACGGATATCTCCGCCCATCATATTCACTAAGGTTTTGCAAATAGCGAGTCCTAGACCTGTTCCACCATATTTGCGTGTCATTGAAGAATCCAGTTGGGAAAAAGGGTGAAATAGCCTTCCAACCTTGGCAGGATCAATACCAATCCCTGTATCCTTTACAGAAAACTCAACCGTAAGCCCATTGTCGCTACGCTCTTTAACCGATGCGAAGACATATACCCCGCCTTGGTCTGTAAATTTGACAGCATTGGAAACCAAGTTAATCAGTACTTGGCGCAACCTTCCCATATCACCATATAACACGGGAGGCAGCTGTTCATCGAGAAAATAAACCAGTTCCAAATTCTTGCGGTTCACCTCTACCGTAAACAGGCTGAAAACTTCCTTGATACAGGAAACCAAATCAAATGGATATTCCTCAACCTCCATCTTGCCTGACTCCAGCTTGGTAAAGTCCAGAATATCATTAATGACCGCGACCAGCGCGTCTGCACTGCGGCGGATGATATCGGCATATTCCTGTTGATCGTTTTGCAGCTCTGTCTCCATCAGCAGATCAATCATACCAATGACACCGTTCATAGGTGTGCGAATCTCATGGCTCATCATTGCCAAAAATTCGGTTTTGGCATTGGCAGCAATCTCTGCCGCCTCCTTGGCGGCTATCAGTTCGCTGTTCATCTTTTCCAGCTCCTGCGTCTTCTGGTGCAGCAGCATGGACTGTGTTTTCAAACGCTTGTTTGTCAGATACATTTGTACGAAGCCTTCAATTTTGGACTTGAGAATTTGAGGGATGAACGGCTTCACCATATAATCAATACCGCCCGCTGAATATCCGGCAAACAAATGCTCCGCTTCCTTGCTGTTAGCTGAAATAAAGATAATCGGAATATCCTTCGTCTTCTCTCTGGCCTTGATTAACTTTGCGGTCTCAATTCCATCCATACCCGGCATTTGCACATCAAGGACTACGAGTGCAAATTCATCTTTTAACAGACATCGCAACGCTTCTTCCCCAGATGTGGCCTTTACCAGATTATATTGTTCACTCTCCAGCACTGCCTCAAGAGCGAGCAGGTTCTCAGGTCTATCATCTACCAGCAATATATGAATCGGTTCATGAAGCCCCATGGAATCCTCCTAAGCATCTCTATTTAATCTTCCGGTATATTTTCTCTACCCGGTCCAGCGGCTCGTAGGAATCACTATAATCGGTGAAATGTATGGATTCCTTGGCCCCAAGCACCAACACACCAAAATGACTCAAGCTATCATAAAACAACCCATGTACATGGTTGCGAAGTTCATCGTTAAAATAAATCATAACATTCCGGCAAAAAATAACATTGAACTCGTTAAATGACCGGTCTGTCGCTAAATTGTGCTCAGCAAAAATGATATTTTTTCGTAAAAAGGGATGAAACATTACCGAATCATACTTGGCTGTATAATATTCAGAGAACGATTGTGTGCCCCCAGATTCCAAATAATTTTTGGTATACAGCTTCATTCGGTCAATCCCATATACGCCTTCCTTCGCTTGTTGTAAAGACAGGTTATTCATATCCGTCGCATAAATACGGGCCTTGTCATATAAGCCTTCCTCATGCAGCATGATTGCCATAGAATACACTTCCTCACCTGTGGAGCAACCTGCATGCCATATTCGGATATACGGATACGTCCGTAAAATAGGAATGATTTTTTGCCTGAAAATTAAAAACAGCTCCGGGTCGCGAAACATCTCGGTCACCGGAATGGAAAGACTCTGTACCAGTCTATCAAAGGCGCTGCGATCATGCAGCACCTTCTCCTGAAGTCCTGATATCGTGCTTACGTTCTCGGACTGCGCATGATAATAAATACGCCGCTTGATCGATGGCAGAGCGTAGTTGCGAAAATCGTAGCCGTACAGCCGATGTATACCTTCCAGCAACAGCTCAATCTCAATCATTTCCCGCTCATTGTCATTCGATTTCACTTCATTAGCAGCATTATCCGCCATATCCTTCGATGTCATAATCTCTCTCCAATTCCTAAATAGGTTTTGCCTGTACCGCTCTCAATCAAGTGTCAATTTATATTACCCATTTTTTTGGATTACGAATACAACCACACCCGCATTAATGATAAAAGCTGTTCGGTTTGAATCGGTTTTTTTACATAATCGGAAGCGCCTGCCTCAATACACTTGGAACGATCATCCTTCATCGCCTTGGCTGTCAGGGCAATAATAGGCAACTTCTCGAATTGCGGCATTAATCGAATCCGTCGCATTGCTTCATATCCATCCATTTCCGGCATCATCATATCCATCAGCACCAGATCAAAATCAGGCGTCTGTTCGAGCATTTCCAGAGCTTCCCTTCCATTTTCTGCAAAGGTAACCTCCATACGATAGCTTTCCAGCACACTGGACAGAGCAAATACATTACGAATATCATCGTCTACCAACAATATTTTTTTGCCTTCAAACAGCTCTTCCTTGTTATAAAGCTTCTGCAAAATTTTACGTTTGTCCTCAGGAAGATTTGCCTCCACCCGATGCAGGAACAACGTAGTCTCATCCAAAAGTCGTTCCGGCGATTTGACATCCTTAATAATAATGGACTCTGCATATTTTCGAAGTTGTGTTTCTTCCTTACTATCCAGATCTTTGCCTGTATAAATAATGATCGGCAGATCGGTGAGCTGCTCATTTTCCCGAATGCGGTCGAGCAATTCAAAGCCTGTCATGTCACTCAGCATCAGATCCAGTACCATGCAGTCATACCGCTGGGTGGCCAGCTCGTTTAGTGCTTCTTTACCTGTCGATACCGCCGTAATGGCCACATCATCATGGTCAATGAGCTCAATAATGGACTTGCGCTGGTTATCGTCATCCTCGACCACAAGGAGGCGTTTTACCATTTGGTCCGTATAAGATTTTATATGTGAAAATGCCTTATCCAGACTTTCCTTTGAAGAAGGCTTTTTGAGATAGGCAATCGCGCCCATCATCAAGCCCTGCTTCACATCATCAATGACCGAAATCACATGTACTGGAATATGACGTGTCGATGAGTTTCCTTTCAGCTCGCCCAAAATGGACCAGCCATCCATCACAGGTAACTGAATATCTAATATAATAGCGTCTGGCAAATAAGAATGAGCCATGTTCAGCCCATCGTCTCCTTTGAGAGCAATCAACGCCTTAAAGCCACGACTACGGGCCATGTCGTACAAAATATTCGCAAAATTAATATCATCCTCAATAATCAGCAGCACTTTATCCTGCGGGGTAATCTCGTTTCGGTCATCACCCGGATGTATGTCCTCTACTCCGCTCTTCACAGGCATCTGATACACAGGTAAGCGTTCAGCAGGCATAATCATTGGAAGATCTGCTTCCGCTGAAGCAGCGACACCCTCATAATCCGGAAGTACATCTGTACTGTCAAGCGCCTCTCTCGAATGAGAATCCATATTCTTTTCCGTAGGCGTTTGTTCCGGCAAATACAGTGTGAAGCAACTGCCCTGCCCCTGCTCGGATTCCACCGTAATGGCACCGCCCAACAATTTGGAAAGCTCACGACTGATCGACAGCCCTAGCCCTGTTCCCCCGTATTTTCGGCTAGTCGTACCGTCTACCTGCTGGAAGGCTTCGAAGATCAGATCTGTCTTATCCGAAGCAATCCCGATGCCCGTATCACGTACAGATAGAGCCAGATAGGATTTTCGTGGATTTAGCATACCCGGAAGCTGCTCTCCATTTGCCCGAGATACCTTGAAACTTATAGAACCTTCCGTGGTGAACTTGAACGCATTGGACAGTAAGTTACGTAAAATTTGTTTGAGACGATAACCGTCACTTATAATAGCATCTGGCAAATTCTCTTCGATTTCGGTATGCAGTTGAAGCTCTCGTTTGGCTGCGACTGGAGCAAAATTCTGTTCTACAAACAGCTCCAGTTCCTTCAAATGGACCGTTTCATGGTTAATATCCATTTTTCCAGCATCCACTTTGGATAAATCCAGAATTTCATCAATCATTTTCAACAAATCCGCGCCCGACATATAAATGGTTTGTGCATATTCAACTTGTTTGGGCTTGAGATTGCCTTCCTTGTTCTCAGACAGCAGCTGAGAAAGAATAAGCAAGCTATTTAGCGGAGTACGCAATTCATGCGACATATTGGCCAAAAACTCGGATTTGTATTTGCTTGTGATCCCAAGCTGCATCGCCTGTTGCTCCAACTGGGCTCGTGCACGTTCGATCTCATCGTTCTTTTCTTCCACTTCTCGAACCTGTTCTTCCAGTGCTCTCGTTTTAGCAATCAGTTCAGTATTAAAATGCTCCAATTCTTCCTGTTGACGCTGTAATAATTCCTCGGAACGCTTAAGCTCCTCTGTTTGCTGCTCCAAATTCTCGTTAGAACGCTTGAGCTCTTCTTGCTGAGTTTGCAACTCTTCGGACTGGCATTGCAATTCCTCGGTAAGTGCTTGTGATTCGCGCAACAGTTGCTCAACCCGCATCCGTCCCTTGATATTGTTCAAAATGATTCCCAAACTCTCCACTAACTGAGCAAACAGCTTCGTTTCCAGATCACTGAAGCGGTCCAGTGACGCTATTTCCACGGCACCAATGCATTCATCATCGAACATAATAGGGAAAATCATAATTCCAACTGGCTTACTTTCTCCTAAGGCGGAGCCAATGGACAAGTATCCTTCAGGTGCCTCTGTGATCAAGATTGGCTTACGATCCAGAACACACTGTCCAAGCAAACCTTCGCCCACCTGGATAGCGTCTCTGATCGAGCCTTCGCCAGTCACCTTTGCATAGGAGCCGTATAACTTGAATCGATTGTCTTCTACCTCTTTTCCTTGCAGGTAGATGGCTCCATAGCTGCCCCCCAAAATGGGTGTAAACTCACTAATGAACATCTGAGCAACCTGCTCCAGTGAATTCACACCGCGAAACAGCTCAGTCAATCGAGCAGTATTGGCATTAAGCCAAGTTTGGTCCTTCTGCGTTTGAAGGACGGAATGCTCGAATTTCCTTTTTTCATCCAGGTCTCCAGCCAATTGTTGAAACACACGAGCAACCTCTCCGATTTCATCTTTGGAGGCCACACTCATCCGGCTGATAGCCCTGTACTTTCCCTTGCCAAAACCGTTCATCATGAGGTTAACGGTATTTAGACCTTTGGCAATGCTAGGAAGCACCCACAAAATAACCAGTAAGCCCATCATCAGACCGGCCGCCATCAGGATTGTGGTAATCTGCACAGATTCCTCATAAGCCTGATTGGCCTGCTTCATATCGTTATCAATTTCCCGGTCTTGGAAAACAGCTAGGGTATTAATGCTGTCCATTGCCTCCTCTTGAGCAGGCAGACCCGTGCTATTACGGAAAGCATTAGCTTCCTCAATACGATCTTGCTCCAATAAGGAAACGAGTCTCTCTTCATAGTTTAGATAATCTTTCCAGGCGACAGCCACCCGGTCAATCTGCTGTTGCTCTTCACTCGTACCGGAATCCGTTTGCAGACTAGCCAGCACTTTTGTTCCAGTAGCAGAAATATCATCCATCTCGCGCTTGGCCTCGCTGACAGAGGAGCCTGGATTCAAGATCAGATTGGCCATGACTTTAGCCATATCGTTCACCTGTCCGCGTATAGCCGTTGTTTTGCGGACCTTCACATATCGTTCTTGGTAAACCTGGTTCAGCTGTTCATTCAAGCTCCCCATCCGGTCATAGCTGATTAGCGTCAGCACAAGGAGGATCGCCATAAGCGATCCAAAGCCAATCAGCAGTTTATTTCTGATTTTCATGCAAGCTCTCTCCCTCTTTCAATGAAATCCAGATCAGGCACTTATCATCATCGCGATCCTGCGGCCCCTCGTTACGAAAAAACGCATCCAGCATCGCTTCTTCATTCCATTCCTCATACTTGCGCAGACAGGCAGTCAGATACTCCAATTGTTCCTCATATTCACCTTCTACCGTCTCCAGCAAGCCATCTGTATACAAAGCGATATGCCCAGTTCCTTCGTAATAAATCGTGTGCATCTCTGCATCAATTTTATCAAACAATCCGACCGGACTACACGCACGGTCTAATTTGGTTATGCTACCGTCCTGATTGAACAGCAAGCCGGGAGGATGCCCTGCATTTACATAGTCAATTCGCCGTGAACGAGTATCAATCACCATATAAATCGCCGTAAAATAATACTGTACCAGCTGCTTGCCCAGGTCTAGTTGATTAAAACGACGATTCAGCTCTTGTATGACCTTCTCCGGCTCCACATACGTGGTCACCGTATCCTTGAGTACAGACGCAATGAACATGCAAAACAAAGAAGAAGAAATGCCATGGCCCATCATATCGAGCAAAATGATGGCATATCTCCCTTCTCCTAGCGGATACCATGAATATAAATCTCCCGCCAGTTCAAAGGAAGGCTGGTACAGTGCATTCGCTTGCAGCATAGGGTCCTGAATGGCAGGACTCAGCACCGCCTGCTGCACCATCGCAGCCAGTTTCAATTCATCCTGAATTCGCTGATCCCGGTCCTTATGCCAGTCTTTTTCCTGTTTAAGACGCAAGGCAGATCGAATTCGCGCCATTAGCTCTACCTTGTTGATCGGCTTTGTGACATAATCAACGGCTCCCACATCCAGAGCTTCGGCCAATTTTTTAGAATCGCCTACAGCGGTGACCATAATAATCGGAATATCTTTTAAATGTTCATATTCCTGTACAATACTGCAAGCTTCAATGCCATCCATTTCAGGCATCATCATATCGAGCAGCACCAAATCAATATCCGAAGGACGGGGGCGAAGACTAATGGTACGGTCGCCGATTCCCAAATGTTCCAGCATTTCTGCGGCCGAGCTGGCAGAGATCACATCGCGATAATTTTCTTTTTTTAGTATTTCACGAATAATAATGACATTCGTTGGATTATCATCAACAATTAGAATTCTCATTGCTCTCTCCTTATCTGTAACCCATGTATTATACTATACCTGCTTATGGGGCAACACCCTTGTTAATTAGAAATAGCGTTTCCGTAAGCAGGCATTCCAAAAACATAGATAAGGAATGAGGCTAAAACCCCATTCCTTATCTATGTTTTTGGAGGACACGCGAAACACTTGGGCTGCGGCCAACATCCTCTTTTTCAAATCTAAGTTTGCTTAATCCTATGATGAGCTGGAAAATCACGCTTTTTTCGCAATAACCAGCACTTTACCCTGATCCAATTCTTTTTCATAAAAATCTGCTTCCGTATCGGTAAAACCTAAGGAAGTGATTTTAGCACGAAGCTCATCGCCACGAGAACGGAACAAATTCGCTAAGGAGTCAAAAACGCCCTCTTCTTTAATCCCGATTTCCTTGGCAGCTACCGTATCTGCGATACGATCCGTCCGATCCTGATCATGAGCGAGCACGAACACATCCTCATAACGATAGCCCGTGTTACGCAACTCATTCACAGCTTCAACGGCTTGTACACCGTTCTCTACCACCTTGGCATAAGATTTATGATTGGTCTGATTCATGTTTCTCACGCTCCTTTAAGGATTGACTTCTCTGACTATTACACTTCATTCATCCATTTGAAACTTCCATATGATGTCACGCCTCGAAAAAAATCGATTACCACTCCGTTTCATCAAAAAACTCAACATACTTTGGCTTGTCAGACGTCTTATCCGTAAATACTTTGATCGCCCGCTGCCCGCGCACATACACCTCTCCGTCTTCTGCCGTAAATTGCGAGCCGCCTAGCTCCTGATCCAGCGTTTTCCGTTGCAGTGGCAGCCACTTATCATTCACTTTGATTCGACCGGCAGCAGGATCTACATGCACATAGGAGACGACGTCCTCACGCATACCTACGGTGACATCCGGGTATTGATATTCTGTAGAAAGCAGCAGCTTATCCTTCTTAATTCGAAGTGGCTTGCCCAGTTTTTTCAATACATCCGCACGAGTATCATCCAGAGATATGCCATTTAAGGTATGAAAATCAGTTGGCACAGCATGTGGATCAGTTATCGTCTGAACAGCCCTTACCATATGCCCCGCTGTCTGCGGGGAGACGGTTTGCTGAACCGTATCCTGTCCGGAAAAGGGAGTGAGCAAACCAGCGGCTAGTAATAATGTCTTCATCATAATTCTCACCCTTTCAATGAATTTCCTATAGTTTACGGTTCAGCACTATACTACTGACGCATTTTCTGCCACACCCCAGCAGCGATGTCTACATAACCCAGCCAGTTCTTAGCCGGCTTGCCCGCAGGTTCCCCATAAGTGGCATTGTAGCTCTGAACCGTCCGCTCTGTTGCAGTCAAAGGTCTGTTCGATCCCGTTGACTTGATCGCCTTCTCCGTTCCGGAAGTGCTGCTCGCAGTGCTACGTGACTTCTGAAGGCGTGTCATTAACGCTGTTGAAGCCTGCTTGGCGGCCAGCGTCACTTCGCTGAGTACCTCCCCCAGGTTTTTAACCGACTCCATCACAGGTTCCACTTGCTTCAATTTATGATCAACGTCTGCGGTGATGTCATTTGCATGTCGAACCGTTTGTTTTACTTCATAACTTAGTTCATCGACTGTCTTTTGTACTTCCTGCAAGGTTTGAGTTACCTTATCTAGAGAACCTTGAGCTGCTTTCAATGTCTTAATAAGGTAAATAACGAGTACGGCAAATGCGATAGCAATAATAAAAATGCTTACCTGTGTTAACATAGCGTAACCTCTCTTTCGTCTTTCACGATGATGTTTATGATTACTGCATAGTTACCCTCTACATTCGGACACGAAACAACGTCCAGACTGGTATCTTCTTGTGCTCCAAAGGTTATGATTCACGGGCCCTCGCACCGTTTAAAACAACGTATAATGATGGCACAGCCACACTTAATCTGTAGAAGTCACCGTCATCTGCTACCACGCTCTATCGGGGCGCGAGTATGCCACATTATATACAATCAAAGGAGGATACAGAACATGCTGAAATGGTCGGCTTTATTCTTAGTTTTTGCTGTGATCGCCGGGATTTTAGGTTTTTTTGGTATCGTCGTCTCCGTAGCAGCTACAATAGCCAAAATGTTATTTGTGCTATTTTTGGTCTTATTCGTTATTTCACTTTTTACCGGAAGAAAACGAGCTTCATAGACGTTGGATGATAGCTACACCCAAACGTGATATGTATCATATGCTTATCAAAAAAGGATGTTCCCACCCTGGTCAACAGAGATGTGGAACATCCTTTTTTGATGCAGCTTTTAACAGTGAACGGCGTTTTTATTGGATCACGCTGCCCCCAAACAGGAAACGATCCTGCCAAGGCTTGCTGAAATCCGTAACTTTTACACCACCGGCCGCTACAGAAAACGTATGGAGAAGCTTGTTGTCTCCCAAGTATACAGCTACATGCGTAATCGTTTGGGAGGAATTATCCAAGGACGTGTACGCCCCGGAAGATGCATTATAATTTGTAAAAAAGAGCAGATCGCCACGCTTCAGTGTAGTCATATCTGTATTCGGCTGACTGTTCTGCTTGATCCACTCACCCTGTGAACGAGAATCTGCCGGGAGCTGGATCCCTACAGCCTGACGGAAAATTTGGCGAGTAAATGCCGAGCAATCAAAAGTAGCCGTACTGTTGCGATCAGAACCATATTCATAAGGTGTTCCAAGGTAAGTCATACCTGTGTCAATAACCTGTTCGATTGAGGCCGCTGCATCACCAGAAAGCAAGCTAACCGTCGAAGCAGGAGACGCTACCGCAGGTAGAGCAGTAGTATCTGAAGCGGGTGCAGCCGAAGATGCCACAGGCTGCTGCACAACAACCCCCTCACCAATACGAATATATTGTGGAGATGAGCTGACATAGCCTACTGTACCATCAGCAGTGGTGATCTTAAACCAATACGCGTTACTGGAATCGGTAATCGTAACGACATCCCCTGTATTCATATAGCCCAGAACCTCGGAAGAAGTGGATGCCTCCGCCCGCAAACGAACGGACGTTTGAATCGTAGCTTTCGTTTGACCGGCAGAACTATTCACTGAAGCCGGAGCCTCTTTAGTTGAAACATTTTTAACTGAAGCTGAAACAGTTTTAGCTGACTCTGAGGCTTCCGTTTTACGGCTGGCGGACGGGGTGACAGCAGCAGCGACGCTGGTAGCGCCAACTTTTATGTACTTGTCAGAGCTGCTTGTGTAGCCGGTTACTCCATCAGAAGTCTTGACCTTATACCAATAGTTGTTTGTTTTCTCCAATACCGTTACGGCCTCTCCCTGCTTCATAAAGCTGACTACATCGCCCGTAGTGGAAGGGCCAGATCTAAGCTTTACAGCCGCCTGGATAACCGCCTTCTGTCCTGTGGATGCTGTAGTCGATGCCGCTGCGTCAACCTGACCCGGCGCCACATGAATTGCTGCCAACAGCGCGGCTGACGTCATGAGCATTCCCATCACGCGTCTTCTCAATGTTGCACCTCCTGGCTGTTTTTACGAATTTGAAGAGCATAATTCCGACGAATATAGCCGGACATGCCTTCATTATAGTAAAAGCAGCAGGAAGAGAGATATAATCCAAACGTCACAAAAGATAGCGTGTACACCATTTTAGGTATAGGTCTAAAGTCACTTTTTATACTAATTATTTAATAATTAATCTATAATTTAGGTTCTACATGGACATGAACGTGCATCGTATTATGAACCTCTTGTAGACGTTCCTCAATCCGGTCGCTAATCCGATGTCCTTCGATCAGACTGAGTTGCGGATTCACCTCAATGACCACATCCACCAGTGCGTGGTTACCGTGTACCCGTGCCTTAACGTCTCGAATTCCTTCTACTCCAGGTATAAGAGCAATCGTACTCCGTAAGTCGGACAGTTCTTGCTCATCAAATCCATCAGTCAAGCTATGTGTGGAATCCCTAAAAATCTCCCACGCCGTTTTACAAATAATGAACCCTACCACGATCGCCGCCACAGTATCTAACCACGGCAGCCCGAACTGTGCGCCGATAATGCCCACTGCTGCTCCAACACTGACGAGTGCATCTGATAGATTATCCTTGGCCGCAGCCAGCAACGCCTTGTTGTTGATTTGCCGAGCGAGCCTGTTATTGTACAGGTACACCCCGAACATAATCACTGCGCAAATCACAGCCACACCCGCAGAGGTAATATCCGGTATTTGCTTTCCTCCCTTGAAAATGCTTCCGATTCCATCAATCAGCACCTGCAAACCAACGACAGCCATAATAAAGGACGCCAGCAGCGCCGCAATCGTTTCGGCCCGAAAATGTCCATAGGCATGGTCGGAATCTGGTGGTTTTTGCGAAATTCTCAGACCAATTAATACAGCAACCGACACCACAATATCGGTGACATTGTTGAATCCATCGGCCAGCAACGCGCTAGAGGCAAATATATATCCGCTAATCAGCTTAAAAGCGGACAGCAAAAGATAAGCAGCAATGCTTACCCACGCCCCTCGCTCACCTTTTCGTATTTCATCATAGACATTTACCACAACGGAGGACACTCCTTCAAATAGATAGTTCGCAGCGTAAAGATCTGCCCAGAAATAAAAATAGCAGCACAGCTGCCCTTACACTACCCCTCAAACAAGCAGCACAACTGCCCTTACACTACCCCTCAAACAAGCAGCATAGCTGCCCTTACACTACCCCTCAAACAAGCAGCATAGCTGCCCTAAAAATAACAATTCGCCTGTGGAGAACTGTTATTTTTAGGATAACAGACGAACTTTGTGTGGGTCTAGAGAAACAGTCTTTCCACTCTACATCGCTGTAGGAACAATGAAAAAGTATTGCCAGGCCCCATCCCTGTAGGTTACACAAAACAATTTTTCCTTCATGCAAAAAACAGACATATCTCCTCTTGCCTCACTCCAGCGATGTGTTATCATTGTTGCCCTTGTCCCTTCTTTTAAAAACGTATAAAATGAGGACACAGCCGCGTTTTTCTTCAATCCAGCATGATTGACATGAATCTGGCGGCAACAGGAGGAATTTATTCATGAGCGATGCTAAGGAACCACGTAAAATTAATCTCGCAGATGCTATTCGCGAAAAGCTGGCACAAAAAAAACAGCAGTCCGGCGCTTCACAGCAGGGCGGCTTTCAAGGCGGTTCCACCAAAACACTGAAAAGCCAAAATACGAAGAAGCCGAACAACCAACGCCGTCGTACAGGCGGATCATAAGCCACTCCATAGACTTTATAGGGTACCGAGATCAGGCGGGATCTATCTTGACTCACTCTCGGAACCAAGTAAGCTAAGGGTCATGGCACAAAACGAAAAAAGAGGAGTCTCCCGGCCAAGGCAATGGCCTGATGGAGCTCCTCTTTCGTTTATCTATTTGCTGAAATTAGCGGTTCGGATGTTAGCCGATTTCTACCGGATACATGCGTTCACGCAATTGAGCGATTTCTTCATTTTCCAAGTATTCATCATAGCTCATCGTACGGTCGATTACGCCGTTTGGTGTAATTTCCACGATGCGATTCGCGATGGTTTGAATGAACTGATGGTCATGAGAAGTGAACAAAATAGTCCCGTCAAAATCGATCAGACCATTGTTCAGCGCTGTGATAGATTCCAAGTCCAAGTGGTTGGTCGGTTCTTCCAGAAGCAGTACGTTAGCACCGTTCAGCATCATTTTTGCCAGCATACAGCGAACCTTTTCTCCCCCGGACAGCACACTTGCTTTCTTAAGCGCTTCTTCGCCTGAGAAAAGCATACGTCCCAAGAAGCCGCGCAGGAACGTTTCATCCTGATCCTTGGAATATTGACGCAACCAGTCCACCAGATTCAGATCCACACCTTCAAAATAAGTGGAGTTATCTTTCGGGAAATACGCTTGGCTCGTTGTAATCCCCCAGGAAAATTCACCATTATCCGCTTCCAGTTCGTTCATCAAGATCTGGAAGAGCGTTGTTTTAGGGAGACCGTTCGGACCTACAAACGCAATTTTATCGCCTTTGTTCACGACCAGACTGAACTCGTTCAGTACTTGCTCACCTTCCACGGTTTTACTGAGACTATCTACAGTCAGCAATTGTTTGCCCGCTTCACGCTCAGGCTTGAAGTTAATGAACGGATATTTACGGTTCGATGGACGGATGTCGTCCAGCGTAATTTTATCCAGTTGCTTTTTACGCGAAGTTGCTTGTTTGGACTTGGAAGCATTCGCAGAAAAGCGCTGAATAAAGGCTTGCAGTTCTTTGATTTTTTCTTCCTTTTTCTTGTTCGCATCGCGAGCCAGTGTAAGTGCAAGCTGGCTGGACTCGTACCAGAAGTCATAGTTTCCGACATACATCTGGATTTTACCAAAATCAATATCCGCAATATGCGTACATACCTTGTTCAGGAAGTGACGATCATGGGATACAACAATGACAGTGCCTTCATAGTCCATCAGGAAGTTCTCCAGCCACTGAATGGATTCGAGATCCAAATGGTTGGTAGGCTCATCAAGCAGCAAATTATTCGGACGACCAAACAACGCTTGTGCCAACAGAATGCGCACTTTGTCATTGCCGCTCATTTCAGCCATTTTTTTGTCATGAAGATCACGCGGAATCCCCAGACCGATCAACAATGCAGCCGCATCCGGCTCGGCATCCCAACCGTTCAGCTCTGCAAATTCGCCTTCCAATTCACCAGCACGCAAACCGTCTGCTTCGGAAAACTCCGCTTTAGCGTACAGTGCATCCTTTTCCTTCATGATTTCATACAGACGCGTATGACCCATAATAACGGTTTCCAGAACCGGAAATTCATCGTATTCATAATGGTTCTGCTTGAGGACAGCCATCCGTTCGCCCGGTGTCATGTGAACCTCACCTGAATTGGCTTCGATTTCACCGGAAAGAATTTTCAAAAAGGTGGACTTACCCGCGCCATTCGCCCCAATCAGGCCGTAGCAGTTCCCAGGAGTAAATTTGATATTTACGTCTTCAAAAAGTGGGCGTTTACCATAACGAAGCGTTACGCCGCTTGTACTGATCATATAAGCATACCATCCTTATCATTAGTAAAGTGCTAAACACAAAATTACCGACGGCAATAGTATAACACACAAAAGATCGGATTCGAACCGTAGTCTAAGCAGAACTGCCCCTGAATCTCATCCAATATCTTATAAATAAAATAAAAAAATGCTTCTGTCCTCACGATTGTCACCTGACAAACACCTGGATCAGAACCATTTTTATGTTTTAAATTCAATGAGATAACTCAAGGACAGATACCTTACACTCTCTCTGTGCGTGTAAATGTTCGGAATCTCCGACGCCTATCGGAATAAGATACATGCCCGCCTCCTCGTCCTGTCTTATGACTACCTTCACACCATAGACTGCCTGAATCAGTTCGGATGTAACGACCTCTATAGGCGAACCATTCGCTATTATGCGTCCTTCTTTCATAGCGATCATCACATCACTATACCGAATAGCCTGATTAATATCATGCAGCACCATCACGATGGTCAGTCCGTGCTCCTGATTGAGCTGCCGAATAAGCTCCAAAATCTCAAGCTGGTAATACATATCCAGATAGGTGGTCGGCTCATCTAAAAATAAAATCGGCGTTCGCTGTGCCAAGGCCATTGCAATCCACACACGCTGCCGTTCTCCTCCTGAGAGCTGATCCAGTGTATGTGTCCTGCGTTCCTCCAGATTGGTGCAGGCTATAGCCCATTCGACTGCTTCCTCGTCCTCGTCCCGGCTGGATGTGAACATGCTCTTATGAGGCAGTCTTCCGAAGCTGACGAGTTTTTCTACTGTCAGGTCAGAGGGCGCTTCGTTCTGCTGATGAACTACCGCCAATTGACGGGCCAGTTCCTTGGGCTTGTAGTGGGCTATCTCCTTGCCATCCAGAACCACCTGGCCCTTGCGAGGAACGGCATTGTTGGACATCACATTGAGCAGTGTCGATTTGCCGCATCCATTGGGCCCAATAATCGTAGTAATTCGTCCCCGTTCAATAACAGCATTGATCGCATGTAGACGATCTGTTTTTCGATCATAGGAGAAGGTTATATCTTTAATGTCCATAGGTGCGATCCGCCTTTCTGATCAGGAATATCAGGAATGGTCCGCCAATGACTGCCATAATAATAGAGGCCGGAATTTCATTGGGAGCAAGCACCGTTCGCCCCAGCGTATCCGCAAGCAACAGCAGCAAACCGCCGCATAAGGCAGAAAACGGAATCAGCCACTTATGATCCGAGCCAACCAGGTAGCGGGCACAATGCGGAACGAGCAGGCCGATAAAAGCAATCACTCCTGCGATAGCTGTAGCCGTTGCTGCAAGCAGCACTGCTATCACAGAAATTAAAAGTCGTGCACGTGTCACGTTAAGGCCCAAATTTTTAGCCGTTTTATCTTGAAGGGACAAGAAATTACACCAAGAGAAGACGAGCATGGCCAAAATTAAACCAATTCCGCCATAAGTCACAATCACCTCGACATCTACCCATTTTTTCATAGACAAGGTTGAGGTGGTGACCTGGTTAATGCTGGTGACCGCATAACTGCCCCGATAGTTAAACGACTGACCTAGGCCGGAAAAGATGGCGTTTACTGCCACCCCAATCAGAATAAGTCGAATGGGATGCAAGCCAGATTTCCATGAAAATCCGTAGACCATTAGGCAGGCCAACGCACCGCCGATAAATGAAAAGAACGGCATCCAGAAATAAAACGCGGGAAAGAGGGTCACCGCCATCAGCGAGACCAAGGCCGCTCCCGAAGAAATGCCGATCACCCCGGAATCTGCCAGCGGGTTTTTCATGACGGCTTGCAGCAAAACGCCCGCCACTGCAAGGGCTGCACCCGCCATCACAGCTACGATAATTCTCGGTAGTCTAAGATCCTTGACCACATTCACCTGATCATCTGTTCCTGTCCACAATCCGGCCACCAACTGACTCAAATTCACCTTGAGGCTGCCTGTCATCGCTGAGTACAGCATGACACCGACAAGTAAGACAATTACAACAATAAGGCTCCATAACTTTTTGGACATGTCATCAGCTTCCTTTAATTCGAAGGATACAGCATTTTCATCAGCTCATCCAGCGCAGAGCTTGCCGCTAAATTCCCAGTGGTGCCAAACAACGGTTCAGGCAAATCATAAACATGCCCCTTTTTCACAGCGTTGAAATGCTTCCAGATATCGTTAGTTTTGAACTCTTCATCGAACATTTTTACAACCTCATCCGGCATCCCGTGTGCAGCACGCAAAATGATATCAGGATTGGATTGCTGCAAGGCTTCGGTATTGTGGGCTATGAACTCCACCTTCTCACCTTGAACCACATTTGTCCCGCCTGCAATTTTAACCAGATCCCCAATATAGGAATGTTCGGTAGCCACCAGATAGCTTCCCGGAACACCCAGTAGAATTAGTACTTTAGGAGACTTCTTGCCTTTAATTTTTTGCTGAATCTCAGTAACTTTGGCATCCAAGGCCCCATTAATCTCTTTCGCCTTTTCAGCTTTATCAAATCGGTCTCCCAGCTTTTGAATTTCCTTTTGCATATTCGCAAGGCTTTCAAAATTCAAAAACTCAGCATTAATGTTTAGGTCCTTAAACTTAGGCTCCAAATCATATTTGAGTGTGGTCACCGAAAGCACATCTGTAGGTTTCAAGGACATTACTTTTTCCATATCAGGACTCATCGGATTTCCCACATCAGAAACATCCTTGTAACGATCAGGCAATACTTTGGTGCTTGTTGGCTTGCCAGCCAAATCCAAGCCCAGCGCATCTGTAATTTCAGAAATGGCTACTGTAGTCGCCACAATACGTGGAGTTGCTGTTTTATCATCAGACGACTTTCCGCTTGCATCTGATGCTGCCGTTGAAGTCGAACCATCGCTATGGTTCTGTCCAGCCTGTGCTCCCCCGGAACATCCGGCCAGCAACAAGATCATGATGCCTATTAACATATAGAAACCAAACGTTTTCCTTTGAGCCAAAGCTGCATACTGTTTCATGAAAATCCAATCACCTCAATTCAAAATATAGAGCAACAGCGTGGGTCCCAATTTCTCGGGTATGTAAATGCTGACAAGTCTTGATGCCGGGGCACCAAGACTTGCTCGCATACAAGCTTTGCTGTTATTCAGGCTTTATTGATGTCATAACCTGAGGTTATTTCACCTTTAGGCTTGCTTCATCAAATTGGAACTGAACCGTATACCAGTGATCATATGGTACTCCGCCAAGGACCAAACCAGGCACAATGACGTGTGTGTAAGCACTGATTTTCTGGGACAAGTCCCCTACCTCAAATTGGACGATACGTGTATCACCGGATGTCGAGATCACTTCCACATCTTTTAGGGTACCGTTTTGCTCCACTTGTAGGGTTGGCATCCAAGAGCTGTTTTTCAAAGAGACTTGGATATAACGCTTGTCTCCCTTTTCAATCAATGTGGCTGGTTTATCGAGATAACCATCCATAACGGACGCTTCATTTGTTTTGTCTTTAAATACGTTGTAATTGATCGTGTATTGCTTCTCGGAAGCCGTTTGAACTGGTTGCTCAACTGCTGGTTTTGCTTCAGCTACCGGTGTGGTCGTTTCTGCTGCTTTGTCCGTAGAAGCTGCTGTCGGTTCAGTAGCGGTTGCAGTTGTTGCTGCATTAACTCCCTCACCTTTAAGTGACGCACGGTCAAATTGAATCTGTCCGCCGAATTTCTCATTAAAAATGTACTTCTCAGGCAGATATACCTGTGTGTACACACTCAGCTTTTTATCCAGATCAGGTACTTCGAAGGCAATTGTGTGTGTATCCCCTTTTGTGTCGGAAGCCACAATCGTTGGATTAGCATAACGGCCCTCAAAGTCCGTTTGGAATAATTTCAAAGCCTGATTGTCTGTTACGGTTACATGGGCCTTGACCTTACCATTTTTCACAATCAACTTCGCCAGACTCTGTACAAATGGAGCCACCAAAGAATCCTTGTCCGTTCCGTTCGCAAGCACACGGAAGTTCGCAGTGTACTCTCCATCGGCTAAGTTATTTTTCCCCTGTTCTACTTTGTCTGCTTTGGTTTCGTTGTGATAAGATACATTACTGGTATCGAATTTAAATTCAAAATCATATACCTTTTCTACTCGATCCTCCGCCTTGAAAACCATCGGCGCGCTACTTGCCACTTTAGGAGCTTCGTAGACAACCAGTTGACCTTTTACGTTGTTCTTAAAGTCACTCACACTGAAACGAACGTCCTTCGTATTACTTGCTGCATCTTCCCGGGTCACTTCTGCATCCTGATAACCTCCACTTGCGTTATCCCAAATGCGCAGCGCCTTAACTTCATTACTGTTTTGCAGCTTCAGACCTACAAACCGTTTGTCGCCTTCCACGACCAATTGCGCTGGTTCATTAGTGATGAAGCGTTGAGCCGGAGAATCAGATCCTGTGACACCATCTGGCAGCACAATGCTGAATTTCAATGCATATTTACCATTGGCAAGCTTGTCGAAATCCAATTTAACGATAGGATCAGCTGCCCCTGAAGAAGTAGGCTCCACAAAGCTGCGAATGGTAGCAGGCTCGAATTGGAACTGCACATCATATACGTGGTCGTAAGGGATGCCACCCAAATCCAATCCAGGTACGATGACATGCGTATTCACTGTAACTTTATCTGAAAGATTAGGCACTTCAAATTGTACTGTTCTTGTATCTGCAGAGGTGGACTGTTCAACCACCTGAGCTTCAGAACCATTTACTTTAAACGTTTTAATCCAGCTGCTCTTGTCCATTTTAATTTGAATGATATTTTTACCAGACTGTTTTAACAGTGTAGCTGGCTTTTGCATATACCCATCCATCACAGATATTTCATTGCTTCCGTTTTTGAGTACGGAGAAATCAATGCTGTATCTGCCATTTTCAACTGGGGTTGTGGTTCCGTTATCCGGTCCTTTAGCAGTAATGCTGCTGCGGTCAAATTGAAGACGAAGCTTATGATCCATCTCATAAACCCCACCTGGATAGGTGGTGCTCACATGGACCTGTGCATTCAGAATAGCGTCCAAATCGGCTACTTTGAATTTCACAACACGTGTATTAGCATTCTTGTCCTCACTTACGATATCTGCATCTGCCAACGTTCCGTTTTGTTCTGTTTTAAACTCTGTCACGGTGGTGCTGTCTTTGATGGTAAAGGAGGCTTCATACTTGCCTTTTGATACCGTCAGCGTGGCCGGAGATAATAAATATTGCGCCATGGCCGATTTTTGATCTTTGGTTGCGTGCAGCGCATCGAAATTGATCGAATACGTTCCATCAGCTAAATTCTTTCCGGGCGTGCCTGGTGTGCCTGGCGTCCCAGGATCAACCGGGGTTGGAGTATTCGTAATGCTGTTTTTATCAAATTGAAGTCGAAGTTTATGATCCATCTCATAAACCCCACCTGGGTAGGTCGTGCTTACATGGACCTGTGCATTCAAAATCGCGTCCAAATCGGCTACTTTGAATTTCACAACACGCGTATTGGCTGTCTTGTCCTCGCTTACAATGTCTGCATCCGTTAATGTCCCGTTTTGTTCTGTCTTGAACTCTGTTACGGTAGTGCTGTCTTTAATGGTAAAGGAAACTTCCTTTTGTCCTTTTGCTACCGTTAAAGTCGCTGGAGACAACAGATATTGCGCCATTGCGGATGGCTGATCTTTGGTTGCATGCAGGGTATTAAAGTTAATAGCATACGTTCCATCTGCCAAGCTAGGTGATGTAGGTGCAGAAGCCAATTGAAGATCTACATTATAGGTATGCACGTAGCCCAGTTCAGGCCAGTTGATACTTACCCATGCGCTTAACTTAGCAGGTATTTCTTTAACCTCGAATTCAATAACTCGTGTATTCGCAGTTTTGTCTTCACTTACTGTAGCAACATTAGTTAATACTCCGTTTTGTTCTACCTTAAAACCATCAATCTGCTCACTCTTTTTCAAGGTAAAACGAACATACTTCTTGCCATTACGTTCAATCAAGGTGCCTGGTTTCTCTGTATACCCATCCATCATAGAAACTTCATTCGTTCCATCCTTCAAAAGAGTGAAGTCCAGATTGGATGTCGTTTCTGGAGAGCTTCCATTTTCTGTGATACTATTTTTATCGAACTGAAGACGAAGTTTATGGTCCATCTCATAAACCCCACCTGGATAAGTCGTGCTCACATGGACCTGTGCATTCAAAATTGCGTCCAAATCAGCTACCTTGAATTTCACAACACGCGTGTTGGCTGTCTTGTCCTCACTTACAATATCTGCATCCGTTAATGTCCCGTTTTGCTCTGTTTTGAATTCAGTTACGGTAGTGCTGTCTTTAATGGTGAAGGAAACTTCTTTTTGTCCCTTCAATACCGTCAAAGTCGCCGGAGACAACAGATATTGGGCCATGGCCGATGGCTGATCTTTGGTTGCATGCAAAGTATCAAAGTTAATAGAGTACGTTCCATCCGCCAAAGTTGTTGGTACAGGTACAGAAGCCAACTGCAGATCTACATTATAAGTATGCACGTAGCCCAACTCAGGCCAGTTGATGCTCACCCATGCATTCAGCTTGGCTGGTAGTTCTTTTACTTCAAACTCGATAACTCGTGTATTCGCTTTCTGGTCTTCACTTACAATAGAGGTGTCAGTTAACACTCCATTTTGCTCTACCTTAAAGCCATCAATTTGCTTACTATTCTTTAACGTAAACTGGGCATATTGTTTGCCTCCACGCTCAATTAGCGAGCCTGGCTTCTCCGTATACCCATCCATCATGGACTTTTCCTCTGTTCCATCTTTCAAGAGGGTAAAGTCCAAATCAGTTAATTTTTCTCCTGTGCCAGGAGGCGTTACCGGCGGTGTCACTGGTGGAACCGTTGGATTCTCGGTTGAGTTTTTAAGTCTCAAACTGGAAGGATCAAACTCAATCCATTCCTTCACTGAACGCTCCGGATCGGTATCTACATACCATGGAGAACTGCTGTTAAATCCAAACTCCGTATTTACATTTTGATGAAAATCATAAACATCGAAGCTTACCGTTCCCGAAGCTTTTCCGGAATCTACTTCTATTTTGGCGGGAACCGTTTCCCCGTTTTGTTCAACTAGAAATTTCGAAAGCCCTTGAGCCTCTGCAAATTTAAATGAAAAATGGTATTTTCCATCTTTAATAATCAAATCTCCAGGGTAGGTATAATTTGTTTTAAAACTCGAATCCTTGGTGCTTCCACTGACTGTCTTGCGCAAAGGCTTATAATCAATCAGGTATTCTCCATCTGCATAAGTCGCTTCAGTTGTTGTTATAGCATTCGTAGGCTCAACATATGGACCGGGCAGTTCTACCGGATACTCATAAGTAGCATACGTAGCACTAGTCACTGTAGTGCTTGAGTCAGGCAAATTTGACGAAGTGGATTCATCCTCGGGTGTTGCTCCTGCGTATGGTGAAAATAAAGAAAACAACATTAGAATAGCAGCGAATGTCGTAATATATTTGTTCAATCGGCTTTTCAAGGTGATGTATCCCCCTACTTAAAATATACTCATTTGGAGCTTTGGAACTAAGCTCCAAATGAGCATTCAGTTCAAAATCATTATCTCAAAAAGAAACCCTTAGATATCACTGTCGTCGAATTGGAATTGAACAACATAGTCGTGATCGTAAGGAATGCCGCCAGTGTATTCTTTTGGTACACTTACATGCAACTTAACGTTCAATTTTTGAGCAAAATTACTTACAGGAAACTCTACTATTCTTGTATCACCCGATGTACTTACCACAGTCGCGTTCACATACTGGCCGTTTTGTTGCGTTTTGAATTCAGTAACCCAAGCACTTTTAGTAATAGCTACTCGCACTTTGTATTGACCATTTGTAACAATCAGTGTGGCTGGTTTTTTTACATAACCATTGGTATCCATGTAAGAAGGCTCAGTGGTTCCATCTTTATAAACGGTATAAGGCAATTGATACGTTCCATTAGGCAAAGCCGCGTTCGCTTGATTAGCTGAGAATGGGGCTAGTACCACAAAAACAAGCGCAGCCATCAATACAGTGAGCATTACTTTTTTTAGAGACAATTTCTCCATACGATTCATAATCATGTTCATGTTTTAATCTCCTTTTACGTTTTATTTTGGATTAGATTTCGTCGAATTGCAGTTGTACATCATACTTGCCTGTGTAGCCAATCACTGGGATGGTAATTTCAGCGTAAGCATTTACTTTGGCATTCAGGTCAGCCACTTCGAATTCCACGACACGAGTGTTGTTCGCCGTATTTGTGCTTACTACAGTCGCATCTTGCAATACGCCATTTTGCTCTACTTTGAACGCCGTAATCAGATTGCTGCTTTTCACAGTCAGACGAACGACATTTTTGCCATTAGCTACCGTAACCTGAGCAGGCTTCGTCAGATAGCTGTCCAATCGAGAAGTTTCATTGGTTTGATCCTTCAGAACGGTATAATCTACGTTATACGTGCCGTCGGCTGCTGCTGCTTTAGCAGAAAGTGGAGCCATCAGTGCAAAAACAAGTGCTGTCATGATCAGTGCTACGAATGCCTTCTTGAAAGAAAATTGCTCAAAGCGATTCATTACCATATTCATATCTACACACACTCCTCAATTTTTTATGCTTGAATTTATGTTGATTTTATGAACGATAAAGATGGCTTCAATTTACTTTTTGGAAGATTTGGCTGATTTCGCTGACTGGACGGCTGCAACTTTTTTGATGCTTTTGGAATCAAAAGCGAAGCGGATCGTATAGTCATGATCGTAATTGTAAGCAGGGACAGTAACATGGATTTTAGAGATCAACGGGCTGTTGACACTCGCAATGGGAAATTGCACGGTGCGAGTATCGGCTTTGGCATCCTTTTGGATGACCTTGGTATCAATGATTTTACCTTTGTAATCCACTTTAAACCCGGTTGTCCATTCGCTATGATTCAGCTTAATTTGCATGGTCATTTGACCTTTTTTTACATACAACTTAGCTGGTTTTTCAAAATAATCATTTGCCATGGACACCGAATCATTTTCTGCCTTGAGAATATTGTATTTGAGCGTGTATGTACCATCCGCCAATTTCGGAGAAGCCGCAGCGGCTCCTACAGATGACGAAGTTGGCCAAAAGCTCAGCACACTCACCAGCAGAAACACAGCAATAATTGCAGAATACCCCTTCTTCATTTTGACAGCAGTCCCTCCCCACGAGAATATAACTAATTGATTATCATTCTCAATTGATAATTTAAAAAAAATAGCTCTTTTCGAGCTTGTCTCCCCACCTCTCTATTCCATAATTTCGCAAAATCAAGTAAACCCATCACCAATATATCTTACACTTTTCGAAAATGTCAATATGTATTTGTGTGTACGTAATCCCTTGATATATGCTATTTTTTAATAAAAATTTGTAGTTCCTTCTTCTATAATTCGAATGACTCTCTTTTGTTTTTAGTTCAAAATTTATTTAAAAAATTGCTTTTTTCAATTGACAATACTCAGTGATATTCATTATCATTCTCTTATACATAAATGAAAATGATTATCATTATTGTTTAACTTGAAAATTGCAGGAGGAATAACATGAAATCTTATGTGTTGTGGTCGTCCGCAGCGCTTTTATTGGCAGTTACCGGATGTAGTAATGGTACCTCCGCAGATCACAAACCAGCCAGCGCTTCCGTATCTACCGCCTCAAGCACGACAAGCGGCGCGACGATTCAAGTTACTGACTTTTCAAAACGGACGTTGGCGTTTCAAAAGGTCCCTCAACATATCGTTGCGCTCAGCAATGTCGATCTGGATATTATTTACGCATTAGGCGGGACAGCCGTGGGCAGACCCAACTCCAATGGACCTTCCGTCGTACCTGCTGCTGAAAACGTTCAGCAAATAGGCTCCACCCATGAAGTGGATCTGGAGAAAATCACGATGCTCAAACCGGATGTCGTGCTAGGCAATTATCCTATGAATGAAAAAGACATTCCAGCTATTGAAGGAGTCGGTTCACAACTACTGCTGACTGGGGCCAATTCAGTTCAGGATATCCAGTCACAAATTACGCTGTTCGGACAATTACTGCAAAAGCAGGCCGGGGCCGTAAAGCTGAACCAACAAATTGACCAACAGGTAGTCAAGCTGCAAAAAGAAACAGCCTCTACCTCCAAACCGAAGGTGTTGCTGGTTTACGGAGCCCCGGCCACGTACATGGCGGCGCTGCCGAATTCTCTAGGCGGAAATATTTTGGAAGTTGCAGGTGGCTCCAATATCGCCGCTGATTTTCCGGGCCTGCAAAATTTCCCGCAATATGCGCAGTTGAACACAGAACGCATCGTACAAGCTGACCCTGATTACATTTTCATCATGACCCATGGTAATACGGAAGAGGTTAAAGCCGCATTTATAAAGGAAATGCAGGAAAATGCAGCTTGGAACGGAATCCGGGCAGTCCAAAACAATCAGGTCGAAGTTTTACCTTCAGATTTGTTCGGGACGAATCCGGGGACACGGGTCACTAAAGCGCTGGATTTGATGCACCAAAAGCTGTATCCGGCGAAATAGGCGATGACGATGAACAAACTACAGCGCACCAGAAGACGCACCATCGCCTGGATTACCCTTCCGATCTTACTGCTAGCTGTCTCTGTGTACGGTCTGGCCTACGGTTCGGTGTCGATTCCACTTCAAGAAATCAATCAGGTTTTGCTACATCATGATGAATCCACATATCGCACGATCCTAATGGATCTCCGACTACCCAGAGTGTTGGTGGGTTTACTGGTAGGCGCTTGTCTCGCAGCTTCAGGAGCACTTCTTCAAGGTGTCATGAAAAATCCATTGGCTGACCCAGGCATTATTGGGGTATCGGCTGGAGGTGGACTTGCAGCCGTCTTTACGATGGTGATGCTTCCACAGCTTAGTTACCTTCTTCCGGTAACGGCCTTTTTGGGAGCCTTTCTGAGTGCGATCGTCATTTACCTGCTGGCTTGGGACCGAGGGGCTTCCCCTGTCAAAATTGTACTGGCTGGTGTTGCAATCAACGCGTTGCTGGGCGCGCTCACCAACGGAGTAATGGTCATGTACAGCGACCGCGTACAGGCTGTACTTCCTTGGCTATCTGGCGGGTTAAATGGACGCAGCTGGCATCATCTGGAGTTCATGGCTCCTTACGCTATCATTGGCTTAATCGCCTCTTTGTTTGCGATTAAGCCTGCGAATTTGCTGCTGCTGGGCGACGATTCAGCACAGTTGCTGGGCCAGCGGGTAGAGCTTCAACGGATGCTCATTATCTTGCTCTCTGCCCTGCTCGCTGGCACAGCGGTCAGTGTAGCCGGGCTGATCGGGTTCGTAGGACTGGTCGTTCCCCATGTTATAAGGCTACTCATCGGGGAAGATTATCGTTTCCTCCTCCCCCTTTCCATTGTGGGCGGTGGGACACTGGTTGTCCTAGCGGATACAGTGGCACGCTCTTGGTTTGATCCGATTGAACTGCCTGTCGGTATTTTGCTGGCCGTCATTGGGGCACCGTTCTTCTTAATCCTACTCAAGAAACGGGGGAACTTCGGATGACAGCCATTCAGGGTGAGCATCTTTCCTTACAACGCGGATATTTCCAGCTGGACGATGTGAACATTACCTTGCCCGCCGGACAACTCACTGCCATTGTCGGTCCCAACGGCTCAGGCAAGTCTACGCTTTTGCGGATTTTGACCCGGCTGCTCAAGCAGGATCAGGGCAAGGTTTCCGTACTGGGCAGGCCCGTAGAGGAATATAAACGGCGTGATTTTGCCCAGACGATTACCATGCTGCCGCAAATGAAGGACATGCTGCCGTTATTAACAGTCCGTGAGCTGGTCGCTTACGGAAGATCCCCTCATACCAAGGGTTTGAGGACAAGTCCTACCAGGCAAGACCAGCATATTATCGACCATGTCATGGGAATCACAGGCATCAAGCCCTATGCAGATCGGATGTTCCATACTCTATCGGGAGGTGAACAACAAAAAGCGCGAATTGCAATGGCCTTGGCCCAACAAACGGGTATTCTTTTACTCGATGAACCAACCACTTTTCTGGATATCGCCCATCAATTTGAAGTTATGGATATGCTGCGGCGTATCAATCACGAGTCCGGCTTGACGATTGTTATGGTACTGCATGATTTGCAGCAAGCTGCGGCCTATTGTCATCATATGATTGCGCTTAAAAAGGGACGAATCGCCGTCGCTGGCGAACCCCGTCAGATTTTGACGTCTGCTTTTCTTCGCGACATTTATGAAATGAACGCTACCATCAAATTTGAGGATGGCTATCCGGTTATTATACCGACCATACCACATCATTCAGGAGGAATTTAATATGGTTATCGTTACAAATACATCTAAAATTACACCGGGCAATGCCCACCTGCTCATCGAAAGATTTAACAAAGAAGGACAGGTTGAAAAAATGGAAGGCTTCCTCGGTCTGGAAGTGCTGCTGACGGAAAACACGAAGGATTATGAGGAAGTAACGATTAGCACACGCTGGCAGGAAAAAGAGAACTTCCAAGGCTGGACGAAAAGTGAAGCGTTCCGCGAATCCCACAACCACCGTCAAATTCCAGACTATATTATTGAAAACAAAATTACATTTTATGAGGTTAAAATCGTTCGTCATCCCATCTCGAACAATGATTCCTCTTTGGCGAGTGATATCGAAGCCGTTTAATTCTGGACGGTAGCCTAAAACTAGAAAAAGCGGCTCGGCAGGCAAATTCATTGTCCACCGAGTCGCTTATTTTATATACGTTACTGAACCCTTCAGATTCTAGTTGAGCAACGGCGCCCAATTTTCAGCGTCTCTCCGTGCCCCAGTACATGGATGCGTTCCTTTGCAATCCCCAAGCGCTCTCGCTCCACTTCAAGACGATCCAGCGCCTCTCTCGGCGTATCGTCCGCCAGCTTAAAGGCTCCATAGTGCATCGGGATCATCTGATCTGCGCCGCAATCCACAAAGCCCTGCAACGCCTCCTCCGGTGTCACATGCTGTGAGGTCATGAACCATTCCGGTTCATACGCACCAATCGGCATAAAGGTCAGATCAATAGCAAAGCGCTCGCCAATCTCCTTAAACCCACGGAAATATCCGGTGTCTCCCACAAAATACAACGTAGGTGCCTCCGCTGAGTCTGATTCTGCGTGAGCATCTGACCCTGCAACAGACGTGGCAGAACCGATCACCTGCTGCTCACTTTGCAGAACGTATCCACCCCAATGTGAAGTATTGGTATCAAACGGCGTACGCCGTGTCCAGTGCTGTGCCGGAACAAATGTAATCCGCACTCCACCTACCGTAAAATGCTCCCACCATTGCAGCTCATGGCAGTTGCGAAAGCCTTTGCGGATCATTTTCGACTTTAACCCCGAGGGGACGAGTATCAATGTATCTGCACGATATAACTTCCGCAACGATGCCAAATGTAAATGATCATAATGCGAATGTGACAGCAGAATGATATCCAGCGGTGGCACATCCTGAATGCGAATGCCGGGCGGAGCCAATCTTTTATCAAAAGCCATACGCTCTGCCCACACCGGATCGGTGACCATATTCAGCCCAAGGTACTGAATGAAAAAGGTTGAATGGCCCACCCAGGTCGCCGTCGCCATTTCCCGATTATGATGCAAAAACTCCAGCTCCGGGAGATGGTTGGGCACAACGAACGTGTAATCCTTTATTTTGCTGCGTCGCTCCTGCCGCCATTGTCTGAATTGCTTGATGGTTTTATCGGTATTTACATGATCCATATTGTTAAAACGCACTTTAGGCATGATGCAGCCCCCTCCCTGACAGACCCGTTCTCCAAAAAACACAACGGTTCAATTTAACTATATATTGTCACTCAAATGTGATCATGAAATGATGCAACATCCTGAACTATGTAAAGTATAATTCAATCACATCTGTAAAGGAAATTCTGCGATAATACAGCAAAAACAGACCTCCCGGATCTATCAGAAGGCCTGCTCCACATGTTATTGTCAGTCCTGTGGATTTTTAAAGCGTGCCGAATAAATAAACAAAAACACAATCGCCACCACGATAATGATCGGCGACTCATACATGATCGTAAAATGCTCGAAAGCAACCACTCTAACTCACCCCTTCTTTCCCGCTTGTCCTCGTACATACTTTGCATCGAACAGAAACAATCTCAATATCAGGATCAGCGAAGGAATCAGCACCAGCAGACCCGCAACAAACGCCGTAATCAATGCATACGCCATCGTAGAATTCGTAAAGCTGTTATATACATTAATGTAGGGATACAGAACATACGGAAGATGTGAGCGGCCATAGCCATACCAGGCAAATGCAAATTGCAGCATCACCAGGATGAAGGAGATACCCAAATGCCGCCGCTGCCAGACCAGATACACTGCTCCCACAAAGCATATGAAGGATGCGACAAACATCCAGGCCATACTAAGCATATTGGCAAAATGGTCTGGATTTTGTTTGTTAATCTGGAAAAATGCGAACAAACTCGCCAAAATCGTAGGAGCACTCCAGAGTAACGCGTACCCTCGTACGATTTCAAAAGCGACCTTGTCCCCTGCCCTTTTGGCATAAAAGGACAAAAACATCGCCGATATATACAATACACTCACCAGCGCCAGAATAATAACTGCCCACGTGTAAGGGTTGCTTAATAGCTGGCCCCATTGCAGATGAACACCTGTGCTGTTCTCTATAATAATGCCGCCTTCTGAAATAGCGAGGACCGTCGACAGTGCCGCGGGAATCAGCAGCCCAGTCGCACCGTACAATGCCATGTAGACGATATTATTTTTACCCGAATGCCCATACGTATTGTAAGCATAATATACTCCCCGGATCGCGAGCAGCACAATCGCAATACTGCCGGGAACGAGTAACGCCGTACCATAGTAATAAGCCGCATCCGGGAAGAACCCGTTTAATCCCACCACAAAAAAGATGAGAAATACGTTCGTTACCTCCCATACCGGAGACAGATATCGTTGAATGATATTGTGGATTTTATTCTGGTGGCCTGTCAGCACGCTGTAAAAGCTGAAAAAGCCTGCACCAAAATCAATGGACGCCACAAGCAAATATCCAAACAGGAAGGTCCACAATATAGCGATACCTACAATTTCATAGCTCACTTGCCTTCAGCCCCTTCCAGGCCCAGCTGTCTTATCTCTTCCACGGCATCCTTATTACGGAATAGCTTGCTGAGTACCTTGATGGCCGAGAAGCACAACACCAGATACAAAATAACAAACAACACTAGCATCCACCCAACACTTGTAGAAGTGGTTGCTGCTTCGGACACCTTCATATATCCGCGTAAAATCCACGGCTGTCTGCCGACCTCTGCAAACATCCAGCCCAGCTCAATAGCTACCATCGCCATCGGTCCGACCAGAATGAGCGCTAGCAGCAGCCATTTGGGGTAGGGTTTGCGACCTGGCAAACGCATACGGATCAGATACAGCAGTGGGATGACGAGAATCAGCACTCCTGTGGTGATCTTGAGGTCAAACATATAATGAATAGACAGCGGCGGACGCTCCTCCACCGGATAGTCATTTAACCCCTTAACCTCCGTACTAGGCAAATTACCTGCCAGGATACTAAGTGCATAAGGCACTTTCAGGGCATATTTGATTTCACCGTTTTCGTCCATAAAGCCGCCATATACAAAGGGGGCGTGCGTCATTGTATCAAAATGCCATTCGGCGGCAGCCAGCTTCTCCGGCTGATATTTGGCCAGAAATTTGCCAGATGCGTCTCCAATCAGCACTGTGCTGATGGCAAATACAATGGTACAGGTGGCCGTCAGCTTCAGCGCCTTTTTAAAATAAGGGTGATTACGCCCCCGCAGCATGCTGTAAGCAGCCAGCCCCATCAGCACCCCTGCGCTCAATGTATACGAGGAAGCCAGTACATGGGACACTTTGGTCGGCGTGGCCGGGTTTAGCATAGCCTCGATGGGATGAATATTGGTCATGACTCCATTTTTGAGTGTAAAGCCTTGAGGTTGGTTCATGAACGAGTTCACAGTCGTAATAAAAACCGCTGAGGCAGACGAGGCAATCGCTACCGGGATGAGCAGCATCAAGTGAAAATATTTACTTTTAAACCGATCCCAGGTATACAAATAGATGCCTAGGAATATTGCTTCGATAAAGAAAGCAAACGTCTCTAAAAACAGGGGCAGCGCAATCGCTTGTCCGGCCACCCGCATAAAGGTAGGCCACAGCAAACTGAGCTGTAGACCAATGGAGGTGCCTGTCACGACGCCCACGGCGACAGTAATGACAAATCCCCGAGCCCACCGCCGTGCCAGCAGTGTATAATGCGGATCACCAGTTCGCAGCCCGCGCCATTCTGCAAGTGCAATCATTAAGGGTACGCCAACGCCGATGGATGCAAATACGATATGAACAAACAGGGTAATTCCGGTCAGCATCCGGCTTAGCAATACAGGGTCCAGTGAAGACAAATGGGTTTCACTCCTTCATTTCACATTTTTAATAGGGAAAACTTCGAATTCACTCATGATTACCAACTAGGGAGTCAAGCGAGCTATGCTTTTAATTACGGCATATAGCATAATGGCCGCAATTACTATACATACAATAATGAGCGTTCTTTCCTGCTTGCGGAACATAGGAACGCCTCCTTCACTTATCTTTTGGCGCATTTTGGTAACCTATTTACAGTTTGGTTCATTCAGCTGATTTTTAACCCTGCTTCTGTATTGAATGTAGCAGTATTTCTTTCTAGATATTGTTTTATTCATGACAATACGTTATATTGATAAATAGTTAGATAACCTAATTATATGAAAAGAGTGAACTTATGCCGCCAAAACAAAGTAAGCGGGACTTCATCCAGCAATCTCTTCCTCGTCTGGGCCCAGAACCTTATCTAAAGTTAATGGATCAAACTGCCCTTGCAGAAACAGACCGGCGACTTGCCCGTATTGGTCTCTTCTTGCTATGGACAGGTGATAATGTGCTCGACGCGGTAGATTTGGATCTAGCTGCTTACGGCCTGACAGAGAGTAAGCTAGATTTATTGTTGCTATTGACATTGCACCAATCCCAGGCTCAGATGAGCCCCTCTATGATTGCTGACCGTCTAGGCATCCGACGTGCATCTGTAACATCCCTCCTGGATTGGACAGAGCAACGAGGCTGGATTATCAGAGAACATAGTTCTACAGACCGGCGCAAAATTCATGTACGCATTACAGAAGCGGGTTCTCACCTTGTACAGCAAGTGCTCCCTGTATTTTGGTCTTCCTGTGCTTCCCTAGCGAGTATTTTGGAGCCCGAGGAACAGATCGTTTTTTCACGGATTATAGAAAAAATCCATCATCATATGGAAGACAAACTGGGGGTGGGCAGGTAATTTTTTTTGAACATATAATTAGGTTATCTAATATATTTAATTGTTTGTATTTCAAATTACTTATTTGATGATGAAGGAGTGTTCTATTGATGAGTAAACTACGAACAAAAGATACCCTTATCCAGAAGGAAAATGTTGCTCTCCCTTATGCATGGATGACTGTAATCCTATGCTGGTCAGCGGTTGTCGTCATGTCCAGCCTGTATGTGACGATCCCTTTGGTCCCTCTCTTTGCTAAAGTATTTGGAAAAACGCTAGCTGAAGCAGCTCTGCCGGGAAGTATCTTTTCCTTAGGCTTTGCGGCGGGATGTCTTATTTATGGAGGATTGTCTGATCGCTTTGGACGCAAGCAGATTATCGTCGCTGGATTGCTCGCATTGACGATCCTTTCGTTATCCCTCAGCTTAACCAGTCAGTACTCTGTATTAGTTGCACTGCGCTTGCTTCAGGGCTTGGCGGCAGCCACCTTTTCCCCCGTTGCTCTCGCATACGCCGTAGACATGTTTCCAACCGAAAAACGGGTAACGGCCATCGGCTTTATCAGCACCGGTTTTCTAGTGGCAGGTATTGCCGGACAGGTGTTTAGTATTATCATCAGCGAACAAATCGGATGGAATATGGTATTTCGGATGCTAGGTGTTTTGTACGCAATCACCTTCCTGATCGTTCTTTTTTTCCTGCCTAAAGCTCCCTCCCCGCAACGAGGGGTTCGTATTTTGGCAGCCTTCGGTCAGTTGGGGACCGTTCTGCGTTCGTATCCTTTATGGTTAAGCTACACGATTGCTTTTGTTCTTCTGATGTCATTTGTGAGCATGTATACGGTTTTGGGAAGCTACCTTGGCAGTCCCGAATTTGGCCTGAATAGTAGACAGATGCTATATGTCAGGTCGGCTGGCATCATCGGCATGCTTCTCTCACCCTTCGCCGGAAAATTGGCCCTGAAATTCGATGTACACCTTGTATTACGTACAGCTCTTCTTCTTTCCATCCTTAGCTTGGCGCTGATGGGAATGACACATTCTCTAATAGCTATCGTGGTATTAAGTGTATGTTTTGTCAGCGGCATTGCCCTGAGTGTCCCTTCACTCATTACAATAGTTGGTCAGCTCGGCGGGGCAGCAAGGGCCATAGCGGTCTCACTATATACCTTCATCCTGTTTGCCGGTACGAGTATAGCTCCTATGCTTTCCATTCGTTTGATGGGGAATGGCGGCAATCAGATGACTACATTTATGCTGCTGGCGGCTGTTCTGTCTGTGGGACTTATCGCCTCCCTGCTCATTCGCCGCCGTCAAAACGATCCACTGAAGCGGGATGCATAATACAACATCAGACTAAAACCGAACTTAAAAGTTACCTATAGCGCCACTGCGCAATCGGATGGTACTTCCCATCGCCACCGCCCCCGGATTTCTAGAATAAAACCTATGAAATACTCCTATTTAACAGGTATACTCATCTAAATCATGTGATATATGTCATTGTGTTTTCTCTATAAACGAAAACTCTCTCTTTGGAGACCTACGCAGAATGAGGTACAATACAGATAAGCTATATATGATATATGGAGAACTTTTGAACAGGAGGCTGTACCGAGCTATGAAGATAACATCTATCGAGCCAACTCCCAGTCCGAACACCATGATGCTGCATCTGGATGAGCGGCTGGAAGCGGGTATCCGCAGAACATATACACGGGACAATGAGCGTTCGGCTCCCCCATTTATCCGGCGTATGCTGGCCATTGAAGGGGTCAAAAGCGTGTTTCACACGACTGATTTTGTAGCCCTTGACCGTAAAGGAAATGCCGATTGGTCTACTATTCTGGGTCAGGTCCGGGATCAGCTAGGCGAGGAAGGTGCTGACGCGAATTGGGATTTACCAGAGGAAACCTCTGGGGAAGCGTTTGGTGAAGCACAGGTTTTTGTACAATTTTTTCGCGGCCTTCCCATGCAAATTCGAGTTAAAGCCGGTCAGCAGGAGGAACGAATTTCCTTGTCCGACCGTTTCGTGCAAGCCGTTACCCGCGTAGCGAGTGCAACGCTGATCAAAGAACGTAAGCTGAGTGATTACGGCGTCCGCTACGGTGAACTGCCGGATATTGCTCGCGAGGTTGAGCAGGAATTGGAGGCAGCCTTTCCGCAGGATCGGCTGGAACAAATTATCCAGCAGGCGATTGCCCACGGCGCGGACAACAGCGAATTCGTGGAGGAACGCCGCGAGTGGAGCGATGCCGAGCTGAAGCAGGCCCTGCAACACGAGGACTGGCGCACACGCTACGCTGCACTGGATCGGCTGGAGCCGACGCCCGAGCATTTGCCGCTGATCCGGCAAGCGCTGCATGACGACAAAATGCAGCTGCGGCGGCTGGGAGTCGTCTATCTGGGCGATATTCGTACACCGGAGGCGATGGAACTGCTGTTCGAGGCGCTGCGCGATCCTTCAGCGGCAGTACGCCGCACTGCTGGCGACACGTTGTCGGACATTGGCGATCCCGTCGCTACCAGTGCTATGATCGGAGCCCTATCGGACAGCAGCAAGCTGGTTCGCTGGCGTGCAGCCCGTTTTCTATACGAGGTTGGAACCGAGGATGCGCGTGATGCGCTGGAGAAGGCCGTCGATGACCCCGAATTCGAGGTCAGTCTACAAGCTAAAATGGCGCTGGAGCGCATCGAATCAGGCGAGCAAGCCGCAGGTACGGTTTGGCAGCAGATGGCCAAACGGAACTCCTGATTTAAGAATCGATAAGTGGATTTTCAAAAAATTGTCGATTGTCAGAAGGTGTACAGGTACGATATACTGTAGTTCGCTATACAATAATAATATCATGTCATACACCTCATCAACCTGTTTTATGATGAGGTAGAGGTCGCGGATGTAATCAGTACACTGGAGGAGACGCCAAGAGCCGTCTGAGATTCCAGTAGAAAGGTACACCCGCCGAAGTATGCGGAGCTGACTCTTTGTAAATACTCCGTATGCTGGGGCTGCTAACCGAAAGGAGCAGAACTGTCACGCGATGTCCTAACACAGACACGTGTGTTGAGCTATCTTGTTATAGAAGAAGGTATGGTGCGGAATGCATAGACAAGACCGCAGGCGTATTCCCTGCGGTCTTTTGATTTATATACTCCCCCTCCTTCTGGCTCTTGCCCTGACATGAAATACAATTTCATGAAGGAGTGTTTGAACGTGCAACACAAAGCAACACCTGACGCAACCTTGCGTAAAAGTCTCAAAGCCCGCCATATGACGATGATCGCCCTCGGCGGCTCGATCGGAACAGGGCTATTCCTCGCCAGTGGAGGCGCGGTCGCCGAAGCTGGACCTGGCGGTGCCCTGCTGGCTTATGCAGCAGTTGGCCTCATGGTCTACTTCTTAATGACCAGCCTCGGTGAGTTGGCTACGTTTATGCCTGAATCCGGCTCTTTTAATACCTATGCGGGTCGCTTCGTTGATCCGGCTTTTGGTTTTGCCATGGGCTGGAACTTCTGGTACAACTGGGCAGTAACGATTGCTGCCGAATTGGCAGCAGCGACCGTGCTCATCAAATACTGGTTTCCAGAAAGTCACTCTGCTTGGTGGAGTCTGTTATTCTTGGCCATAATCTTCTTGCTGAACGCGTTGACAGTCAAAGGCTACGGTGAGTCCGAATACTGGTTCGCGATGATTAAAATTGTGACTGTAATCATCTTTTTGGCCGTAGGGGTGCTGATGATTTTCGGCATCATGGGTGGTCCTGCGGTAGGCTTTGCCAACTTCACGGTAGGAGATGCCCCGTTCCATGGTGGATTCTTCGCTGTATTAGGCGTATTTATGGCTGCGGGCTTTTCCTTTCAGGGAACCGAGCTGATTGGGGTAGCCGCAGGCGAGAGCGAAAATCCGCGTGACAATGTGCCACGTGCCATCCGTCAAATCTTCTGGCGTATCTTGTTCTTTTATATTCTCGCGATTCTCGTTATTGGTTTGATCATTCCGTATACGAATCCGAATCTGTTGCGAGGAGATATCAGTGATATCGGAGTCAGTCCGTTCACGCTCGTATTTGAAAAAGCGGGGCTTGCCATTGCTGCCTCAGTCATGAACGCCGTTATTTTGACTTCCGTATTGTCGGCAGGCAACTCGGGTATGTATGCAGCGACTCGGGTACTGTACGCTTTGGCGCGGGAAGGTAAAGCCCCCCGTTTCCTTGGGCGTATCAATCGACGCGGCATTCCTATGAATGCACTTCTGATTACGACTGCTGTTGGTATGCTGGCTTTTCTCGCCTCCCTGTATGGAGACGGTGTAGTCTATAACTGGCTGCTCAATGCCTCAGGAATGTGCGGATTTATTACGTGGGTTGGGATTGCAGTCAGCCACTATCGTTTCCGCCGTGCCTTTACTGCACAGGGTCACAGTCTGAGTGAGCTTCCATACAAAGCCCGCTGGTTCCCGTTTGGACCGTTGTTCGCCTTTGCTCTATGTATCATTGTCATTATCGGGCAAGGGACGGATGCCTTCACCGGACAGGAGATTGACTGGAAAACGATGATCGCTACGTATATGAGTGTGCCGCTGTTCCTTCTGCTGTGGCTTGGCTACAAATGGATTAAACGTACTAAAATCGTTCCATTAAAAGAATGTGATTTGAGTTCAAATCCGCCTTCGGATAAATAATAGAATACCGTGTGTGATAAAAAGCCCGTCTCCACATATCAGGGAAACACGCTGATACACCTGGTCCCAAGACCGTTATCCGCATGTTCCCCTGTATTGCCCGGAGACGGGCTTTTTCTGTTTATTTGGAAGAAGCAGCTACTTCAGCTGATAAAGACATAGATAAGGCACGACGACTAAAAATACCGTATATGACAGCAATCAGCGTCAAGACTGCTGAAAACAAGTACAAATTAACGATACCCAGATGATCTGCAATCCAGCCCATTAAAAGCAGCGAAATACAAAACGTCAGGCTTGTCAGCGTAGCCTGGGCGGACAGCACCTTAGGCAAATCATGTATCGACACACTCATTTGCATCATCGTGCGGCGGGAGACGACCGACATTTCCGCAGGTAGCCCCATCAACAGCACGATAAGCAGCGTTAGTGGCGGTAATGTGTTCAGTGCATACCAAGCTGTCAGCAGTCCATAGCCTGCCATTCCTGCCAGCATGGCGGGCAGCAGTCTGCGCTGCAACAGCTTGACGCAGGCAAGAACTACGATGCCGCCACCAATCGCCCCTGCAAAATACGCGGCATTGATGTATCCCCACCATGCCTCGCTCTTGTGCAAGACCTGCTGAGCGAAGGCAAGCGTGAACGCGCCTACCCAAACCGATCCCCCCAGCAGGTCAATCATATCCATAAAAATAAGAGCCTTCAGTCTGCGACTGGCTCCGATGAGACTCCAACCTTCTCGCAGTATTTCCTTTTTACGTTTAGGAGGCACCGACGGACTCTCTGATTCCGGACCATACAGCTTATCTTCCAACTGTGCGGGAGGCAAGTCATGGTGCCCTTGTCCCGGCTCGGTTACAGCCTCATAAGCTGAGACATCTCCATTTTGCACCCTTGTTCCAGGCTGAAGCAAATAATGGGCTTTGCGTTCTAGGGGATCTCGAATCAAGCTGGTGAAGATCAGCGCTATCATATACAGACCGCCAGCCACCAGCAATGTTTTTTCCGAGCCCAGCATAGCTACGAGCACCCCACTAAGCCCCCACCCCGCTAATTGCACCGTCTGATCGCTGACCGATACCAGACTGTTTGCCCGCATGAGCCCTTCCCCGGAAGCAAGGCGGGGAATCAGCGCATTGCGCGCAGGTGTAGTCCAGCCGTCCAGAAAGGACATGGCTGTCACCAACGCAAACACAATCACCCATACGGGCTCCGTGCCCGCTGACCACAAGTGGCCCAGCAGTACAGCGAAGAAGGCCAGTTGTCCGAACTGGGAAACGAATAAAATAAATGGAAGCTGGAACCGGGCCAAAATGAGCGGTGCCAAAAAGCCGCTGATCATCTGTGCACCCATTCGCAGCAACGGAACGAGCACCGAAGAGAAGATCGAGTCCGTTTCATGAAAAACCAGAGACACAAGTGCCATAATGTAAAGAATGTCGGCCGCATTGGACATCGTCTGCGTGCCAAGCAAATAGGTAAAGGAACGCTTGTGCATATAAATTAGAATACTCCTTTGTTAATGTAGCTTTTTACAGCAAAATCATCAGGTCCATTTTAGGGTTACACGAAGATTGCCGGTACTTCCAAGATCCGTAATCTGATAGGAAATGGACTTCAAGCCAAGTTGATATAAGGATTGCAAATCCTCCTTGAGGCTTCGTTCCGTCCCCTGATAGCCGAAGGTAAGTGACGTTCCTCCCTTATTTATCACCTTATGAACCTGCTCCTTGATATCGGCGGATGATTTGACCAGCCCCTTGCCGTCTTGCAATGGATATTCCAGGTTATTGTACAGTTTTTGATACACGGTAGCCTTTGATCCTCCAGTAGCTATCAATGCCGATAAGGTTTCCCGATACGATGTATTCGCCTGAGGGTATTGTTTCACCCATGAGTGATCCCGTCGCATTTCTGAATCCGTCAGCAGATAATATGAAGTGCTTACCTCGTTCGCGCGATCGGGGGTCGGGTCATCCCATGTCGTATCCATGTGATACCATCGGCCATCTAATAAAACAAGATTCCATGCATGCAGCTGTCCCCCTGCTCTACCCTCCACAATCCGATTCGTAATCCCTGCTCGTTCGAGCATTTTATAGGCCAACAGTGAATAACCCTGACACACCGTGCTTCCCGTTTTCAGGCCATCGTAGGCTGTGTACTTTTGCTGTGCTTCATCATACTTCAGGCGAACGACGATCCAATCATGAATGGCCTTCACCTTTTCGTGATCCGTCATTCCCTTCGTAATGATATCCCCCAACACAGCTTGAACTGTGCTATCCACATATGCCGTCTGTTCCTTCGTCTCCCGGTAGCTTAAACGAATCGTAACCTGGGCGGAGGTGGTTGTGCCTGTATAGCTGAATGCGTAGCTTTTGATCGTATAATTCACATACGGATCGCTCTCCATCGCCTGTTGGATGGCTGTCTGTAGCTGCTGCTTGAGACCGTTCACTCGCCCTTGATATGTAAAGGTCAGCGTTTCACTCCGCGTAGCCATTGCCTGTAAAAGCTTGTTCTGAAGCTGCTGCGAGGATACAGAGGAAGTCGGCTTGACCGACGACGCATACACATTGCTGCCCCACTCTACAGCCTGCGGCAGCAACACAGCCAGCGCCGCACCTGCAACCAGACATTTTACAAGCCTAACCCCGATTTTTCTGTTCATACAGAGCGTTCCTGCCCTTCTTAGCATAGTTGTAAACAGCTCTATCTTACCATAAAAACAGTTGCCCCAAACGCTCTAGTTTTGTCGGTTGCAGGCGAGTAAGAGTGCATTTAAAGGCAGGTTGTGACACCATGCTCTGCTATATAACAGTTGGGACCTTAGGCAAACATGTCGTTCGCAGAGAATTTTATCACAGCAATCTAGTACTCCTCATGATATGGTACTGGCATCGGAAGTAAATGATATTGATTCTCATTCTAGATCAGAAAGGCTGAGCACCATGCCAGAATGTATCTCGCTCCTTCGTACGCCATTAGGCCAAACTGTGCGTTTGCAATCTCTTGCCCCTCTTCACCCCTCATTGCGCCGACGCTTAACAGACATGGGCATCAACGAAGGCTCCATCATACGCTTAAAAAAAATCAGTCTATTGGGCGGTCCTATTGTTATTGAATGCAACGGACAGCTGGTCGGCCTCCGTCAAAATCAAGTGAAACAACTGGAGGTTGTTCCGACATGGACATGATCGCTCTTTTTGGCAATCCCAATACAGGTAAAACCTCATTATTCAACAAACTGACTCGTACGTATGCAGAAGTAGGCAACTGGTCCGGCGTCACCGTGGAAAAGAAAACAGGAATTCTGCGTGACAAGTCTGCCGTATTGGTGGATTTGCCAGGTGCCTACTCTTTACTCCCTCTGTCGCTGGATGAAGGCGTCGCTACTCGTTATTTGCTGGAGGAGCCGCCTGCGGCGCTGATTAACATCGTGGATGCCTCCCAGCTCCAGCGCAATCTTTATCTGACTGTACAGCTATTGGAATACGGTCGTCCGCTTGTACTCGGTTTAAACATGACTGATGTAGCCGATGCCACCGGTCTTCGGGTAAACAAGGAACTGTTGGCTGATCAATTGAACGTTCCCATTATTCCTATGGTGGCACGTACAGGTAGCGGAAGTAAGCAAATGCTTGCTTCCCTTCGAGAGGTCAGACATACATCCAATGCTTTTCAACTAGATTACGGCCCCGCCGTCGAAGCTGCTATTAAGGATATTTGCAACTTGCTGCCGAATACATCTGTACCTCAGCTCCGTTGGGCCGCATTACAATGTCTGGAAAACAATCCGGTCGTCATGGAATGGATGACGAATGAGAAACAGCGTGAACAAGTAACGGCACGCATCCAGCGTTGCGAAGAAGAGCTTCTCAGGGAAGGGTATGCCATCCCCCCCGCTCAGCATATTCGTTCTGTACGAACAGCATGGATTGCTGATCTGTGCACCAAGGCAATTGATACATCCAAACTCAGACCTCACAGCCTGACGGATAAGCTGGATGCACTGCTAACTCATCGGTACTTGGGGATACCGATCTTTTTACTGCTGATGTACGCTACTTTCAAGTTTACCTTCGATTGGGCGGGTACAATTCTTTCAGATATGCTAGATGAATTTTTTTCAGGGACACTCAGCAGCTGGATTTCTGAATTACTCGTTCACCTGAACGCGTCCGCTTTTACACAAAGTCTAGTCGTGGACGGCATCGTGGCTGGGGTCGGGGGTGTGCTAGTTTTTCTGCCTCAAATTGCTATTTTATTTCTGATTATCTCGGTGATTGAAGACTCTGGGTATATGGCACGGGTCACGATACTCATGGATCGCTTGATGCAGGCTGTTGGCTTGAACGGGAAAAGCTTCATTCCCTTCATTATTGGATTTGGTTGTAATGTTCCGGCCATTATGGCGGCACGCACCATCGAACAACCAAGAGAACGCCTCATTACAACGTTGCTGGTACCCTTTATGTCATGCTCGGCCCGCTTGCCAGTCTATGCGTTGTTTGCAGGTGTGTTTTTCCCGTCACATGCGGCAAGCATTATCATGCTGATGTATGTGTTAGGGATCACCGTATCGCTTATACTTGCCAAAATTTTTTCCCAAAGTATCTATTTTATCAGGTGAGCCTTCCCTCTTCATTGTGGAGCTCCCTCCCTATCGGGTACCGCAGGCTCTTACCTTATTTCGCAGCACATGGGAAAAGGTCAAAGGCTTCGTCCGTAAAGCCGGAACGATTATTCTTGCAGGCTCCGTTGGCATCTGGCTCTTGTCCAATTTCGGTCCGCAGGGCTTCGGGGTAGAAATGGATGACAGCCTGCTCGCTACAATTGGAGGATGGTTTGCACCTCTATTGGCCCCTCTTGGTTTTGGTACCTGGCAAGCAGGCGCGTCCCTGCTCACAGGTTTTATGGCCAAGGAGGTAGTCGTATCGACTATGAATATCATTTACCACGTTCCCGATATGCAGGGATTGGAACTGCAAGTCAGTCATGCTTTTACACCGCTTGCCTCATTTAGCTTTATGGTGTTCATTCTGTTGTATGTGCCGTGTCTGGCCACGGTAGCGGTTATTCGCAAAGAGACACTCTCTTGGCGCTGGACTGCATTTTCTGTGATCTATCCTTTGACCGTGGCATATATCATCGCCGTCTTGATCTATCAGTGTGGCAGATTATTAGGTTGGGGTTAATTCAGACCCTACAGTATATAGAAGGAAGTGGATTCCATGATCAATGTAATTATTTTATTGGCGATCCTCGGTTATAGTGCGTGGGTGTTGGTACGATTTTTGCGAAAAAGCCGCCAAGGCGCCTGTGCCGGCTGTTCATCAAGCAAGTCATGTCCGGGCTGTGCCGTGAGTTCAGTGAATGAAGATCCTGCGAAAATGAAGAAAAGTATTTAATTCATAACATCATTACATGTAAAAAGCGGCTTCGGGGATTTCTACACCCGAAGCCGCTTCTCATTTAAGCTCAAAGCTCACCATATTACCGATAGACCGCCAAATGATCACTTAGCTCCCGTGTGTGTAGATACACTTCACGGTATAGCTCGTATAAGCCTTCATATTGTGCCACACGTTCTGGGTTCGGCGAATATCTTGCTGCTTCACGCAGAAAAGCTTCAGCGCACGCTTGCAGCGATTCAAACCACCCGCTACCATAGGCAGCCAGCATAGCTGCTCCCAAGGCAGGTCCCTGCTCACTTTCCAGCTTGACGATATCCGTGTTAAAAATATCGGCCTGCATTTGCAGCCATGCCTCATTACGCGCACCGCCGCCGATGGAAATCACTTCATTCACCGTTTTTCCCGTGCCTCTAAGAATATCAATGGATTCCTTGAGCGAAAACGTAATTCCCTCCAGCACCGCTCGTGTAAAATGCGCAAGCTTATGCCCTGCATCCATCCCGATAAAGCTGCCTCGAATAGTTGCATCCGGATGAGGCGTACGTTCGCCTACGATATAAGGCGTGAACAGCAGCCCGCGGCTGCCCGGCTCGACCGAGTTCACATCTTCCAACAATGCGTCAAAGGAATGTTCTGGCGCAAAGGTATCCTTAAACCAGGTCAAGCTGTATCCAGCCGCGAGTGTAACTCCCATGATATAATAAGCATCCTGCTCACTATGATTAAAAAAATGGGCTCGCCCCTGAACGTCGATATCCTTGCGTTCCTCATAGGAAAGCACAACTCCTGAGGTGCCGATGCTGCACAAGGTGCGGCCTTCGCTCAAAATGCCAGCGCCAATCGCGCCACATGCGTTGTCTGCTCCACCTGCATAGACCTTGGTCTCAGACGAAAGCCCGCTCTGCTCCGCAATCTCCGGCAATAGTGTACCCGTCTGGTCAAAGGATTCCACCAGTGGCGGGAACAGCGACAGCGGCAGATCAAACGTAGTTGCGATCTCTTCGCTCCACTGCTTGTTCGCGATGTCCAGCAGTAATGTGCCCGCCGCATCCGAATACTCCATCGCCAGTTCTCCTGTGAGACAGTAGCGTACATAATCTTTGGGCAGCATAAAATGGGCCGCACGAGCCAGCACGTCTGGCTCATGCTCCTGCACCCACAGCAGCTTGGGCAGCGTGAAGCCTTCCAGCGCGCGGTTGCGCGCGATACTTAGCAGCGCTGGCCCGAGCTGTTCTTCAATACGGCGGCATTGTGCCGTTGTGCGCGTGTCATTCCAAAGAATAGCCGGACGAAGCACTTGGCCTTCCTTGTCAGTCAGCACAAGCCCGTGCATCTGCCCCGAAAAGCTAATGCCGTCCACAGCATCTGTTCCGGCGATTCCGGCCTTCTCCACAAGCTGTTTCAGTGATGCTAACGTGCCACTGACCCAGTCCTCAGGATGCTGTTCGCTATACCCTGCTTTCGGCTGATGGAGAGGATAGGACTGTGAGGTTTCATAAGCCACTTGCCCCTTGCGGTTGACCAGCACCGTTTTAACTGCGCTGGTACCCAAATCCACGCCGATGACATAACGCTCCTGCTCCTGATTTAGCTTCTCCTGCATTGGAGTTCCTCCTTCCCTTTATCGTGAAATCCTTATTTCATATATAAGCTCTGGCATTAATCAGCCAAAATGTATTGATTTAATGTTGCTTTCAGATATTCCTGACGACCGGATACGTTTTTGCGTGGTGTTTCGTTCGCCAGAGCATATTCAGCCAGAGAAGCAAGCGTTGCTTTTCCGGATACAATATCTGCTCCAATGCCTTCCTTAAAGCTGCTGTACCGCTTCTCAATAAAGTCCTCAAACACACGATCCTCGATCAGTTTGGCGGCTACCTTTAGCCCCTTCGCATACGTATCCATACCCGCAATGTGAGCGAGGAACAAGTCTTCTGGCTCAAACGATGCTCTGCGCACCTTGGCATCAAAGTTGATACCGCCACGGCCCAGACCTTCATTTTGCAACACTTCATACATAGTTAGTGTGGCATCATACAGATCAACCGGGAATTCATCCGTATCCCAGCCCAGCAGCAAATCGCCTTGGTTGGCATCTAGGGAACCCAACATGCCGTTAACCCGTGCTACACGTACTTCATGATCAAAAGTATGACCCGCCAAGGTTGCATGGTTAGCTTCCAGATTCAGCTTGAAATGCTGATCCAGATCATATTTTTGCAGGAAGGCAATCGTCGTCGCCGCATCAAAGTCATACTGATGCTTGGTTGGCTCCTTCGGTTTTGGCTCAATCAGGAACTGAGCGTCAAAACCGATTTCACGCGCGTAGTCCACAGCCATATGGAACATCCGTCCCAGATTGTCCTGTTCCAACTTCAAATCTGTATTCAGCAGTGTTTCGTAGCCTTCACGGCCTCCCCAGAATACATAGTTATCTGCGCCCAGACGTTTGCCCACTTCCAGTCCTTTTTTAATTTGAGCAGCTGCGTGTGCGTATACATCTGCATTGCAAGTTGTCGCAGCTCCATGCAAATAACGTGGATGGCTAAACATGTTCGCCGTGTTCCACAGCAGCTTTTTCCCCGTAGCCTTCATGTGCTCCTCAATCAGATCCACGATGGTATCCAGATTGCTGTAAAATTCCTTCAGTGACGCGCCTTCAGGTGCAATATCCACATCGTGGAAAGCAAAATAAGGTAAATTCAGCTTATCCAACAGCTCAAAGGCAGCTTCCACACGTGCCTTCGCCAAATCTAGTCCAGTAAACTTGGACCATGGACGTTCCGCAGTCTCTACTCCAAAAGGATCAGAGCCACCTGCAACCAGCGTATGCCAATACGCCATACTAAACCGCAGATGCTCCTCCATCGTTTTTCCCGCTACCATTTCCTGAGGATTATAAAATTTAAATGCAAAAGGATTATCGGATTGCTTGCCCTCGAATTTAATTTTAGATACTTGTTCGAAATAAGCCATTATAAGTTCCTCCTTTGTAGTAAACGTTTACAAAAACGATTCTAGCACAGCCAAGAAACTTTGTCTATTGCTTAAACTAAGTTTATTTTTATGATATAATAACGGGAATTACATCAACAGGAAGTGAAAATAACCATGAATGTTACTGGCGATCAGGCGCTTGTCAAAAAGCTGAATAAATCCATTGTATTGGAGCGAATCCGCCTTCATGCCCCTCTATCGCGGGCACAGTTATCCAGTCAAACCGGATTAAACAAGGCCACCGTGTCCAACCTGGTTGCAGAGCTTATCACCGATGGATTGGTGTATGAGACAGGATTAGGAGAATCCAGCGGTGGGCGTAAACCTTTAATGCTGCTGTTCAACAGCCGTGCAGGCTTTGTGCTCGGTATCGAGGTTAGCGTACAGTACATCAAGGGTGCTCTGACCGATCTGGCAGGTACCATTGAAACAGAGCTTACCCTTTCTCTAACCCAGCATGATCCTGACTTTGTCATCGAACAAATCCGTAAGCTCGTTCAGAAGCTCATGCAGGTCACTCCTCCCTCCCCTCACGGTATTGTTGGCATTGGGTTGGGGGTACCGGGTATGGTGGATGAAACCGGAAATGTTTTATTCGCACCCAATCTGGGCTGGGAAGAGGTTCCGCTGCGTCAACAGCTTGAGACAGAGCTGGGTCTTCCCGTAGTGGTGGATAATGAGGCCAACGTCGGTGCACAAGGTGAATTGTACTATGGTATGGACGCCGATCATCGGCAGCTTGTGCGGGATCTGGTCTACATCAGTGCAGGCTCCGGGATCGGGGCCGGAATTATCATTGATGGCAAGGCGTATCAAGGGGCTTGGGGATACGCGGGTGAGAGTGGGCATATGTCCATAGACTGGAACGGGCGCCTCTGCTCCTGCGGCAGCCGAGGCTGCTGGGAGCTGTATGCTTCGGAGAAAGCGTATGTAGCATCCGCATTGAAATTGCCTGCACATAATACAGTGGAATTACTCCCGTTTGCCCGGCAAGGTGATGCGAGTACATTAAGCGTCCTTGGTGAAATAGGGCGCTATTTAGGTGTAGGTATTACCAATATTGTGAACAGCCTCAACCCCGGCATGCTTATCATTGGCGGTCCGCTTGCGGAAGCCAGACCTTGGTTGGAGCAAAGTATGCGTACAGTGATCGAAGAGCGGGCCCTGCCCTATCACCGTCGGCAATTACAGATTCGTTTCTCCACGCTTGGCAGCCGTTCGACGATGCTAGGTGCTGCCTATGCGGCAACGGCTCCTTTTCTCGGGCGTGTACGTGTATCTTTGTAAAAGACCAAAAACAGGCCCCCCGTCGCAGTATGTAACTGCGGCGAGGGCCTTGTTTAAACCATATGACGATCACAGAACCGTCGTCTGCTGTTAGGCTGGATTAAGCGTTCAACACTTTTTCAAACTTGGTTTTGTTCATACCGGAAATACGTTCTTCCCCAATCAGAGTCAATGGAACGGCACGAATGCCCATATCCCACACCTCTTGCGCAAAAGCTTCATTGGTTTCAATGTTGCGTTCTTCGTATTCGACGCCTTTTTCAGCCAGGTAGCTTTTTACTTGACGACAATGCGGGCAGTTTGTAGATGTGTAAACTATTGCTTTTTCCATGAATATCACCTCATCATTTATTTTGTTACATCATATTTATACACACCTGCAAGTATTACAGGGCCAGTGCACTGTGCTCCAGACTTTCAATGTATTTCTCGCTGTCCATAGCAGCCATACAACCACTACCTGCTGCGGTAATCGCTTGTCTGTAGCGTGTATCCTGTACGTCGCCACAAGCGAATACGCCAGGCACGTTTGTTTCGGAAGTACCCGGATTAACGACGATATAACCGTTCGCATCCGTTGTAATTTGTCCCTCAAGGAAGCCTGTATTCGGATGATGTCCAATCGCCACGAATACGCCGCTCACTGTAATGATTTCCTCTTCACCTGTTGCATTGTTCAGCACTTTCAAGCCAGTTACTCCGTTTTCGTCTGCAACTACTTCTACAGGAGTACGATTGAGCGCCCATTCAATTTTGCTGTTCGCACGAGCACGATCCTGCATAATTTTAGAAGCTCTCAATTCTTCACGACGATGTACCAACGTTACTTTGGAGGCAAAACGAGTCAGGAAATTAGCTTCTTCCAGTGCAGAGTCCCCACCACCGATAACAACGATTTCTTTGCCACGGAAGAAGAACCCGTCACAGGTAGCGCAAGTGCTCACGCCGCGTCCGATGTTATCCTGTTCACCGGGAATCCCCAGGTATTTGGCAGTCGCCCCTGTGGAAATAATCAGCGTATCGGTAACCAGTTCACCCAAACCTTCTACATCCAGTGTAAATGGACGAGCAGTTGTGTCTACCTTGTTCACCCAGCCTGTGCGGAATTCAGCGCCAAAACGCTCCGCTTGCTTACGCATATTATCCATCAAATCGGGTCCCATGATTCCTTCAGGAAAGCCTGGAAAATTCTCAACTTCTGTAGTCGTGGTTAATTGTCCGCCTGGCTGCGGTCCTTCGATCACCAGCGGGTTCATATTAGCACGTGCCAGGTAAATAGCGGCGGTCAAACCGGCAGGGCCGGTACCTATAATAATGGACTTGTACATATCTTGGTTCCTCCTAAAATATCATAAGTATTATATAGCGAGTTTTCGGTACCGGGCGCTGGGCTGCTGCATATACTCTAAAAGTACTGCTGGCAGAAGCTCATCCCAAAAAGTGGACACCCGGATGTTGTAAAAACGAATCACTTGTTTTATAGCCTTTTATGACTTAGACTGATTCTAAATCCTAATTTCATTATGCGGAAAGAGCTGTAAACAGTCAAATGAAGTTTTCATGAAGCGAAGCTTAAAGATAAATGAGGTATGGAGGGATTATCCCGATTATGAATGACGTTTTCGTAGGTAGCTTAATTTCTGCCTTGTCCACTGGACTTGGCGCCGTGCCTATTCTGTTTATGCGTAATATCACGCACCGGCTTCGTGATGTTCTACTGGCTTATGCCGCAGGAATTATGACCTCTGCATCGGTGTATAACCTGATTCCAGAAGCGATACAGCATTCCAATTGGTTCGTGCTGACTGCGGGGATTTTGCTCGGTTGCCTCGTATTACTGGTGATGGAAATGTATATCCCCCATGCCGATTTGGAGGACCCGGATTCCAAAACTTTTCAATTGGAGTCCAAATCTTTTCTCATCATCGCAGCTATTACGTTGCACAACTTGCCGGAAGGGCTCTCTGTTGGGGTCAGCTACGCGAGTGAGACTCAGAATCTAGCAATCTCATTGCCTTCTCTATCGGTCTGCAAAATGCCCCGGAAGGCTTTATTGTAGCGTTATTCCTGGTGAATCAAAACATTGGGCGTTTCAAGGCATTGGGCATTGCTACCCTAACCGGGGCTGTGGAAATCATCACCAGTCTGATCGGCTTTTACTTGAGCAGCTGGGTGAACGGACTGGTGCCGTATGGTCTTGCTTTTGCTGCCGGGGCTATGATGTTTATCGTTTACAAGGAACTGATTCCCGAAAGTCACGGGGATGGTAACCAGCGAATCGCCACATTTTCCTTTATTCTTGGCTTGATTACGATGATCGGGCTAACCGAATGGCTATAGCCGTGCAACACAAAAAGGCTGTCTTCTGCCTGTATTCCAGACAGTAAAGCAGCCTTTTTGTCATGTTCAAATGAAGGGATCTCATTTTTTTCGGTTCATGGAACGCAGTGCTTCACGATACTGCTCGTCCTCACTTTTGGAATTCTCCTTCTCTCCATTAGAGAGTCGGGAATGTCCATCCTTTTCTTCGTCCTTTCCAGCAAAACCACGCAAAGCCGCACGATAATCCTGGTCCCCGTAGGCACCTTCTGTATTCTCGCGATCTTTCTCCACCTTTATATCCGTTTGGATATCAGGCAATTTGTGCTGCTCCTCTGCACGATGTTCTTCAACGCTCGAATTCTTAGGCTGGATCTCTCCCGTATGCTCCGTCAATTCATGCGCCTTGGGTTCCACCTGCACAGGATATGGACGTTTGCTTCTTTGCCGGGATTCCTCTTGGTTGGGGCGATTCTTGGCCGAGGACTTGCGCGTCATCTTCGTATTAAATACCAGCAAAAAGATAAAGGCAACCACAGCTACTACAATAAAAGCAATGGTCATCGGCGGCCTCCTATTCTTTTTCGGCGTTACGGTACCGTCCCGCCATCTCAGCGACCCGTTTGCCCAAAGAGCGACCTAACGCAAGATCATCCCCCGTTGGAAGGTTGGGCGGCCCATCGGGGTCTGTCTCCACCGGACATGTTACCCCTACGCCGTAATAGGAGCCGTAGAGCGCATTCTCTGTGATGCTAGCGGGCAGGCCTACAATAATCATACCTTGATGAAGCATAGGAGTAATCAAATTCAACAGCGTTGATTCTAATCCACCATGAACGGTAGCGGTTGTGCAAAACACAGCCCCGATTTTGTCCACTAGCTTGCCCTGCGCCCACAGATACCCCAGCCTATCAATCCAACTCTTCAGACCGCTACTGATGGTACCAAAATGACCCGGGCACCCCCATATGATCGCATCTACGCTTACAAGCTCATTCACATCGGCCTCATTCACATGTTTTAGCATCACTTCTGTGTGATCCAGGCGTGCCCCTTCTGCGATCGAGCGAGCAAGACGTTCGGTATGTCCATTTTCACTGTCATATACAATCATAATTCTGGTCGTCATTATGCACATCATCCTTTGTCAGCAAGATCATCCTTTTGGCATACGCTCTTAACCTTTCCCAAAACCCATCTGAATATTATGAATCGTTTGACGAATACTTTGAACATCCAAAAATACTAGGGAGGCATGCACAATATGAATTCGCGCGCCATATTAGTTAACCTGCTGGTAATCATCATTATTCTGGCAGGAGGTGGAGCCGCCGCCTATTACTACAATCAGTCCGCCAACTACATAAAAACCGATAATGCCCAAGTGAGCGGACAAGCGGTTACCGTTGCCTCTCCAAGCGCGGGCAAGCTCACAGGTTGGAATGCTGAAGTTGGTAAGACGTACACCGCTGGCAGCACGCTGGGCAGTGTTGAAGGAGGCGGAAGCCGAATTAGCGTTACGATTCCAACTGATGGTACCGTTGTGCAGCAAACGGCTGTCAACAACTCGATAGTCGGGGCGGGTACACCTTTAGCGAAAGCCTTTGATCTGAACAATCTTTGGATTACTGCCAATATAGACGAAACGGCCGTGCAGGATCTCCAGGTAGGTCAGACCGTAGACGTGTATATTGATGCTTACCCGGATACATCCCTGAGCGGTAAGCTCGAAAAGATCGGTCTGGCGACCGCCTCCACCTTTTCACTGCTGCCTACTTCCAATACCACTGCCAACTATACCAAGGTGACGCAGGTCGTGCCTGTTACCATTTCCATTCAAGGTTACAAGGGGCTGGGAATTATCCCGGGAATGAGTGCGACGATCAGAGTTCACAAGTAGGAGGCTGTCATGGATCAAAAAATGTCCGTCGGACGCATTCTGTCCGTGCTGCTGCTAGGCGCCTTCATTTCGATTTTGAATCAAACGTTGCTGAACGTGGCGATTCCGCACTTGATGAATGATTTCAATGTGTCTGCCACAACCGTTCAATGGCTATCCACCGGATATATGCTGACCAACGGGATTTTGATTCCAATCACCGCTTTTCTCATTGAGTCATTCGGGACACGTGCCCTGTTCATATCCGCGATGGGGTTATTTACTGCCGGGTCTGTCGTCTGCGCTGCCAGCACCGGCTTCGCGCCTATGCTGGTTGGACGCGTGATTCAAGCCAGCGGTGCGGGCATCATCATGCCTGTGGTGATGAACGTGTTCCTGACTGTATTTCCTCCCGAAAAACGGGGGGCTGCTATGGGAACCATGGGGATCGCCATGATGTTTGCTCCGGCGGTAGGACCCACTTTATCTGGCTGGATTGTGGAGCACTACAGTTGGCGGCTGCTATTTTTATTAGTAATTCCGCTGGCGATCATTGATATTCTGTTTGCTGTGCGCTGGCTCAAAAATGTGTCCAAGCTGACAAAACCGCATTTTGACCTGCTGGGAACCATTTTTTCCACCCTTGGTTTTGGCCTTTTGTTGTATGGCTTTAGTTCAGCTGGAGACAAGGGCTGGAGCAGCAATACAGTTATACTCTCGCTCGCTTTTGGGATCGTGTTTATTGTGTTTTTTGTCGTGCGTGAGCTGAACATGTTGGAGCCTATGCTGGAATTCCGTGTATTTAAATATGATATTTTTACGGTATCTACGCTGGTTGGGGCTACGGTCAATATGACCATGTTCGGCGGGATGCTGCTACTGCCGATCTATTTGCAAAATATACGCGCCTTTACACCGCTGCAATCCGGTCTGCTGCTGTTGCCGGGTGCACTGCTGATGGGTGTGATGTCACCGATATCAGGGGCAGTATTCGATCGTATTGGCGCGAGACCGTTGGCGATCATCGGGCTAATCATTACGGCAGTCACGACATGGGAATTCAGTCTGCTGACCGATGCCACCACCTATGGACATATTATGATCATCTATACGATTCGCAGCTTCGGGATGTCACTGCTGATGATGTCCGTCCAGACGGAAGGGCTCAACCAGTTGCCTCCACATCTCGGCAGCCATGGTACTGCCATGTCCAATACAGTACGGCAAATCGCCGGATCTATCGGTACCGCTTGGCTCATTACTGTAATGAGCAGCCGGACTACGGTTCATATGGCAGATTATGCGAATGTAGCTACCACAGCCAATGTCTCTGTAACTGAAGGCGTATCACAACTGGGACAGACCCTCGCACAAACAGCGGGTATTTCTGCGGAAAGCGGCTCTGCACTCGCGATACAACAGGTATACGGAAGGGCTGTTACAGAATCGACGATCCATGGTATTAATGATGCCTTCATCATTGCAACCGGAATTGCACTGGCGGGATTACTGTTTTCCCTGTTCTTGCGGCGGTCTACACCGCGTCGTAGATAGTCGTACAGCAGTCGCGATTAGAAGTATGAGATAAACTTTGCCTTGCATACAAAATAGACTAACACTACTAAAGAAAGAAGGAGCATTCATCCCCCTTGGATGTATGAGGGTTGAATGCTCCTGACTGTTTGTAATCTTGTGATTTGTGAATTAGTTTATAGTCTTATGACCGCAATAAGCGCAGGCCGTTCAAAATGACAAGCAGTGTACTACCTTCATGCCCAATGACCCCAAATGGCAGGGCTATATTTTGCACAAAATTACTGATCACCAGCAGCACAATGACACTTACCGCGAAGATCATATTTTGTTTGACCACTCGCTGCGCCTTGCGCGCCAGTGCTATCGTCGGAGCAATCTCCTCAATTCCGTCGTTCATTAGTACCACGTCTGCGACCTCCAGGGCTGCTCCGCTGCCATGCATCCCCATACCTAGCCCTACGGTTGCTGCGGTCAAAGCCGGAGCGTCATTCACACCGTCGCCGACCATAACGACATGCCCATATTGCTCTCGCAGCATGCGAATATGACTCACTTTGCCCTCCGGCATTAAGCTAGCATATACGGCGTCGACTCCAGACTCTGCCGCGATCACGGCAGCCGTTTCCGGACGGTCTCCGGTCAGCATGACGACCCGAATCCCCTGCGCTTGCAGGCGTTTCACGGACTCTCGTGCCTTCGGACGCAGCTCATCACGTAGCGCCAGCATCCCGGCAATCCGATCATTCGCGAGAATGATGGATACGGTTTTGCCCTCGGCTTCCAGTCGTGCTCGACTCTCCACCCACTCTGGCTCAGTCAGAAGACCAGGTTCATCCAGCACGTTCGTGCGACCGATTTTCCATTTTACCCCGCCTATAATGCCTTCCATCCCCCATCCGGTAAGGGCCTGCACTTGCTCGGCTGTGAGCAGCTCTCTCTGTCCCAATTCAGCTTCGGCTTTGGTTACAATCGCTCGCGCCAGCGGATGTAAGGAATAGCTTTCGATTGTCGCGACAATGTGCAATAGCTCATCAGCATCGTAATCTGGGGCGATAATCCAATCCGTGACCACAGGTGAGCCCTTCGTTAACGTGCCCGTTTTGTCAAAAGCAACAACCGAAGTCAATGCCATATTCTCTACATGCGCGCCACCTTTGAACAGAATGCCCCTTCGGGCACGGTTGGAAATAGCGGATAGCATTACTGGCATAATGGATGACACGAGCGCACAAGGTGAGGCCACGACAAGGAATACCATCGCCTTGTAAAACGCTGCTGCCCACGTCCAGCCCAATACAAGGGGCGCACCCACAATGACGATCAGCGTGACAGCAACAACAATTCGAGCGTATACCGATTCAAATGTTTTAATAAACCGCTGCGAATCGGGAACCTCGGTCCGTGCCTCTTCTACCATACGAATAATTTTTGAGAATAAAGTATCTTCCGAGGACTGGCTGACCTCCACATATAGCACACCTTCTCCATTAATGGTGCCTGCATATACTTCGTCACCTGCCTCTTTGTTTACCGGAACAGATTCCCCGGTAATGGATGCCTGATTCACTGCCGACACACCTTTGGAGACTCGACCGTCCGCCGGAATTAGTTCGCCCGGCTTAACCAGCAGCAGATCGCCTGGCAACAGCTGCTCAATGCCAACCGTTTCTGTTCCGTCGTGAGACAAGCGCAAAGCCGTTTCCGGTTTCAACGCCATGAGCTCGGAAATGTCCTTACTACTACGCTCCGTGGTATAGCTCTCCAGCGCACCGCTGAGTGCAAAAATAAAGATCAGCATAGCTCCTTCATTCCAGTAGCCAATAGCCGCAGCTCCTAAAGACGCAGCGATCATGAGCAAATTAACATCCAGATCATGTTCTCGGATCAGGGTTTCAATCCCTTCTCTGGCTTTGGACCAGCCTCCAAGGGTATAAGACACTACATAGAGAATGATGGATAGCCATTGCCACCAATGTGAGACTCCCCATGCCATCAGCATTAGCATTCCACTGCCTAGAGCAGCCTGCATCTCCTTATTTTTCAGCATGCTTTTGAGCTGAAATTGCGGTTTGCGATTGGGACCGGGTCGTCCGCTGCCACTGTTTTTTGAAAGTGCTCGGTTAGAGGGAGACAATGTATCTTGTAATCGTTGAACTGCTTGCATCTTGTCACGTTCCTTTCCATTTTTGGTTCCTTGTACTTGCATCTCATTGAGAATGATATCCATTGTTAAGTGCCCTAAAATAGCACATGCTGCTTCGGGAAGCCCGAAGCAGCATGTTTGGCAATGAGAATGATAATCATTTTTGCATCTATACAATTATTTTGGCTTAGAGAAACTTTTGTTTTATTATATACCCTTTCTTTTCCGCTTGTAAACTGCTAATAGCCTAAATAAAAAAGATACCCGCGTAAACAACGCAGGTATCCTCCATATTTCAAAGCGTTCTATCACATAAATTCTTCAAGGCTAAAGTGGAAACTTCCACGCATGGGTGTGTGCAGTTTCTGATGTGTGTTGCCGATTGGCTTGCTGTTGCAGCCTCCAACGCGCAGCCGCAAGACGTACAGTAGGAACTTCTGGGTCTGAGCAAATGACCCCCGTTAGCTCGTTCTCCCAGATCCAATTCCTATCTAGGAAATGGTGAATTTTATCTATCGCCACCCATATAGGAACCTCAGGCTTTACACGCCGAACAGCTTCCATTATGCGTTTTATCGTATCATTAGCATTCTCATGCCCATCAGCAACAGATGGAATCAACGGATCCCCAGCTCTGATACCAGCAGATGGAGCTGGTAAAACTTCTAAAATGACCGTATCGGCAAAGCGTGCCAAATCTGCGGCTTGAGCCGCCTGCTTGGTCTGTCGTGCGCTCACTTCGGACATGTCATCGGCGTTGTCCGACTTCTCCGACTGTGCGGATTGCTCATCCCCTATTTGACCTGCATTAGGCACCAAACTTGTATCAACCGTCAAAAGTACACCTACCCGATATGGAACGCACCGCAGGCGGCCACATAACGTTTGCTCGGCAACGCCGTCAATCCAGTCTCGGATGGTCTGGAACTGGTTTACGTTAGTCGGATTGCGCACCATAATCTCCAGCCGTGGTTCACCTCCCTGTCGCATGCTTCGCAACGCTGCACGCAGTAGGGCCTCCAACTGCATATCTTGCAGGCTTCCAATGCCCACTGCATTGTTCTGCTCAGTTAAAGCTATAGTCAACGGCAATCCGTCCAGCAACTCAAACAAGCCCTCGTACTCTGTTTCCAGCAGGCCAATGATTCGTCGGGACAGGTGCTCACACAATCCAGGCAAACCAGATGCTTTATTAAATGTTGTGTACGTCTCTGATGCACGGGAACCGGGGGCAAGGATGGGATCGGGCTCCCCGGCAAGGGCATGAATCTTTTGTCCAGACTCTGCCGCGTCCAAATAGGCATAGCATAATTCCCTCACGCGGCCGGATGCCAGTGACAATGGACCATGCAGAAGGCTATAACCGTCAAGATCGCGTATTCCTGTACTTTTACGACTCATACTTGCAGGAGCATCAGCATAAAGCCGTATGGAGGTGTCGCTGTATTCATCGCTCCATTTTAGTAGTGTGTCCATGGCTTGCTCTGTATCATTGCCGTTATTCAGCATCGATTCTCCAAGTAATTCCGGGTTTGCAGCCAGCAATGCCTCCGCTCGACTGATTGCACCCTGCTCGGCTAAACTAACCAGCCAGCCCAATGGATCTTCCTCCTGTGCAGCAGATACTTGATGGCTTCCTGCTCTTAGCGTCTCCATAGCCAATCTTCGTGCAGCAGACTCCATACCTGGCTCTGGAACGTTGCAATCCCGGCTGTTTATGCCACCCAACAGCTCTGCGAATACCTGCATCAGTTTAGCCTCCATGCTAGTAATCCATCCTTTCTTTCTTCAGCAAGTTGGCACACACGAATTCGAGTACCCCTCCAAATAAAGAAAACGCTTACTAATTACTGACCAACCGAATGTTACATGGGTCTTACTTATAAAGTCCCTACCTTAAACGTATTAGACCCTCCCCACATTTATACATCTCTGCACAACAACTATATATGAGAAAAATAGGTCTCTATACTGCTGAAAGCACATGTCTACACAAAAAAGGCTGCTATAAAAACACCCCCTGTTTTCATAGGATGTCTACATCCAATGTTAACGGGGGTGTTCCCTTTTTATTCGTCAGAACCAACCTTCAGCACACGCATCACATTTAATACGGCTAGCAGTGTTACACCTACGTCGGAGAATACAGCCTCCCACATAGTAGCAATACCAAACGCGCCCAATGTGAGAAATACTGCTTTGACACCTAGCGCAAATATAATGTTTTGCCATACGATACGGCGTGTGCGTTGGGCAATATGAATCGCCGTCACCAGCCTTGAAGGCTCGTCGTTCATGATTACGATATCTGCTGCTTCAATCGCAGCGTCCGAACCCAAACCGCCCATCGCTACACCAACATCTGCCAAGGCAAGTACAGGTGTATCATTAATTCCATCGCCTACAAACAAGATTTTATCGCTCGGTTTTTTACTTGCAGACAACTGCTCAATGGCTTCGGCTTTATGCTGAGGCAACAGTTCTGCCCGTACTTCATCCAGACCTAACTGACGTCCTACAGCCTCGGCAACTGTCCGATTGTCACCTGTTAGCATGATGGTTTTGACCACCCCCAGCTTTTTCAGCGAAGCAATCGTTTTGGCCGCATCCTCCTTAACCTCATCCGATATCAGAATGCAGCCAGCATACGTTCCGTCTACAGCCACATGTACGACCGTTCCTTCATCCATTGGCCCTGCTTGCTGCGCCACATTAAAACCAATACGCTCCCGCTCCATCAGCTTAGCGTTTCCGGCCAATACCTTGTGCCCATCGATCTGGGCCTGAATCCCGTGGCCGGATATTTCGCTATATTGCTGCACTCGCTCCGTTAGAAGTTCATTGCCATAAGCTTCACGCAAGGAAGCTGCGATAGGATGCGTGGAGTGCATCTCGGCCAATGCAGCAGTCTCCAGCAGACTTTCCTTCGTAAAAGCTTCGGCAGGATAAATCCCGGTCACGTGGAACACACCTTTGGTGAGCGTACCCGTTTTATCAAAAACAGCGTATTTTACATGATTCAGGGCTTCAAGATAATTACCGCCCTTGATCAGCACACCTGAACGGGAGGCTGCCCCGATTCCGCCAAAGAAGCCCAGTGGAATGGACACCACCAGCGCACACGGACAAGAAATAACGAGGAAGACAAGCGCACGATATAACCAATCTGCAAACTGTGCACCCGGCACAACAAGCGGAGGAACAACTGCCAACAACAACGCTACAATAACCACTACAGGAGTATAATATCTGGAAAATTTCGTGATAAACTTTTCAGTCGGCGCTTTTTTGGCACTCGCATTTTGCACCAGTTCCAAAATTTTGGAGACCGCAGATTCACTAAATTCCTTGCTGACCTCTACCGTCAGAAGTCCATTCGTGTTCACAAATCCACTCATCACACTGCTTCCCGCTCAACGGTACGAGGCACAGATTCACCGGTCAACGCCGAGGTATCAACATGCGATTTACCTTCTACAACCTTA
>NZ_AMQU01000006.1:0-316427 GCF_000307675.1 Paenibacillus sp. ICGEB2008
TAACCCCGCTCGACTTGCATGTATTAGGCACGCCGCCAGCGTTCGTCCTGAGCCAGGATCAAACTCTCCATTAAAGACCAACCGAAGTTGGTTATAGAAAGAGCGATTAGCTCATTTTGAAACTGACGAGATAAAATATCTCTTTGTTTGATTTTGCGAACAAAATCATTTTACTCACTCGTTGTTCAGTTTTCAAAGATCAAACATTCGTTGTTTGCTTTAGAGTAACTCTCGTTCCCCTCAGCAACTTTTATAGTATATCATGTTATTCAGGTTTGTGTCAACACTTTTTTTTAAAAGTGTTTTTCGCTTCTTTATTTCAACCCTTGAAGCGACAAGAAAGAATATATCATATCTTCACTATATTGCGCAACTATTTTTTGAAAAGACCCAGTTAAGTAACAATACACTCGATATAAAGCTCTCTTTGAAGCATAAGGTTAATGATCTCCCCCTCTACTTGAATCAACGGACGAGTCGGGTGATCTCGATCAGCAAAAATAATTTCCCCTGTACGGTTATCATTCAGACGCACCTTGGTTCCATTATTAAATTGGGTTAACTTTTGTATGAAGACTTGCACGACACTTGGGTCCAGCTTTCCAAATGATTCTGATTTAATTTGCTCTAGAACCAGATAAGGCGATTGGGCAGGTCGGTATGTTTTTTCTAGAGTCATGGCATGGAATACATCAGCCACCCCTACGATTTTAGCGTATATATGAATTTGCTCTCCCTTAAGGCGCAATGGATATCCAGTACCGTCCACTTTCTCATGATGCTGAAGAGCTGCCAAACGTACACCTTCGTTAATAGCCTTCACATTTTTAAGCATTTGGTATCCTAGTGATGTATGGAGGCGTACTTCTTCTTGCTCTTCTCGTGTTAGTTGGGAGGGCTTGTACAGAATGGACGGGTCCATCTTAGCATTCCCTATATCATGAAGCAATCCGGCAAAAGCCACCTGCATCCAATCCTTTTGAGGCAACCCAATCCATTGTGCAATGGAGTAAGAGGTAAGGGAGGTTAGCACGGCATTGTGAAAAATATAGTCCACTTCGATCATAGCAGGCGGAGTATAGGTCATTACATTATAGCGTTGGATATGTGCCAGCAAGGACTCCAGTTGTCCGCGTAACTCATATATAGATAAATTAGAGACAAGTACGGATTGAAACGCATTCTTAACAAGCATCACCATTTTGTCATACTCATCCTGGAATTGTTCGGCTTCATCTCGCCCATCTAACGAAACTCCCTGCGATTCAGCTGTCCCAGATCGAACAGTGGCAGGCTCGCTACTGGATTTTGCAATATCATCCGTCCCTACCTCTACTTGTTGAATCAGGAACGCCTCTAAAATCTCTAAGTCACGTGGTAGCAAAATACGCCCTTTCGGTAGCAGCAGGCTGCCCATTTCAGTAAAAACGTCGCTTTGCAATTTAAGTCCTGCTTTTAATTCGGATACGGGTACAGTTGTCATGGTCAACCTCTCTGTTCTCACAACAGCTGCTCCAGCTGCCAGTTATGATGTCATTATATTACTTGGAAATGATCCTGTACATTCATTTTATGCCATTTAAAACGTGCTAGTCTGAATTGTGATCAACCTGAACAAGAAAAAAAGACTCTCTTGACCAAATAGCCAGAGAGTCTCTTCAATCTAAATTTGTTGCTTCTATATTCAGGGCTTATTCGTCCCCAGAAGATTCTGAACCGTTACCTTCCGTATCTTCTGCATTCGCTCCAAGAGTTGGTTCAGCAGATGACAGAGTTGGCTCCTCACCAGTTCCTCCATCCTCTAATAAATCCTCAAGCAGTTCATCTTGCTCCTCATTCTTGTTCGCCCGACAAACCGTTGCAACCGAATCATCATCGCGAATATTAATCAATCTTACCCCTTGCGTATTCCGACCCATCGTGGAGATTTCCCCCATGCTAGTCCGGATCAAGGTGCCACTAGCTGTAATAATCATCAAATCCTCTTCGGCTTTTACTACCTTGAGGCCGACCACTGGACCATTTTTATCGGTAACGTTAATCGTCTTGATCCCCTTGCCTCCACGGCTCTGGATACGATAATCCACAGCAGGGGTACGTTTGCCATAACCCTTGGCCGTTACGATCAGAATATCCAGGTCGGTATTGACGATATCCATGCCGATTACAGCATCGCTTTCGTCAAGACTAATCCCTTTAACTCCTGTAGCGCTACGCCCCATAGATCGTACGTCACTTTCAGGGAAGCGGATAGACATACCTTGTGCTGTACCGATAATCATTTCCTGCTGTCCATCAGTCAGCTTCACTTCGATCAGGGCGTCATCTTCACGCAAATTAATGGCAATCAGGCCGCCTTTGCGGATATTCGCATAGTCATCAAGAGGTGTTTTCTTAATAATCCCATGCTGGGTCGCAAAGAATAGATAACTATCCTCCACAAATTCCTCAATTGGAATTACTGCATTGATCGACTCACCCTGCTCAATCTGAATCAGGTTAATAATCGGTGTCCCCCGAGCTGTCCGGCTTAAATCCGGAATCTCATAGGCCTTAATCCGGTATACCTTGCCCTTGTCCGTAAAGAATAACAAATGATGATGTGAATTCGTAATGAACAGATGCTCTACGAAGTCCTCATCTTTGGTATCCATACCTACTACACCACGACCACCGCGTTTTTGACTACGATACGTAGTAACAGGGAGGCGTTTGATATATCCAGTATGGGTTACAGTAATAATAACGTCTTCACGCGGAATGAGATCCTCATCCAGAATACTTTCTTCACCCACTGTAATTTCAGTGCGACGTTCATCGGCGAAGCGTCCTTTCAACTCATTCAGCTCTTCGCTAATGATGTTGAGTACCAGATGCTCATTCGCCAAAATTTCGCGGTATTCCATTATCTTTTGAATTAGCTCGTTATATTCGTTCTCGATCTTCTCACGTTCCAAACCGGTTAAGCGTTGCAGACGCATATCGAGAATAGCCTGAGCCTGCTCAAGAGTCAGTGAGAAACGCTCAATCAGTCCTTCACGGGCTGCTTCTGCAGTTTGGGAAGAACGAATCAAGGAGATAACTTCGTCCAGATGGTCAAGAGCAATACGCAAGCCTTCCAGAATGTGTGCTCTAGCTTCGGCTTTTTTCAGATCAAATTCTGTCCGACGACGAATAACCTCAACCTGATGCTTGAGATAATAATACAAGACATCTTTCAGGTTCAAAATCTTCGGCTCATTGTTTACAATCGCAAGCATATTGATACCGAAATTGGACTGCATGGCCGTATGTTTAAACAAATTATTCAGAACGACGTTCGGGTTCACATCTCTACGCAACTCGATCACAATACGCATACCCGTACGGTCGGATTCATCGCGAAGATCCGTAATGCCCTCAATACGCTTGTCACGTACTAGTTCAGCAATTTTCTCGACCAGACGAGCCTTATTCACTTGGTAAGGCAGCTCATGCACGATAATCCGTGCTTTATTGCCAATCTCCTCTATGGTGGTCTTTGCACGCATAGTCACAGACCCGCGGCCAGTCTGGTACGCCTGACGAATGCCTGAGCGACCTAAGATATAACCTGCTGTCGGGAAATCGGGCCCTTGAATGTAATCCATAAGTTCCATCGGCGTAATGTCAGGGTTTTCGATCAGTGCTTGTACACCATCGATAACCTCTCCCAAGTTATGCGGAGGAATGTTGGTTGCCATACCAACTGCAATCCCGCCGACACCGTTAACCAGCAAGTTAGGATAACGTGCAGGCAATACGACAGGCTCGTTCTCTTCACCATCGTAGTTAGGCATAAAATCAACGGTCTCTTTGTTCAAATCACGGAGCATTTCCATGGCAATCTTGGACAGCCGTGCTTCAGTGTAACGCATTGCTGCTGCCATATCTCCATCCACGGAGCCAAAGTTACCGTGTCCATCCACCAACATATAACGCAAGGAAAAATCCTGCGCCATCCGCACCATCGTATCATATACAGCCGTATCACCATGAGGGTGATACTTACCGATAACTTCACCGACGATTCTTGCCGATTTTTTATAAGGCTTATCTGGCGACATGCCTAGCTCGGACATCGCGTACAGAATACGACGGTGTACCGGCTTCAGTCCGTCCCGCACATCAGGCAAGGCACGGCTAACAATAATACTCATGGCATAATCCATAAAGGATTCGCGCATTTCCACTCCGATATCCCTATTGATGATTTGCGAGTTATTTTGATCCGCCATGCTGGTCCTCCTTCTCATCCTTCAATACAGCGCTCTCTATGTGAAAAGCCTAACAAGACACTGCCTATATACTCCGCTCCTTGCGCAGGATTTTGGCTGAAATCCTCATCTGTATAATTATATTACTTTCACAAAAAGAGCACAATTAAACGCATTTGTCCTCTTTACAGCGTAAAACCCTCGTCATTCCCCTTCTGCCTGTAGCAGATTGCTATTTTCTTGTACAACTTACAAGCCCTGATTATAACAAATTCCCCTGAACTGGGGATTAGCCCCCACCCTAAGGGCCTTTTCCACATACAATACGTATACGGTCAGGGTTCTACTTAGCAAAATTCCGAAAAACGCCGTATTTCTCTATTATATCATTGTTTTACGCGCTTGTCCTTTAGTTTCCCTTGTTTTGTTAAAGGGTGTGAATTCCAGGTACATGACTCATAATTCGAAAAGAAAGGGATGAGAATACTTGTCTATTCAGCGAGTATCCAGTAAGTGGGCCAAAACAAATGCCATTCTTCCCCATCCGACATTGGCCGCTTATATACCGGAAACACGTTTGTACACGTTTGAGCATCTGAATGAAATGTTGGCGGTGTATGGAACTGTCTATATTAAGCCGGATAATGGTACCTACGGCAAAGGGGTTATGCGTGCAGAAAGGCAGACAGAGCAGCTTCCGCCGACAGAAGAAGGAATCATCGAGGAGAGAACTTGGTATGTACTTCGCTATGAAGTAGATATCCTCACCTTTGAAAGCCTGGATGAGCTGCATAGGGTGGTTTCTTCTCGTATAAAGAAACGTCCATATCTGATACAGCGCGGAATTCCTCTTCTTCAGCATGAAGCCCGTCCCTTCGATCTGAGGGTATTGACCCAGATGAACTTGAGACATCACTGGGAAACAACGCTTATTGTAGGACGTGTAGCTGCTCCTGACAAAGTCGTCACCAATCATCACAGCGGTGGGACAACGCGTTTTTTCAATGAACTGGTGGCTCCATATATGGATGTAAAGGAAGCCGTACGACTGGAGCAAAAATTATCGAAAATGGGAGAGCGAGTAGCCTGGCAGCTACAAAAAAGATACCCTCGTTTAAGGGAAATCGGGTTAGATGTGGGATTGGACCAGCAAAACTATCCATGGATTTTGGAGGTCAATACAAGACCAGCCATCAAAGTGTTCGCTTCCCTCCCAAATAAAAGCCTCTATCATAAAATATTCAGATATGCAGTAGGCTACGGCCGGTATACGGCATCCACAGGTAAACCTGTACGCTCTAAGAAAAAGGCCTAAAACATTGAAATTAAATATTCAAATCCATCCGGGCTGGTTAATGACAAGAAAAGGGACGCCCATTTGGGCGCCCCTTGTACACTCTTGCTTATACAACCCTAATGAACAGATAACATAGCCATCAGGATGGAATAACACACATTAGAAATCTAGGTTTTTCACGTACTTCGCATGTTCTTGGATAAAGTCACGGCGAGGCTCTACATTGTCACCCATTAAGGTATTGAACAGTGTATCAGCCAGCATCGCGTCACTGACAGTTACCTGCAGCATTGTACGGCTCTCTGGGTCCATCGTGGTTTCCCAAAGTTGGGTCGCATTCATCTCACCCAAACCTTTATAGCGCTGTACATTGTACTTCGCATTTTCTCCAAATTCCTTGATGATCTCGTCACGTTCCGCTTCAGAGTTCGCATAACGCACAACTTTGTTACGCTCAACTTTGAATAGTGGTGGCTGAGCAATGTATATATAGCCTGCATCAATGATTTTGCGCATGTAGCGATAGAAGAATGTCAGCAACAATGTGCGAATATGAGCACCATCGACATCGGCATCTGTCATGATAATAACCTTGTGGTAACGGGCTTTGCTGATGTCAAAATCATCTCCAATCCCTGTACCCATTGCTGTTACCATTGACCGTATTTCATCACTGGACAAAATACGGTCCAAGCGTGCCTTTTCCACATTCAGGATCTTACCGCGAATTGGCAAAATCGCTTGAAAGTGACGATCACGCCCCTGCTTGGCCGATCCCCCTGCTGAGTCACCTTCGACGATGTACAGTTCACTGATCGAAGCATCCTTAGAGGAGCAATCCGCCAGCTTACCTGGGAGCGAACTGATTTCCAGCGCACTTTTGCGACGTGTAAGTTCACGCGCTTTGCGTGCTGCTTCCCGGGCACGAGCTGCTTGTAACGATTTATCAACTACACGGCGGGAGACGGACGGGTTCTCCTCCAGAAATTCCTGAAGTTTCTCTGCGAACAGGGACTCGACAATTCCTCGAACTTCACTGTTGCCAAGCTTTGTTTTAGTCTGACCCTCAAACTGTGGTTCAGGAATTTTGACGGAGATAATCGCTGTCAAACCTTCGCGTACATCGTCACCAGTCAAATTGGCATTGTTGTCCTTAATTAAGCCATTTTTGCGTGCATAATCGTTAATAATCCGGGTTAATGCACTCTTGAAACCTGATTCATGAGTTCCGCCCTCATGAGTATTGATATTGTTGGCGAAAGAATAAATATTCTCGGTATAGCTGTCGTTATATTGCAATGCAACTTCGACTTGAATCATGTCACGAGAGCCTTCGACATAAATCGGCTGTTCATGCAGGGCTTCTCTTTTTTGATTCAGAAACTGCACATACTCACTGATTCCACCCTCATAGTGGAATGTATCGCTGGCGCCTGTCCGTTCATCGGTCAAGCTAATTGCAATGCCTTTGTTCAAGAAAGCCAGCTCACGAATCCGCGTCTGCAGCGTATCATAGTCATATACGGTCGTTTCGGTAAAGATTTGTTCGTCTGGATAGAAGGTCGTTTGGGTACCTGTCTCTTCAGTGTCACCGATGACTCTGACATCATACTGTGGAGCACCACGATGGTATTCCTGCTCATATACATGTCCATCCCGTTTAACATGAACAATCATTTTGCTGGAGAGCGCGTTCACCACGGATACACCAACCCCGTGCAGACCACCAGACACCTTGTACCCTCCGCCTCCGAATTTACCACCTGCGTGAAGTACGGTCATTACGACTTCCAGCGCTGATTTTTTCATTTTGGCGTGTTCACTTACCGGAATACCGCGGCCGTTATCTGTAACGGTAATGCTATTATCTTTGTGAACGACAACTTGAATGCTGTTACAATAACCCGCCAGCGCTTCGTCAATACTGTTGTCCACAACTTCCCAGACCAGATGATGGAGCCCCTTGGCGCTCGTGGAGCCAATATACATCCCGGGACGTTTCCGAACCGCTTCCAGGCCTTCGAGGACCTGAATCTCGCCCGCATCATAAGACGGTTGATTCATAGACATGCCTTTCACCTACTTCTATAGATTTCTATGGTTAAGCATTGGCAACAAACTGGTTTGCCCGCTTTTTGAGTGTTGTTGAGGAGATGGGGGAATAATACACCGTATTCTGAGTCACTACGATGGACTTGGCTTCCTCTTCGCCAATCATCTCGACATGCTTTTGCTGTTGGGCGTGGTTCACGTATTGTTTGGAGATTTTAGAGGATTTTTCAATCGAGATATCGAAAATAGCCACAAGCTCGGACGAGCGGATGATCTTTTCTCCACCCAGATGAATATACATAGCAGTCACTCACTCCTTAGTGTTCCACATGCCCGTCGTGGACGTGATAAATATGGGCACCCTTAAGTCGTTCTGCGTTCAACGTCTCAATCCCGGTTGCCGTGATAAAGGTCTGTACCTTGCTTTGGAAAGTCTCGATCAGTTGAGTCTGACGATAGGGATCCAGCTCGGACAACACATCATCCAGCAGCAGGATAGGATACTCCCCAATTTCCTCATGAATTAATTCTATTTCGGCCAGCTTCAAAGACAGGGCCGTCGTCCGCTGCTGCCCCTGAGAGCCATACGTATGCACTTCTCTGCCGTTAATGGCAAAGGCCAAATCATCACGATGGGGTCCCGCCAAAGTCATGCCACGGCGGATTTCCTGTTCCCTCATTTGGGATAACTTTATCATAAATCGCTCCAATAAGACAGCTTCATCTTCTTCCTCTGGCTCACCGAAGGAGGGAACATAGGTTAATTTTAACTCTTCTGTCCCCCCTGCAATCCCTTCATGAATGGCTTGGGCCCACTTTTGTAGCTTTGTTATAAATTGTTTCCGCTTTTTTACAATTTTAACACCATGCTCAACAAGTTGCTCATTCCATACCTCCAGCATCAGCTGCACGGACGCCATATCTTTACCCCAAGCTTGCTTGAGCAGATTATTTCGCTGAACCAGCACTTTCTGATATTGCTGCAAATGATACAAATATCCTGGCGCAACCTGTCCGATTTCCATGTCAAGAAACCGGCGGCGAACCCCCGGTGTTCCTTTGACAATTTCCAGATCCTCGGGCGCAAACATGACCACGTTTAACGAACCGATAAAATCGCTCAGCTTTCGCTGCTCTAGCCCGTTGATCTTTGCTTTTTTGCCTTGTGTGGATAACGAGAGATCCAATCTGATTTTCCCGTATTTTTTATCCACATCGGCAGCTAGATGGGTGGAAGTAGCCCCGAAAGAAATTAATTCCTTATCGCGGGACGTTCGGTGACTTTTAGTCAAAGCCAATACAAAAATCGCCTCAACCAGATTCGTTTTGCCTTGCGCATTTTGTCCGATCAGCAAATTAACGGGCCCGAATTCATTCAGCTCCAACTGTTGATAGTTCCGGTACTGCTGCAAAACAATGTTGTTCACAAACACATAGGGTCCCCCTTGTTATTCCGCACCTAAAAGGAGTCCTTGCCGTTCAGGCGATCATGCTCCTGCCGTAACCTCGAAACGTCCAATGTCCTCTACTTCTACGGTATCGCCTGGGTACAATTTTCTCCCCCGACGTTCTTCTGGCTCACCATTAACGCGGACTTGTCCCTCCTGCAGCAGGGCTTTAGCCATGCCTCCTGTGGATACACAATCGGCTAATTTCAAAAATTGATCGAGCTTGATGTATTCGGTCTGTATAGATATTGGTTTCAAGGCCTGTTCATCCTTTCGCTTGTTCGGGTGGGTGACGCTAGTTGGTTGTGCGATATGGCAGGATGATGTACAGCGCATTGCTGGAATCTGCCGGTTTTAAAATAATGGGGCTCATAATGCCAGTAAAAGCAATCGTCAGCTGCTCGCTGTCAATCACCTTCAGCACGTCGAGCATATATTTGGAGTTGAACGAGATTTTGAGTGGCTCTCCCTCAAATTTAGACACATTTACTTCCTCACGCACTTTACCAAGCTCAGATGAGCTGGAGGAAATCTCTAGATCACCGTTTTCCAACGATTGCATTTTTACAATATTCGTTTTTTCCTCACGGGACAACAAATAAGCACGGTCAATAGACTCGCTCAAACTTTTTGTGTCCACAACCAGTTCTGTTTTGTAGGAAGTCGGAATAATTCTAGAAGTATCAGGATAGGTGCCGTCCAAGATGCGGGAATAAAATAACACGCGATCCACCTTAAATAATACCTGATTGTCCGCTACGACGATATCCACAAGCATATTTTGATCCGGAATAATTCTGCTCAGCTCATTGAGCGTTTTACCTGCAATGACAACATTGCTAAAACGCAAGCCTTCAGAGGTCTCCAAATGAGCGCTGCGGGTGGCAAGGCGGTGGCGGTCCGTGGCGACAAATTTCAATTCACCCTCAGCCAGATTCCACAATACACCCGTCAAAATAGGTGTCGTTTCATGGGTAGAGATGGAGAATACCGTCTGTTTAATCATATTTTTAAGCAAATCACCTGGCACAGAGATGACTTGATTTTCTTCAATGTTGGGCAGCACCGGGAATTCCTCAGGGTCCAAACCAACGATTTGAATTTCAGTAGCACCGGATGAGATAAAGGTTTGGAATTGGTCTTTTACCTCCATGCGGATCTCCTGAGACGGCAACTTTTTAATAATTTCGACAAAGAATTTAGCGGGCAGCACTACACTGCCAGGTTGCTCGATCTGAACGACAGTTTGGTCACCATCCTCCATCGGAATAAAGGATTGAATAGAGATGTCTGTATCGCTGGCGGTCAGTGTGACTCCCTGGTGATTCACATCCAGCTTAATACCACTCAGAATTGGAATCGTGGTCCGACTGGATATCGCTTTGGATACATGTTGTATAGCCTCGTTCAAAACGTTTTTCAGAATGCTAATCTTCATAAGTTCCTCCTACGGGTTTTAATCCTGCAAGCACGCGTTGACGCGGGCCTTATATAGGTGATGTATATCTTTAAAATATATTAGTAATAGTAATAGGCGCACTGAATATGTGGATAACTATCTGTAACCCTAATAAAATCAAGCCTATCCACATGTGTATAAATTGTGTATAGGCTCTGAACTTGTTCAGGTTGGATTTTTGATTTTTTCTATTAGGTTGTTGATAACTTTAAATAGATCCTGATCCACTTGAATGGATTTGGAGATTTTTTCGTGCGCATGAATGACAGTCGTATGATCACGACCACCAAAAGCTTCGCCGATTTTCGGCAAAGAATAGTCGGTTAGCTCACGGGAAAGATACATGGCAATCTGCCGTGGAAAAGCTACAGCCTTCGTCCGCTTACGTGCTTTGAAATCTTCCAGTCGTAGATTATAAAATTCCCCGACTTGATGCTGTATATCCTGAATCGTGATCATTTTTGGACGGCTGGATGGGATAATATCCTTTAACGCCTCAGCCGCGAGATGGCTTGATACATCCTGATTGGTTAAGGAAGAATAAGCGACAACGCGAATGAGCGCCCCCTCCAGCTCACGGATGTTTGTATCAATTTGATTCGCGATATACATCATGGCCTCATTAGGAATATCCAGGTTTTCTGCCCGCGCCTTTTTCCGAAGAATAGCAATTCTCGTCTCCAAATCCGGCGGTTGAATATCCGTAATAAGTCCCCACTCGAAGCGAGAGCGCAGCCGTTCTTCCAGCGTTGGAATTTCTTTAGGCGGTCGATCGCTTGAGATTATAATCTGCTTGCGTTCCTCATGAAGCGCGTTGAACGTATGGAAAAATTCCTCTTGCGTCGATTCCTTGCCCGCAATGAATTGAATATCATCAATGAGCAAAATATCAATGTTACGATATTTATTCCGGAAACTCTCTCCGCGGTTGTCCCTGATGGCATTAATGAACTCGTTCGTAAACTTCTCCGACGATAAATAAACGACCTTGCTGGTCGGATTATGCTCCAAAATATAGTGACCGATAGCATGCATCAGATGCGTTTTCCCCAGACCTACACCACCGTATAGAAACAGCGGATTGTAAGCTTTGGCCGGCGCCTCGGCGACGGCCAGCGATGCCGCGTGGGCAAAACGGTTCCCCGATCCAATGACAAATGTATCGAATGTATATTTGGGATTCAGCATATGGGATACAGCTTCTTCTTGAACGACCGGCTGCTGCTGAGGTTGTTGCTGAAGGTCGACCTCGGCCGGCTTGTTCTCTTCAATAACGAACTTGACCTCTAAATGTTTGCCCAAAATCTCATAAACCGTTGCACCGACTAACTTGGTATAGCGGCTTTCAAGCCATTCCACGGCAAAAGTTGTCGGTGCAGAAATCACAATGGAGTGGTCATTTAGTTTCGCTGCCTTGGTAGCCTTAAACCAAGTATCGTAACTCGGCTTACTCAGCTTGGTTTGTATGATGGATAGAATTTGCTGCCATAGTTCAGAGGTATGGCTGTCCACAGACGTCACTCCTTTTAAATCCTGACATTTTGCCGAATTAAGCTGCAGAGAGCTGCTCTCGGCGCTTCGGCAAAACGCCTAAAATCACAAAAATATTGTTGAAGGCCATAAAAAGACATACCGCCGCCTAAATCATGCGGCAGTGTAGTGAGAGAACGCAGCACAAAATGCCCTGAAAAATAGTAATGGAAAATTCCACTGCTGATCAGCAGAAGAAAGGCGATATTTCTCAGGAGGGAATGTGCGGCACGATCCGTTCTCTTGATCCCGCAGGCCAAAACGGGACTGCAATATGTCGAAATCAAATGAAAAATGTAGAATATATCCCCAGAATCCCGAATCCGCACAAAAATAAAAAGATGGATAAATTGAACTTGTTCACAACTTTATCCACAGGGTGTTGATAATATGGAGGGTAAAACAACATATTCACATTCAAAAGTAATATCATCATAGCAAAAGAAGCCTTGTATTTCAATGACTCGTGGTTATTTATCCACAAATTCAATCTGTTGTGTACAATTTTTATTCACAACACAAGATATTGTTTATAATTTGTTCAGTTTTCGACAATAACTCTTTTTCGCTCTAAAATGTTATGCACAGGTTATGACCATTTAAATCACAATTCCATTCTTTTTGTGGATCTGTGTATAACACCCGTTGCCTTTTGGTTACACCGGGTTGTTTTTGTGTTGAAAATTTCCGGTAACGTTTCCGACAATATTTTTGACGAAACTGATAGTGGGGATTTGAAACGGCCTGGATTTAAGCCGTAAATGAATAGATGAAAAAAAGGGCAGTTTTTAGATAGGAACGTAAGCTACAGTAAAATGCTGATGAATGTTGATCATGGAGAAGAAACGAAAAAATCAGGAATAAAGGGATAGAAAAGAGTAGAGTGGGTGATGCAAAAAGAGGGAGAGGACTTGTGAATGTGAAAAAGAGGGAGAGAATTCAGAAGTACATTGACTTTGACCGCTATTTGTGGTTAAATGTACAAAGGTGTTTTTTGTGGAGATTGCTATGTTAGGTATATTCCATATAAAACGTATTCCTTGTAAGGAGGTGCAGCACAATGAGACCGACTTTCAGACCGAATGTCAGCAAACGTAAAAAAGTTCACGGCTTCCGTAAAAGAATGAGCACGAAGAATGGCCGTAAAGTTTTGGCAGCTCGTCGCCAAAAAGGTAGAAAAGTATTGAGTGCGTAATGCGTGCATAAAGACCACTACGGTGGTCTTTTTTTTTCATAATTGAAGTATTTATGGATCGGATTGCTTCTTCTGATTGTAGAAATGTAGTGTAAAAAGAGGGACAAGTCCTGCATCCTGCTCTATATTAGATGAAGTTTTTGAAAACGGATATAAAATAAGCGAGATTACCATGTTGGAATATTGTCCATACTTCTTACTATATAAGAGGTAAGGGTTGCTTACCGATATGTGTAAAAGAGATGAGCAAGGAGAAGCGCCGTGCAAAAAAAAATTGCGTCTACGAAACCGGGCGGACTTTGGGCGCGTATACCGCCATGGCAAATCTTTTGCCAACCATCAGTTTGTGGTGTACTGGTTCCGCCGCAGAGAGGTAGAGCAGTTCCGCGTCGGAATTTCGGCTAGCAAGAAGATCGGCAATGCAGTTGTCCGCAACCGGATGCGCAGGATCGTTAAGGAAATCGTGCGCCATCATGAGCAGGAATTGGTGGAGCAGATTGACCTGATTTTTATCGTTCGTAAGGGTGCGGTTACAAAGTCGTATCAAGAGCTGGAGAAAAGCGTGCTGCACGTTTTGCGCAAAGCCTCGCTGCTCAAGTCTACGCGCCGATAATCAGTATCTTTGTCCTACAGGATATGGTATGATTTACGTTGGAATGGATTGGTTAAGAAAGGGGTTATGAAGTGTCGCGTTTGAAGACTCAACGGGGAAAATGGTTCCTCCTGATTGCCTTATTGGCACTTGTTGCTGTGCTGTCCGGATGTACCCAGGCGGCTCACAATTCTTACACGACGGCAGACTTGGCCAATGGATCTTGGTGGCAAAGATATGTCGTTTACTGGTTTTCGTATGCGCTGGATACATTTGCCCAATGGTTCTCTGGAGAATATGGCCTGGCCGTACTGATTCTGGTGATCATCGTGCGTACTATTATTTTGCCGCTTACACTCAAGCAAGTACGCAGTTCCAGAGCAATGCAGGCTATTCAGCCGCAATTAAAAGAAATTCAAGCGAAATACAAGGATACACCTGAGCGAGTCCAGCAAGAAACGATGAAATTGTTTCAAGAAAACAAGGTTAACCCAATGGCGGGTTGTCTGCCTTTGTTAGTACAGATGCCCATTTTTATCGCGCTTTATAATGCCATTTATTATAACTCGGCATTGCGGGATCATGACTTTTTGTGGCTCCAGTTAGGTAAACCGGATCACTTCTTTATCCTGCCGATTCTAGCAGCGATTACGACTTTTGTCCAAACTTGGATGATGATGAAAATGAATCCGACACCGCAGCAAGGACCCATGCAATTTTTGCTGTATGTCTATCCGGTGCTAATTCTATTCATGTCGTATAACTTCCCGTCTGCTTTGCCGTTGTACTGGTTTTTCAGTAATATTTACACGATTGTTCAAAACTATTTCCTTTATCGGAATAATGATAAGGACGCAGCATTGGCTAATGTAAAAACAGCGAGTCTCGCGAAAACAGGTTCCTCTAATAATAGTAAGAAAAAAGGCGGCAAAAACACGAAGGGGGCTAAAAAGTCGAGATGACCAAAGTCGTGACATCAGGAAAAACCGTTGAAGATGCTGTAAGACAAGGACTCTCCCAGCTGGGAGTAAGCCGTGAACGGGTAACCGTAAACGTGTTGGAACAGCCGTCAAAAGGATTCCTGGGGTGGCTAGGGGTCAAAAAGGCGAAGGTGGAGCTTACGCTGCTTTCTGAGCCGTCTCCTGAAACCACACACACGGCTGAACCTCATGTATCGGCTCAAGCACCTTCTGACGTGGGACAGGCTGTATCACAAGCTGGGTCTGTTGCGCAGGAAGCACAGATGAACATGGAAGCATCCAGGGGACATATAGATCCTTATGAAGAGGCGGTGCGTTTCATCCGTGAAACAGCTGCAGGAATGGGACTCGACGTCGAAGTCGATGTCCGTCATCGCAAGGATGAAAGTACACTGGATATCTCCGGTCCATCGCTCGGTATGCTGATTGGCCGCAGAGGACAGACATTAGATGCATTGCAGTACCTGACGAATATTGTTGCTAACCGTCATTCTGATAAATTTATCCGAATTGTGCTGGATGCCGAGCAATTTCGTGCACGTCGGCGGAAAACGCTGGAGGATTTGGCGGAACGATTAGCGAACCAGGCTGTTCGTTACGGCAAGGAAGTGGTACTGGAGCCAATGCCGTCCCAGGAGCGGAAGCTGATTCATGCCAAGCTCCAGCAGCATGCGCTGGTTAGAACATACAGCAAGGGGGACGAGCCTAATCGGCGCGTTGTCATTGCCAAGAAATAATCCGACGCAATGGCTCTCTGCAAGCTGCAGAAGCCATTGCTTTTTTTCTTATATTTCACACTGAAACGGGTGCCGTCCTTGATGAAGGGCGGCAATGCCGTTTTTACTTGATAGGAGGTAGAAACGATATGCTGAGCGATACCATAGCTGCCATTGCAACGGCTGTCGGCGAGGGCGGCATTGCAGTTGTGCGGGTCAGCGGTCCAGAAGCGGTCACGGAAGTGGAGGCTTTGTTCCGTAGTAAAACGCCCTTAAGTAAGGCTCCAACGCACACGGTACACTATGGACATATTATAGATCCTCAAAGCCAAGAGAAGGTGGAGGAAGTTTTAGTTACAGTGATGCGGGCACCACGCTCTTTTACAACAGAAGATGTGGTAGAGATCAGCACTCATGGCGGGGTGGTAGCCGTTAAACGGGTGATGGATTTGTTACTGCTGCAAAATATACGTCTGGCTGAGCCAGGTGAATTTACGAAACGCGCTTTTTTGAATGGTCGTATTGATCTGAGTCAGGCGGAGGGCGTCATTGACTTAATTCGTTCCAAATCGGATAAAGCCTTTTCGATGGCTTTGAAGCAGGTGGATGGACAGCTGTCCCAGAATATTCGTCGTTTGCGTCATGTTTTGGTCGAGACACTTGCTCATATTGAAGTAAACATTGATTACCCTGAGCATGATGTAGAATCCTTTACGTCTGAGTTAATCAAGGATAAAAGCAGCCAAGTCATGGCGGAAATTGATCGGCTGTTGCATACAGCGGAGCAGGGGAAAATTTTGCGGGAAGGGCTAACTACAGCGATTGTCGGAAGGCCGAATGTAGGCAAATCGTCGCTGCTAAACACGTTGGCTCAGGGCGAACGGGCGATTGTGACCGATATTCCGGGTACCACCCGTGACGTTATCGAGGAGTATGTGACGATTAATAATATTCCGCTCAAGCTGTTGGATACAGCTGGAATTCGCGAAACGATGGACGTCGTGGAACGGATTGGGGTAGAGCGTTCGAGAACGGCAGTTAGTGAAGCGGATCTGTTGCTCATCGTTATGAATGCCAACGAACCACTGCACGAGGATGAAATGGCATTAATGGAACAAATCCGCGGTAGACAAGCGATTGTTATTATGAATAAAATGGACTTACCGGCCCAAATAGACCGGGATTTGTTGCTGCGCTATGTTCCTGAAGAGCTTATTGTGCCGATGTCTGTGAAGGAAAATGAGGGAGCAGATCGGCTGGAGCAGGCTATATCGAATTTATTCTTTAGCGGCAAGCTAGAATCAGCGGATATGACGTATGTCAGCAATGTACGGCATATTGCTTTGCTGAAGAAAGCGCGCCAATCGCTGGTAGATGCCTATGAGGCCGCTGATCAATTTGTTCCAATTGACATGATCCAGATTGATGTAAGGCTGGCATGGGAGCATTTGGGTGAGATTGTAGGCGATACTGCGCATGATGCGTTAATAGATCAAATATTCTCACAATTCTGTCTGGGCAAGTAGAACATTCAAGCATGGCTGTTTTAAGCCTGCTATCGTTATAGATACACAAGAGCATATTCGGGGTGAAGACTCGAATGTATAAGGAGGCAAGAGAGGTATGGGATATCAAGGAGGCGACTATGATGTGATCATCGTCGGTGCGGGCCATGCGGGCGTAGAATCGGCTTTGGCAGCGGCACGGATGGGCTGTCGTACATTGATGATCACAATTAACTTGGATATGGTCGCATTCATGCCCTGCAACCCGTCTATTGGTGGTCCCGCAAAGGGTCATGTAGTACGGGAAATTGATGCATTGGGTGGCGAAATGGGTCGGAATATCGACAAGACATTTATCCAAATGAGAATGTTAAATACTGGTAAGGGCCCTGCCGTGCATGCCTTGCGCGCACAAGCAGACAAGTTCTCTTATCAGCATGCGATGAAGGAAACGATGGAGAAAGAACCGAATCTGACCTTACGTCAAGGCATGGTTGAAGAGCTGATTATAGAAGACGGCCAATGCGTAGGTGTGATTACGAAGACGGGCACAGAGTATCGTAGTAAAGCAGTTGTCCTGACGACGGGCACCTATCTGCGCGGAAAAATCATTATGGGTGAGCTGATGTATGAGAGTGGTCCGAACAATCAGCAGCCTTCGCTGAGACTTTCTGAACATTTGAGAGAGCTTGGGTTTGATCTCGTTCGCTTTAAAACAGGGACGCCACCACGTGTGCATAAGGATACGATTGATTTTAGCAAAACAGAAATACAGCCAGGCGATGATCAGCCGAAGTTCTTCTCCTATGAAACGAAGTCCTCGGATAATGAGCAGTTGCCTTGCTGGCTGACGTATACTTCAGTGGAAACACATCAGATTATTAATGATAATTTGCATCGTGCACCGATGTTCTCTGGTCTGATCGAAGGAACGGGACCACGTTATTGCCCCTCTATTGAAGATAAAGTGGTGCGTTTCAGTGATAAGCCGAAGCACCAAATCTTTTTGGAGCCTGAGGGTAAAAACACATCTGAATACTATGTTCAAGGCTTGTCAACAAGCTTGCCAGAGGATGTGCAATTAGCAGTACTGCGTACCATTCCAGGGATGGAAAAGGTAGAAATGATGCGTAACGGTTACGCTATTGAATATGATGCGATGGTACCTACTCAGTTGTGGCCTACTTTGGAAACGAAAAAAGTACCTGGCTTGTTCACAGCAGGTCAGATTAACGGGACATCCGGTTATGAAGAAGCTGCGGGTCAAGGAATTATGGCTGGGATTAATGCAGCTCGCAAGGTGCAGGGAAAAGAGCCCGTCGTACTGGATCGTTCTCAAGGCTACATTGGGGTTCTGATTGACGACCTGGTGACAAAGGGTACAAATGAGCCATATCGTTTGCTGACATCCCGTGCAGAATACCGTCTGTTGTTGCGGCATGATAACGCGGATCTTCGATTGACTCCGATCGGGCATGATATTGGTCTGATTACTGACGAACGATACGAGCGCTTTTTGGATAAAAAACAAAAGGTAGAGCAAGAAATTGAGCGTTTACGCTTAGCTAAAGTTCGCCCGGTTGATGTAAATGAGATGCTGGAGCAAGGCGGATCTGCACCGATACAGGACGGCAGTAATTTGTTAACAGTGCTGCGTCGACCTGAGATCAGCTATGCACAAGTGGCACAAATTTCGCCTTCACCTGTAGCTCTTACTGAGGAAGAGCAAGAACAGGTGGAAATCCAAATTAAGTATGCGGGCTACATTGAAAAGCAATTAATGCATGTAGAACGCCTGCAAAAGATGGAGAAGAAGAAGCTCCCAGAGGATATCGCATACAATGAAGTTCAAGGCTTGGCCATTGAAGCCAAGCAGAAACTTGAGAAGATCCGTCCGATGTCCATTGGTCAGGCATCCCGTATCTCCGGTGTAACTCCTGCGGATATTTCCATTTTGCTGGTTTATCTGGAGCACTATAACCGTGTAACGGCAGCGAGGGGATCTTAATGGACGCGATACAACAGCAGTTTAAGCAGCGGCTGGCAGAGCATAGCATTGTGATTAATGACAGTCAGTTAGAGCAGTTTGAAACGTATTACCGTGTGCTGGTTGAATGGAATGAAAAAATGAACCTGACGGGCATTACTGAGCGAGATGCAGTGTACACCAAGCATTTTTACGATTCTGTTTCACTTGCCTTTTATGTTCCGTTAAATGATGTGGGGAGCCTGGCTGACATTGGGTCAGGTGCTGGTTTTCCTGGGATTCCCTTGAAAATATGCTTTCCACATATTCAATTGACCATTGTAGACTCATTGAACAAACGCATACAATTTTTAGCTCATGTTGTAGAGCAGTTGGGACTGGAAAATGTCGAACTGATTCACAGCAGGGCAGAGGAATTGGGGCGCAAAGCAGGATATCGTGATAGCTATGATCTGGTCACAGCTCGAGCCGTTGCCCGTCTCGCGGTACTAAATGAATTTTGTCTTCCTTTTGTCCGTGAGGGGGGCCACTTTGCAGCGATGAAGGGTAGCGACCCAACGGAAGAAATCGGGGAAGCCTCCTACAGTTTGAAAGAGCTAAAGGGAAAAATCAAGCATGTTCAGGCCTTTCAGCTACCTGTTGAGGATGCAGCCAGACATATGATTATTATTGAAAAAAGAGCAGCTACACCACGGAAATACCCGCGTAAGCCAGGTACTCCTTTGAAAACACCTTTAGTGTAAATGTTTGAAAAAAAGTGAATGTTTCACGTGAAACATTCACTTTTTTTATGGTTTATAAACTCCTTGCTTAAGATGGCTCCTTGCCGAATGCCCTCTACATAATTTATTCTTTTATCCTTCTGAAAAGCTGTTAGAGACGATAGGATTATGACTGGAAAAGTGATAGAATAGAGATAATCGTTTTAGTGTAAGTTGGCTGCTTCCCGTACCCATGATTTCAGATATACATATAGGGAAGTGGGACAACAAATGTCAGGGGAGTACGTGGAGTGTACCCGCTTACGGCGCTGTTTCATATAGAAGGGTCTACAATCCCCGTAAGGAACTGTTTTTCACGAAGCGCTGTTTGTATGGTGCTATTATGAAATTAGGTGGTATTATACGGAATGAAAGAACAATTTTCCAAGCTATTTGGTTTGACGGAGCGCTCCAATGGGGACGAAATAAAACAAATTCCAGTTCGGGATATTGTCAGCAGTCCTTATCAGCCCCGCACCATATTTGACGACGAAAAGATTGATGAGCTATGCCAGACTATTAAGACGCATGGTGTAATTCAACCGATTGTCGTTCGTTTCCGTAATGGACAATATGAAATTATAGCAGGGGAACGTCGTTGGAGAGCTGTCACCAAGCTGGGTATGGAGACGATTCCAGCCATTGTTCGTGAGTTTAATGATTCACAAGCTGCATCCATCGCGTTGATTGAGAATCTTCAGCGGGAGGGCCTAACTGCGATTGAAGAGGCTGTAGCTTATCAAAAGCTGATTGACCTGCATCAACTCACCCAGGAAAGCCTCGCTCAGCGACTTGGCAAAAGCCAATCCACTATTGCTAATAAGATACGGCTGCTTCATTTGCCGGAGAGAGTGAAAGAGGCTCTAATGGAGCGGAAGGTGTCCGAGCGTCACGCTCGTGCATTATTGTCGTTAGAGACCGAAGAGCTACAGTACAAGGTTTTAGATGAAGTGATTGCTAAGGAACTCAATGTGAAGCAGACAGAGGCACGAGTTGCCTTCTATAAACAAGTATCCACGATTAAGAAATCTAAGCGGATTTCCTTTACCAAGGATGTCCGGCTTGCGCTGAATACGATTCGTCAATCCATTGATATGGTGTCTGGCTCAGGGTTGGATATCAAAACAAAGGAATCTGATCATGAGGATCACTATGAGATTGTCATTCAAATTCCCAAACGTAAGTAAGGGATGAAGCGTACAGCGGCAGCAATTGCCGCTTTTTCTGTCTAACGCCAACATAAAACCGCAGCATACTCGTATTCTATTTTGAAATTGCCGTTATCCGTAAGTTAAGGACTAAGTAACGTCTTCATAGAGCTTTTTCATGGAACGTAGCAGGATTCCGATTAAATTATGAGGTGAATGAAGTGTCAAAAATAATAGCCGTAGCCAATCAAAAAGGCGGAGTAGGCAAAACGACTACTTCCGTGAATTTGGGCGCCGGACTTGCTTCCCTCGGCAAAAGGGTATTGCTCGTGGATATCGACCCGCAAGGTAATACAACTAGCGGTGTGGGTATCAATAAGGCGGATGTGGCAAATTGTATTTATGATGTACTCATTAACGAAGTTGACCCTAGCGAGGCGATTATCAGTACACAGGTTGAGGGATTGGATATTATCCCGGCAACCATCCAATTAGCAGGTGCTGAAATCGAGCTGGTACCAACTATTTCTCGCGAATTGAGATTAAAAAGATCACTTCAACTCGTCAAGCATAATTACGATTATATATTAATAGATTGCCCTCCATCACTGGGGATTTTGACGCTCAATTCCTTGACGGCTTCCGATTCAGTCATTATTCCAATCCAATGTGAATATTACGCGCTGGAAGGATTAAGCCAATTGTTGAATACCGTGCGATTAGTGCAAAAACATCTAAACACCTCATTGCAAATTGAGGGCGTATTGCTAACCATGTTTGACGCCCGCACGAACTTGGGTATTCAGGTGATTGAAGAAGTGAAAAAATATTTTCAAAGCAAAGTTTATCAGACGATTATTCCACGCAACGTGAGACTCAGCGAAGCACCATCACATGGCCAGTCCATTATTACGTATGATCCCCGGTCTCGTGGGGCAGAGGTATATATTGAGTTGGCAAAGGAAGTGGTATCTTATGAGTAAACGGTTGGGAAAGGGACTGGACGCACTTATTCCCTCCCTTACAGTCAGTGACGAGGATAAGGTTGTTGACATTCCGCTCAGTCAGTTGCGGGCGAACCCATACCAGCCTCGGAAAACGTTTGATGAGGAGTCCATTAAGGAATTAGCGGAATCCATTCGTCAGCACGGTGTTATCCAACCCATTATTGCGCGTAGTGTCTTGAGAGGTTATGAGATTATAGCCGGGGAAAGACGGTTTCGGGCCTCTCAATTTTGCGGGAATCCAACCATACCTGTGGTTGTTCGCAATTTTACAGATCAGCAGGTAATGGAGATTGCCCTGATTGAGAATTTGCAGCGTGAAAACTTAAATGCAATGGAAGTGGCGGTGGCTTATCAGGGGTTAATGGATCAGTTTTCTTTAACTCAGGAAGAGTTGTCCATGAAAGTGGGAAAATCACGTTCACACATTGCCAATTTTCTCCGTTTGCTCGCATTGCCTGAGGAGGTTAAAGATCATGTTTCACGTGGAACATTGTCTATGGGGCATGCTAGAGCAATTGTCGGGCTCAAAGATCCAGACATGGTAAAACAGCTGGCCATGCAATGTATTGAGCAACAGTGGAGCGTTCGTGAACTTGAGGAAGCCGTACAACAGTTGGATCATAAGCCTGGAGAAACAAAAGCTAAAGCCAAGGTGCGAAAAAAGGACCCCTATATTGACCATATGGAAGAGTCCCTGCGCGAGCGTTTTAAAACAACTGTAAAGATCAAGCACAATAAAGATAAAGGAAAAATCGAATTGAATTATTACAGCCAGCAGGATTTGGAAAGATTACTGGAGCTATTACAGTAGTCTGTAAAAATATGGACATGTCTCCTTGAGTGAAATGGAAAGTGAGATATGTCTTTGCTTTGTCTGGAATTGCAGGAATTAGAATGGTTTTGATGGATAAACTAATAGCCTTGTGTTATTTGTCTCGCTGTTCTCAAACGTTTAAAATAAAAGGTAAGCAAAGCAGTAACATGATTTTTGAGGTAGAGGGGTAGAAACAAACATATGGCTGAATTGAATGGACTAATCATGGAGCAGCTTGCTGGTATTGTTGCAGGGATCGTGCTTATTTTGCTTATCCTGTTGATTGTTGTTATTGTACAGGGATCAAAGCTGAAGAAGATGCGGCGAAAGTATGAAACCATGATGGCAGGCAGCGGGGTAGAGAATTTGGAGACGCTGCTGATTGATTTAAAGGTACAGATGGACACGATTGAAGATGAGCAGGAAGCCCACCGTGCAAGTATGAAATCACTACGCAGCAAACTGACTGGCTTGAAGGGACATATAGGCATCAAACGCTATAATGCCTTTGGTGAGAGAGGGAGCGATCTAAGCTTCTCTCTGGCTATTGTAGACGATAATCAGGACGGAATAGTATTGACCGGTATTTATAACCGGGATGGCTCATATGTGTATGCCAAGCCTCTGGAAGCGGGGCAATCTTCTTATTCCTTATCACCTGAAGAGAAAGAAGCTATTACTCTTGCGCAGCAAGTAGGACAGACCGGTAATGCCACTCCTTAATTGCGGAGTATAAGCTACTAGCTATGATATCTGATAATTTCATGACCAAATTTAGTCTCGTATTTTGCAACACAAAGTATTCCATGAAGCCGCCGACGTTAACGATACCAGTTAAATGGATATCGCCGACCGGCGGTAATTCTTTATTTACACCTGCTCCAGGCTTAAGAGGACCCTCTGCAACCTGAATGCATCCAACACTGGAGGTTTGTCCAAGACATGCGTCTATACCAATGATATAAGGCTGTTCGTATCGGTCATGTATGCCGTTCAGCGTCGTTTGAAGGTTCATAGCATGTACAGGCTCATCTAATGTTCCATACAAGTTAAACAGGGGGCTTTTATAGCGTGACAAATGGGTACCAACGAGCGGACCAAGGCAATCTCCAGTAGAACGATCGGTGCCGATGCAAATGATGACGATATTTTGCAGACTCCGTGCCTGATGCAGATGGAACAGCAAGCGATGGATGATGGCTGATTGGATCCCGGGATCGGTGTGTGATATTTTTAAGCTTAGGGGTTCTTGCCCCGGAATGAAGTCAGAATGAGTCATGGAATCTTCCTTTCGTCCTGTAATGGAGCGTGCAGGTTGTGCTCGCCTACCTTTAAGATTTCACTTGGCCTGCGGGTAACAATTATTCTCAAGATAGTAGCTAGTATATGGATAAACTTGCGTTTTTATACTCGGGAAAAGTAGATTATTCATAGTCGTATGTTTGAAGTCGGGAGATATGCTTATATAGATAGGAAATAGAATGTGGGAAATAGAAAGAGTGGTTCCCTGGTTTGAGGAGGAGTACAGCATGACCTTTATACATTGGTTGACCGGTAATTTAGACACGGATGACGTAGTGCAAGGTGCGATTCATTGGAAGGATGCTGTATGGAAATGGCTTACAGATAGTGCGATGTGGTCGACCTTTTTGTTTGTGATTTTGAAAATCGTAATTATTTTCATCATTACACGTATCTTTATTCGAGTTATTAATAAAATTATAGATAAGTCGATGGAGCAAAAGGGAGATAACGGCAGATTCCGATTGAATACCAGACGGTTAACGACTGTGGGCGAACTGCTGAAAAATGTAACAAATATTGTATTCAATTTCATCTTGATTATGCTGGTGCTATCGCAAATGGGTATAAATCTAGGCCCTCTGATTGCTGGAGCTGGAGTGCTTGGGTTGGCTGTAGGTTTTGGGGCACAGAGCTTGGTTAAGGATGTAATTACCGGATTCTTCATTATATTTGAGGATCAATTTGCCGTAGGAGACGTCATTCAGACGGGAACTTTCAAGGGGACGGTAGAAATGATTGGGCTGCGTACAACCAGGCTGGTGAGCTGGAAAGGTGAGGTGTATATTTTACCGAACGGCTCCATTACGACGGTAACGAACTTCTCCATGTCCAACGCGTTGGCGGTGGTAGATGTGCCGATGAAGGCGGAGCGTAGTCTGGAGGAAGCCGTCAGCTTGGTAAAACAGGCGATCCAAGGCATCGAAGAGTCCAATGCGCAGATACTTAATATGCCGGATGTGTTAGGCGTTCAGTCCATGACTACATCAGAGTATATCGTACGGGTTGTGGCGGAATGTATGCCGAATACAGGGGCCTTGGTAGAGCGTGATATTCAGAATAATATCAAGAGGGCTCTAGAGGACGAGGAACATCGTCAGGCTGCACTGGAGACGGCAATCACCCTTGAAAAAGAAGATGAGTCAGGAAGAAAAGGGGGAGAGAAGGGTGGAGCGTAAGTCGTTTGAACTAGGGGATATTGTGCAGATGAAGAAGCCTCATCCATGTGGAACGAACGAGATGGAAATTATCCGGATGGGGATGGATATTCGAATCAAATGTGTCGGATGCCAGCATAGTGTGCTGATTCCGCGTGCCAAGTTCGAAAAGAATATGAAGAAAGTGTTGCGCTCAAAGTCCAGCGCTGGCGAGCAGAATTCGGAAACCATTTGAGCAGAGAAAGTGGATCATGGTGAACAAGAAATCAGCTTGCGTCATGGTAGCAATGATGATATAATTATCCTTGCTGCGGAAAGGTACCCAAGAGGTCCAAGGGGGCTGACTCGAAATCAGTTAGGCGTCGCAAGGCGTGCGTGGGTTCGAATCCCACTCTTTCCGCCACTAACTTCATGAACTGGATCAATCTCTTACGTCTGCTGACGTAAGAGATTTTTTGGTTTATGGAAATAAACCATTATTAGGTTATAAAAATGAATGTAGCGTTATCGAAGAAATGATTAAGAACCTCTTGGTGAATGAATAAGGTGTTAAAGTAAAAGAAAGCTCCTAACAGCGTTTGAAATAATTGCCGTCAGGAGCATTCTTTTGTTATAGCTGGTTAGGCGGGTAATGATAGCGTTTTGTTCTCTTTGAGCCAGAGATCATCAGCAGGATGGCGGCGATCAAATGGAGTGCCCAGCCAACAAAAGGAATCCAGGCTAGCAAGGAAGTGAGTACTCCCCAGACAGAACCGTAGATCGCTTCCTGATTGCGTAACGACAGGATAAGTGTTACTGCATGCAGGACAAGCATAAACCCCAGTGCTGAGTAGCCAGTCCCCATGACAATAGCTCCTCCCACAATCGGTACAGCCAGCACCAATTCGAATATACCTGATATCCACTTTAATATACGAGAATAGCTCATCTTTAAACCTCCGTAGATAGTAGGTCTTTGTACTTGGATATATTCTAGCAGAAGGAGCTGAATTAATCTGCATTTTACCAGCATATGCAAAAAGTCCGATAATGCAACAAAGGAGGACCACAAAGGTCCTCCATCGTAGGCGATACATTTTTAACAGGATACGATCTGTCCAATCACATCATGAAACTCGGTGTACTGACTAGCAATACCGTGTTGAAAAGACAGTGTCCTTTTACACAAACCTAACGCTTCTAATGCCCGGAATGGATCTCCTAACAGTTTGTAAGGCTACGTTGTCCAACGGAACCACACCTCTCTGTTGTATCGCCTAATCATAATATGGCCAGGATTCCGAAGAAATATACATTAGTGGACACGAGCTTTCGTTTTTTTCTTCCACTTGCGATTATGGTTGGTGGTCTTCGGAAAAGAATCGCCTCTTTCCAACGTTATTTGCTGCGGGTTTTGGATTTCAGTATGAAAGCTTTTTTCTCCAACCTCCATATATACGCCGTCATTTGGGACCTTATCCCCGGGTACGAACTCAGTCTTTTCACCCATACGGTTGTGCCTCCTTAGATAATGAATTTGGACTGCAACGGTTATTGTGCGCTGTCTTAAACAGAAACATGCGAAATCAGGGCACATAGATAGTAGTTAATCAAAAATGATTTCCTTTATATATGCAAAATTTGTGAAGTGATATAAAAATGTATAAAGCTAATAATAGGTTGTGTGTGAACAGCTTTTAGCCTTGTGCTCGAAATTGCAGGTTGCATTCAGGTGCTCGATTTGGTAAACTGTTTTAGTGCGAGTTTAGGCTCGTTCCTTGCTCTCAACTGAGATTGAGGGCCTTATGTCCATAAGGAGGTGTAAAGAATGCGCAAATATGAAGTGATGTACATTATTCGTCCTGACATTGAACAAGAAGCTGTTCAAGCGACAGTCGACAAATTCCAAGGTATCATCTCTAACGGCGGTGGCGAAATTACGAATCACGATGTAACTAAACGCCGTCTTGCGTATGAGATCAAGAAATTCCGTGATGGTTCTTTCGTTCTGGTAAACTTCACAGCAGAACCTGCTGTTGTTACTGAGCTTGAGCGTATCATGAAAATTTCTGACGAAGTAATTCGTTATCTCATTACGAACGACGTAGCTTAATTATTGTACGTGATTATGTAATGAACAACGCTCAAAGGAGGGGATTGGATTGTTGAACCGTGTCATTCTGATCGGTCGTTTGACCAAAGATCCAGAGCTGCGCTATACACCGTCTGGTGTAGCAGTAACCCAGTTCACCCTGGCTGTAGACCGTCCGTTTACAAGTCAAGGCGGCGAACGGGAAGCGGATTTCTTGCCGATCGTAACCTGGCGTCAGCTTGCTGAAACATGCGCTAACTATCTTCGTAAAGGTCGTTTGACGGCTGTTGAAGGCCGTGTACAAGTGCGTAATTATGAGAACAATGAAGGAAAACGTGTATACGTGACTGAAATTGTTGCTGATAATGTACGTTTCTTGGAATCTAACCGCGATAGCGGCAACGGTGGCGGCAATAGCGGTGGAGGTATGCGTGAGGAGTCTCCTTTCGGAGGCGGTAACAGCAATAGTGGGCGCGGGAATAATAACTCGCGAAACAATCAGGATCCTTTTTCCGATGACGGAAAACCGATCGATATTTCGGATGATGATTTACCATTTTAATTGGGAAAGGACTGACAAAGAATGGGCTTCAGACAAAGAGAAGGCGGAGACGATAACAAAAGACCAGCTCGTCGTGGTGGTCGCAACAAACGTCGTAAAGTATGTTTCTTCACTGTGAACAAAATTACTCACATTGACTATAAAGATACAGACTTGCTTAAAAAATTCATCAGCGAACGTGGAAAAATTCTTCCTCGTCGTGTGACTGGAACAAGCGCGAAATATCAACGTATGTTGACAATCGCTGTTAAACGTTCCCGTCAAATCGCATTGCTTCCTTACACTACTGAATAGTAGTGGGTGGAAAAAAAGGATGTCTCCAATTCTGGGGACATCCTTTTTATAATTTTTTTTTATTGACAACAAGTGCCATCTATTGTAACTTACTATACAATCCATGTTTACCCATTAAGTATAAATCACCTTTTAGTGGCTTAAGAAATTACAAGCTCCCCAACTCGCCAGAGTACACATTTCGGTCATTCGAAATGTTATTTTATATTACATAACACTCAGTTTTCTGTCATTTTCCACAAGTAAATTTCATAAACTTTACAAAAATAGATGTTTTGCAATTGCATTTTACATAAAAAAAGATATTGACGTGATATTATTTTACACTTAAGATAAACCTTAATAAAAATGTAATGGTTGTCAGTGCACAAAATTGACCAAGGGTCTAAAACATGTGTTCTACACTATCATTAGGAACAGTAAGGAGGATGTGCAAAACTTCATTTTTGAACCTCAAGCTTTAACGAATCACCGCAGGAATGAGACAGGCTGTTAAATAAAGAACCGACAAGGGGGATTAACAGGATGGTGCAAACGAAGAAATGGGTTTCTTTGCTTATGGTGCTTACGATCGTTGGTGTTCTGTTTGCAGGATGTAGTGGAGGTGCTAATGAGGCACAGCCGCAGCAAGGCAATGCGGATAATAAAACAGAGGGAAATGAAGCAAGCGCACCAGTTACAGAGGGTGTTATTAAAGCGACGGATTTGTCGCAAAATCCTCCAGGAGCAACGAATCGGAAAGATAACATTGTAGTAGGTATGACGTCACCTAAAGGGGTATTTAACCCGCTATTCTGGCAAACAACTTACGATTTATATGTAGTCAGAACAGTATTTGATTCCTTCTTACAGGTGAAGGCAGATGGTACATATGAAAATAGTTTGGCTGAAAAGGTTGATGTATCGCCGGATGGTCTAAAATACACATTCCATCTGAAACCAGGTGTGAAGTATAGTGACGGCACTCCAGTAACCGTAAAGGATTATGCTTTTGTTCTCAAAGTGCTGCATGATCCGAATTATGATGGAGAAAGCGATATATTATCTTTTAAGATTAAAGGCGGTAAGGAATACCACGATGGCAAGGCGAATGATATCTCAGGTATCAAGGTCATTGATGATAACACAGTAGAGGTAACCGTTACAGAAGCAACAGCTTATACGAAGGATTATCTGGGTGAGCAATACTTCATGCCAGAAGCTTATTACGGAAAAGGGTTCAAGAAGGGTAACCTGGACAGCATCAAGGCGCTTAATAATAAACCAATCGGCTCCGGGCAGTATGTTCTGAAGAGCTTTTCCCCAGGTCAACAAGTCGTACTTGAAGCGAATCCAAACTACTTCAAAGGTGCACCAAAGGTGAAATCAGTTATTTTCAAAACGACAACAGAAGAAACAAACCTGTCTATGCTGCAAACAGGCGAAACGGACATGGACAATATCACAGTTACGGAAGACAATGTAGAGGAATTAAAGGCTCTAGGCTTCTTGGACGTGAATATTATGCCGACCAATGGCTATGGATATATTGCATTTAATCACAAGGAAAAGAAATTCCAGGACCCTAAAGTACGTCAGGCTTTAACTATTGGTTTAAACCGTAAAGAGATTGTACAGGGCGTGTATGGCCCATATGCGAATGTCATTAACATTCCACAATCTACAGAATCTTGGTCTTATACGGATGAAGGCATCAACAAATATGAATTTGATACAGCTAAGGCGAAGGCTTTGCTGGATGAGGCAGGCTGGAAGGTTGGGGCTGACGGAATTCGCGAAAAGGACGGAGAAAAGCTGACCATTAACTTCTCCGCAACTGCTGATAATCCAGTAGTAGAGGCCTTGCTACCGATCATGTCCAATAACTATAAGGAGCTGGGCATCAAGCTGACTTCTGAAACTTTAGATTTTAACGCCATTATGGATAAAAAGGATACGGGCAAGTTTGATATGTTCTTTGCGGCTTGGGGCTTAACTCCAGACCCGGACACAACGACTTTTATTACGAATGGTGCACAAAATGATATCGGCTATTCCAATAAAAAGGTTGATGAATTAACACTTGCTGGTAAGCATGAACTGGATCAAGAAAAACGCAAACAGATTTACAAACAGCTCTATCAAGAGCTGAACAAAGATCTGCCAACTATCTTTTTGTACCAACGCAGAGATATGTGGCCAGTGAATGGACGTGTATCCGGCTTAGAAATTACACCATACAAAGATTTTGAGTTCACTCTGCATAACGCTCAAATCGCTCAATAAGGGTTGCCAATTGTATGCTCAGCTCTCACGAGCTGGGCATATCACTTTATTCGTCTGGAGGAATGAATATGAAGCAGTACATTATTCGAAGACTGCTGCAACTCATCCCCACACTTATTGGCATATCCATTATCGTTTTTGCGATTTCAGCCATGGTGCCGGGTGATTATATTACAGCCAAGCAGAACCCGAATATGACCGCCGAGAAGGCGCAGCAGCTACGACATATCTACGGGCTGGATAAACCAGAATACCAACGTTATTTTATATGGGCCGGTAATATGTTAAAGGGAAATATGGGGGATTCATTGCAGCATAAGCAGCCAGTAACGAAGGTCATTGGCAATTATGTATGGAACTCTTTTATTATCGCTTTTTTTAGTCTTATTTTTAGCTGGCTCATTGCAGTTGTTGCAGGGGTATTTTCAGCTAAGTTTCAATATTCGTTATTCGATAAGTTCGTTACGTTATTCATTTTCTTATGTATGTCACTGCCTTCATTTTTTATTGGTTTATTGGTCATCAAAATATTTGCCCTTGAATGGGGAATTCTCCCGGTTGGGGGTATGACTACAGCAGGGATGGAAGCAGGTTCGTGGGCGTATATGGTGGATGTCCTCAAGCATATGTTCCTGCCGACACTCGTACTTACGATGCTGAGTACAGGAAGCCTGACTCGTTATTTCCGTACAGGCATGTTGGAGGTCATCCGTCAGGATTATATCCGTACCGCACGCGCCAAGGGTTTGAAGGAACGGACGGTTATTTTCAAACATGCACTGCGCAATGCCCTGATTCCAGCAATCACACTGCTCGGGTTCGAGCTTCCAGCCTTATTTGGTGGGGCGATGATCCTGGAAAAGGTATTTGTATGGCCAGGTGTGGGGCAGGTTTATCTGGAGTCGATTAGTATGCGGGATTATCCGTTTATGCTGGGCTTCACCATTTTTCTGGCTGTTCTCACGCTCATTGGCAATCTACTGTCTGATGTATTGTATGGCATGGCAGATCCAAGAATTCGCTTGAAGTAGGAGGGATACTATTGTCCGCAGAAACAGTCACGATTGAAACGAATCAAAAGGCGGCGATCCGTCCTGAAGCGTCTCCATGGAGAATCGCCATTCGTCGTTTTAACCAAAACCGCCTGGCTTTGGCAGGTCTCGTTATATTAATTCTCATGGTTATCATTTGTGTATTTGGCCCCATGATTTCACCTTATCATTTAGATGATTACAAGCTATCTGACAAAAATTTATCCCCTAATGCGAAGTACTGGCTTGGTACGGATAAGTTTGGTAGAGATATTTTACTGCGTACGATGCTGGCCGGCCGTATTTCTTTGACAGTGGGACTGGTCGCCACGTTTATTTCGGTCATGATCGGGGCGACGTTGGGTGCGCTGGCAGGGTTTTATCGTAAAGGCGTGGATACGGTTATTATGCGGATTGCCGATATTTTCATGGCGCTGCCTACATTGCCGCTGCTTATTATTTTAGGTGCTGTTCTGTCGGATTTGAAGGTTGATCCGTCGAACCGTATTTATTTTCTGATGCTTATTATTGGGGTCCTGAGCTGGACGAGCTTGTCCCGTCTGGTCAGAGGGCAGATTCTTACGCTGCGTGAACAGGAGTTCATGCAGGCGACGGAAGCGCTGGGCTTGAGAGACCGCCGCAAAATATTCCGACATCTGCTACCGAACACGATTCCTACTATTATTGTTACGGCTACGCTTGGAGTGGCTGGTGCGATTATTACAGAATCTGCGCTCAGTTACTTGGGGATTGGCGTCGTGCCGCCCACACCTTCGTGGGGGAACATGATATCGGCTGCGAATAACCTGATTGACTTCCGCAAACGGCCCTGGATATGGGTACCACCGGGAATGTGTATTCTAATTACTGTTGTAGCGATTAATCTGATTGGCGACGGTTTACGGGACGCGCTGGACCCTAAAATGAAGAAGTAGGAGACGAACGTTTATGGAAAATGCTTTGATTGAATTTCGTAACCTGAAAACCCACTTTCATACCTCTAACGGAACTGTCAAAGCGGTCAATGACGTCAGTTTTAAAATTCGTGAGGGTGAAACGCTCTGTGTGGTAGGAGAATCTGGCTGTGGTAAGAGTGTAACTGCAATGACGATGATGCGGTTGATTGATTCTCCCCATACCTCAGACGGACAAATCTGGTTTGAGGGCAAAGACCTCTTAAAACTCAATAAAGGTCAAATGCAGCAAATTCGCGGCAATGACATTTCGATTATTTTTCAGGAACCGATGTCTTCGCTGAATCCAGTGCTTACGATTGGGGAACAGATTACGGAGCCGTTGCTGATGCATACATTAATGAGTAAAAAAGAAGCACGCGCCCGGGCAATTGAACTGATTAATTTGGTGGGCATTTCGCGATCGGAGGAAATATTCCATTCTTATCCTCATGAATTGAGTGGCGGTATGCGCCAGCGGATTATGATTGCTATTGCTTTAAGCTGCAATCCGAAGCTGTTGATTGCGGATGAACCGACAACGGCACTGGATGTAACAATTCAGGCGCAGATTCTTGATTTAATGCGGGATTTGAAGGATAAGCTTAAAACGTCCATTATGCTGATTACGCACGACTTGGGTGTCGTGGCAGAAATGGCCGATTATGTGGTCGTTATGTATGCCGGGAACGTTATTGAAGAGGCTCCTGTCATTGAGCTGTTCAAAAATCCGCAGCATCCGTATACTCAAGGGCTATTAAAGGCTAAACCTGTCATTAATCAGAAAATGGATCGGCTGTATTCCATCCCAGGACAGGTTCCAAACCCCATTGAGCTGGGTGAAAATTGCCATTTTCATGATCGTTGCGCACATTGCATGCAAATATGCAAGGATCAGGCTCCTTCCTTGAATGAAAAGGGAAATGGTCATAAGGTTGCCTGCTGGCTATATGAGAAAGAAGGGGGGCAACGGGTATGAGCGAGCCTTTGATTCAAGTGGAAGGGCTGAAAAAGTATTTCCCGATCACAGGCGGGGTGTTTCAGCGTACGGTCGGACATGTAAAGGCGGTCGATGATGTATCCTTTCATATTCATAAGGGTGAATCGTTTGGTCTGGTAGGAGAATCGGGCTGCGGTAAAAGTACGATTGGACGCACGATTCTCAGATTGATGGATAAGACAGAGGGATCAGTACGGTACAAGGGCGAAGATTTGCACGCATTAAACAAGGAGCAGATTCGTGCGCTTCGTCCAAAGCTGCAAATCGTCTTCCAGGACCCTTTTAGTTCACTGAACCCGAGAATTAAGGTGGGTGAGGCGATCGGAGAGGCTTTGCTGGATCACGGGTTGATTGATCGTAATGATCTACGGCAGAAGGTCAACGAAACGCTGAACATTTGTGGGCTGTCCTCATATCACTATGATCGTTATCCGCATGAGTTCTCTGGCGGTCAGCGGCAGCGGATCGGGATTGCAAGGGCCTTGATTTTGAATCCTGATTTTATTGTGGCTGACGAGCCGGTATCTGCTCTGGATGTGTCGATTCAAGCCCAGATCATTAACTTGTTAAGCGATTTGCAACAGGAACGCCAACTGACGTACCTGTTCATCTCGCATGATCTGAGTGTAGTCGAGCATCTGTGTAGCCGGATTGGTGTGATGTATCTGGGCTCGATGGTAGAGTTGGCTTCCAAGGAGGAGCTGTTCAGCAATCCGCTACACCCATACACCAAGGCTCTGCTATCAGCAGTACCGATTCCAGATCCGACGATCAAAAGGCAGCGGATTGTGTTAAAAGGGGACATCCCGTCTCCGGCTAATCCGCCGTCAGGATGCAAGTTTCATACACGCTGTCCTATGGCGGAAGCGCGCTGTAGAACAGAGGCTCCAGTATACCGAGATTCGGGCGACCAGCATTTTGTAGCCTGTCATTTTGCCTAATACGGCATACTGAAGAAGCAAAATATCCGTTATCCTGTAACAGGGATTGGCGGGTATTTTGTCGTGAAATAAAAAAAGGTAAAAAAATTGTATCTTTTTTTCGAAAAATTGCAGACAAAATGGATTTTTCATCGTCTAATAAGATATGGAGGTTATTACGATGATGAAAAAACATTGGTTACGTTGGGCTATTGTCGTCCCGGTACTTATTATATTGATTTTTATTACTCTTGGACCCCGCTTGTTGATCGGAAAGCCGAATGTGGATGCAGACGCTGCAGTGCTGATGGACATGCACACCGGGGAATTACTGATGGATGTGAATGGCGATAAGCCTATGCCTTCTGCAAATATGTCCAAGCTCATGACCGAGCTATTGGTACTGGAGGATATTCGGACCGGACGGTTAGGCTGGAATGATGAGGTGCGAATTAGTCGTTATGCCAGTACGGTGGGTGGTGTGAATCTGTCTCTTCGGTATGGGGAAAGAATGACCGTATCTGAACTGTTCCAAAGTATGGTTGTGTATTCAGCGAATGACGCCGCTGTAGCGCTGGCAGAGCGTTCATCAGGGAATGAGTCCGCTTTTGTGAAGCGCATGAATGAAAAGGCTGCTCAAATTGGGCTGTCACCCGGTAGTCGCTTTAGTAATGCCTCTGGGGCTGGTCAGAGTGAATTGGGGCCGAACCATCCTAAGGATATTCGCGGAGAAACGAAAATGACGGCAAGCGACACTGCAAAGTTGGCCTCTTACTTGATTACGTCACATCCTGAGATTCTCAGAACGTCCAGCCGCACACAGATGGAATTGAAGGATAAGGGCATTTACATCAGTAATACGAACTGGATGCTGCCTTCCTTGGCTGGACCGTACTCTTATGCGGGGACGGACGGATTGAAAGCAGGGTACACAAGCGATGCTGGATACTGCTTCACTGGTACAGCTGAGCAGCATGGCAAACGATTAGTTGCTGTAGTGCTGGGTGCACCGAGCAAGGAAGAGCGTTTCGCACAGACACGGAAGCTGTTTGATTATGGTTTTTCTCTGTCCACCTCTTTTCCGGTACGATTGCAAAATTTGGTGAAACTGTCTCTGCATTAAGATAAAAGATAACTTTGAAAGCTACATAGAATACTTATATAAACGTAAATGAGGGCTTTGACCGTAAGGGCAAAGCCTTTTTTGTCATGAGTTTGAGGAACTAACCACGCCATGGCACTTTTGACAACAAGGTAGCAGACCTTTTATGCTTTGAGGGGAAGTTTCCGCTTCATGAGGGATCAATCCGGTTTAATGAAGAGATGGGATTTGTGGACGAAAGAAGGAAGGAAGCCATGATGGAGAGAAGACATAAGAGAAGGACCCGTGGAAAGCCCAAAAAGAAAAAGAGGTTTACCGCTCTATATATTTCATGTATTGTCTTGCTTTTAGTTGCAGTAGGGGGCTATCTATTCCGCAAACAGCTGACGCTCGTGGCTTTTGACTGGTTTGTGTCACCGACGCTGGAAAGCAAGCTGGAGAAATCCTACCAGCCTCGTCAATCCAAGGAACAACAGCCCCAAGAGACCGTTGCTTACCAGAAGGAGCCTTTTTCGGTGTTATTACTGGGGACAGATCAACGGCCCAATGAAAAGGCACGTGGTCGCTCAGATACGGTGATATATGCTGCTGTACGGCCCGCAGAATCGCGTGTGCTCTTGATTTCTATCCCAAGGGATACGTATGTACAGATTGCCGGACATGATTCCAATCGAGATGGCGAGGATGATTTTGATAAGTTGGGGCATGCTTATGCGTTCGGAGGCGAGGATATGTCCATGGGCACTGTAGAGAAGCTGATGGAGCATAAGGTCGATTATTATGCTACGATTAATTTCCAGGGTATTCAGGATGCCGTGAATGCAGTGGGCGGAGTAGTGTTACCTATCGACCAGCCCATCGAGAATAAAAACCCGCTGCATATCAAGTTCCGTATTGAGGCGGGCAAGCCGCTTTATAATGGTGAAGAAGCCATGTATTATGTTAGGTATCGGGAAGATAGCGACTTCAACCGTACAAAACGTCAGCAAATTTTTTTGAATGCTATGGCCGATAGGCTACTGAATATCGACGGAATCACCAAGATCCCGGAGTTGCTCGATATCATGGGGGCCAATTTCACAACGGATATGGAACCTGCCTTTATTACTGGGCTTGGCAAGCAAGCTATTTCACAAGGGAATCCACAAATCTCAAGTTTTACGATTACGGGGGAAGGGTTCAAGAAGAAGGGCCTGTACTATGACCGGGCTAATGAACAGGAACTTGAATATGCCAGACTTATGATTGCGAACTGGCTAGACTCTGATACAACCCCGCAGACGCTGAGGCTTCCCGACAAACAGGACATTCAGTGAGTAATCAATGGATTTATATTTGATTTTGAGGGGGATTCGTTTCTCATGAATATTGCTTTTTTCTTGCTTCCCAAACAAGAGGTCGCTTGTGTAACGGCGGATGCTACTCTACGGCAAACATTGGAACGAATGGAATATCACCGATTCACAGCGGTTCCTATTTTGGATAAGGAAGGTAGATATACGGGTACGGTTACAGAGGGTGACCTATTGTGGCATATGAAAGAGTCTGAGGGGAAAATCACCTTTGAAAACGCTTCTAAGTTTATGCTCAAGGACGTTCCGCTACGGGTTTCGATGAAACCTGTATCCATTGATGCCAATATGGAGGATCTGATTAATTTGGCGAAGGTACAAAACTTTGTGCCCGTTGTGGATGATATGGAAAGGTTTATCGGTATCGTGCGCCGCAGCCAAATTATTGAGTATTGTGAGAAATTTGTGTCCAAGGAATCGCTTAATACTTCAAGCTAAAATAAGCAGCAAAGCCGCACTGAAGATTACTATCACCCTAGGGGCTAACAGTGTTGACATGGGCTTATAATAAGCAGCAAAGCTGCTCTGAAAATAACGATTTACCCTATGGGGTAACAGTTATTTTCAAAATAGGATATGCTATAATGGAGAATAAAGCTTTTTCAGAGGGGTGTGACTCTTCATCATATGCCTAAAGAAATGGATGTAGTTAAACGAGCCAAGGTTATTGAATGGCTTAAAACAGAGGTGCTTGACCAAGTCTCCCGTCTGTTTAAGGCGATGTGGGAAGGCAGTACAGTCCGTATTGGTGACTGTTTGGCCAGCCTGGTGATGAGCAGTTATATTCTGGGGAGGCGTCTTGGGGTGTCTTACCGTGAATTGGATGATCTACTCATCGACAAGCTAAGAAAGCACAGAAAAGAAGGACACCAGCTGGAGGATTGGTATCAGGACATTTCCGCACTGGAAGAACATATGCGTAAGAGGTGAAAACGTTGAAATTCCGCTTGGCCACTGTAGCATGGAGCGTTATTTATTTGCTTCTGCTGCTGACTCTATTGACACCATTTAGAATTATTACCGTATTTTTTCTGATTGTGCCTGGCGCTGTATTGTTTTCATCGCTGCCTTTCAAAGGATTTCTGGTTCACGTCATACCGGTGCTTTTAATTATAGCGCTACTCGATGTGTATTCGCTGCTTCCTGCGATTTACTTTCTGATTCCTTCTATATTGATGGGACGGATATATAAAAAGGGAGGATCTGCTTTTCAGGCGTTGATGACCGGAACAGGCATTATTTTAGCCGAGTTGTTGTTTGTACTGTTTATCGCTACGTATTCCTTCGGGTTTGATCTTTCGCAGTCCCTTCGGGATCAGGCTGAGATATCGGCCAGTATTGTACAGCAGATTTTAAGTGCGAATCCGATGTTTGCGAATATGAGCTGGACAGCTGAAGATACGCAGAAACTCGGTACAATGCTGATTGGTAAAGTTCCATATGTGATGATCGTCAGCTCGTTTATACTGGCAGTGATCACACATGCTTTGGCACGTCCAGCATTGAGCAGTCTCGATGTGCCGGTACGTAAAATGAAGCCTGCCCGCGAGTGGATGCTACCACGCACGCTGATCTGGTACTATCTGCTGGCAATTGTAATTGGATGGATAGCGGATTCCTCCGATAGCAGCTGGATTCAAACGGTTTCCATTAGTATGCTACCGCTGATCCATGCATGTTTTATTATCCAGACAATTGGTTTTGTATACTTCTGGACGCATAGCCGTAAAATGAGCCCAGTGATTGCGTTGCTGCTGTCGCTCGTCGTTCTGGTGTTCCAGCCGCTCCGCATTATAGGTATTATTGATTTGGCCTTTCCGCTGCGTGAAGCTATTACAAGATCAAAGAAATAGGGTGAACAGTCATGCCTAAATTTCTACAAAAACGCTGGCACGGCTATCAGACGGTCTGGGCGTTTTTACTGCTGCTGGTGCTTGTCATATGTATTTCCATGTACAACTGGGAACTGGGTGTGATAGGACTGCTGCTATCATTCTTGCTCGGCGGATTGATGCTGAAGACGGAGCTGGATTTCCGTCGGGAACTGAATCAATATATCAGTGGCCTTTCCTTCCGGATCAAGCGGGTGGAGGGAGAAGCGATCAGTACACTGCCGTTCGGTATCATTTTATACAGTGAAAATCGGACGGTAGAATGGCACAATCGCTTTGCCAGTGAGATGTTCGAGGAGCAATCGTTGATTGGAGAGCCCCTTCAAGATTTGTTTCCTCAACTCGCAAACGCTCTAAGCACTAAAAAGGAAACGAAAGAGTCTGCTCGTGAACTAAAGGTGGAATTACAGCATGATGAGCGTCATTATCAGTTTCTAATCGTGCCTGATGAGCGTCTGATATATTTGTATGAAGTGACGGAGCTCGCGGTACTGCGCAAGCAGTATGAGAACGAGCGGTTAGCGCTTGGTATTGTCATGCTTGATAATATGGACGAGGCTGCTCAGGGAATGGACGATCAGCAGCGTACCGCGCTTATTGCGAAGGTTTCCAGCGAGATTACGTCTTGGGCCAATCAATACAATATTTATTTGCGCCGGTTGTCATCTGAGCGTTATCTTATTATGCTGAATCATAAAGCACTCCAGGAGCTGGAGCAAAGCCGATTCGTCATTTTGGATACCGTGCGGGAAATGACAGCAGATTTGAAAGTACCGATGACATTGAGCATTGGTTTGTCTTTCGGGGCAGAGAGTATCAAGGAGCTGGGCGAGCTAGCTCAATCCAGTCTAGATATGGCGCTTGGACGTGGGGGAGATCAAGCAGCAGTGAAAGCGGGACAGCGCCTGTCCTTTTACGGAGGCAAGTCCAATGCTGTCGAGAAGCGTACCAGGGTGCGTGCCCGAGTCATTGCGCATGCGTTGCGTGATCTGATGCAGGAGAGCGACCGTGTGCTGATTATGGGACACAAAATACCGGACATGGATGCAATAGGAGCAGCTATCGGTGTGTGGAAGGCTGCGGCACTTTACAATGTAGAGGCCCATATCGTACTGGACAAATCCAATCCGTCTATTGACCGAATGATGGAGCAGGTAAACAAGGATGAGAAGCTGTCGCAAGCGCTCATGACACCGGAGCAGTCGCTTCAGGTGATGACCGAGCACAGCCTGCTGGTTGTGGTGGATACGCACAAGGCGTCAATGACGATTGAGCCGCGTCTGGTGCAGACGGCCAGCCGGGTGGTGGTTGTGGATCATCACCGTCGGGGCGAGGAATTTATTAATGATTCTGTTCTGATCTATTTGGAGCCATACGCGTCATCGGCCTGTGAACTGGTGACTGAGCTGCTGCAATATATCCATGAAAAGGTCCAGCTGACACCGCTGGAGGCAACATCACTGCTGGCGGGGATTACGGTGGATACCAAGCATTTCTCCCTGCATACAGGCTCACGCACGTTTGAGGCAGCTGGCTTCTTAAGACGTAGTGGAGCAGATACAGTGATGATCCAGCGCATGTTAAAAGAGGACCTGGATGAATATATTGCTAAGGCGGAAATTATTAAGCATGCTAAAATGATATATGGGCATATCGCAATTGCGGTGACCGAGCCCGGACAAAAAATACCGCAGCTCCTGATTGCTCAGGTGGCGGATTCATTACTCAATATGACGGATGTACTGGCCTCCTTTGTGGTCAGTGAACGTCCTGACGGCCTGGTGGGGATCAGCGCCCGATCACTCGGACGCATGAACGTACAGGTCGTCATGGAACGGCTAGGCGGCGGAGGACATCTGACGAACGCAGCGGTTCAGCTGGATTGCTCGCTGGAGGAAGCTAAGCGCAGAGTGGTCGACGTACTGGCCGAAATTGATGGGGAAGAGGGGTTATTTGAATGAAAGTAATATTCATTAAAGATATGAAGGGCCAAGGTAAGAAGGGGCAGGTTAAGGAAGTATCCGACGGTTATGCAGCGAATTTTCTGTTGCCGCGTGGGATTGCCCGTCCAGCAACGGAAGGAAATATGAAGACGCTGGAAAACCAAAACGCTGCTGAGGAGAAACGCAAGCAAGAGGAAAAGGAAGAGGCACAAGTACTCGGCAAAAAGCTGGAAGAGACTACAATTCAGCTCAAAGCAAAGGCTGGAGAAGGCGGACGTCTGTTCGGCGCGATTACAAGCAAGCAAATCGCAGAGGCTGTTGCTAAAACAGGCATCAAGCTGGACAAACGCAAAATCGAGCTGGAAGAACCGATTCGTACGTTGGGCGTGACTCAAATGACCGTCAAGCTTCATCCTGAGGTCAAAGCTACGCTGAAAGTACAGGTGACTGAAGAATAATTATGGGCGGCGAATTTTTTGATCGGATTCCTCCGCAAAATCTGGAGGCTGAACAGGCGGTTATTGGGTCTATTTTGCTTCAGTCTGAAGCACTGATTACCGCAATGGAGCGGGTGCAGACCGAGGACTTTTACGATAAAGCTCATCAAATGATTTACGAAGCAATGATTGAGCTGGGTGAATCCGGACAGCCGATTGACTTGGTTACGCTGACCTCGAAAATTCAGGACAAAGGTCAGCTGGAGGATATCGGCGGTGTCAGTTATCTGGCGAAGCTGGCTCACGGGGTGCCAACAGCGGCTAACGTGGATTACTATGCCCAGATCATTGAAGAAAAAGCGATGCTTCGTCGCTTGATTCGTGCAGCTACACAGATTGTGAGCGAAGGCTATAGCAGTGGCGAGGATGTCGCCGGTATGCTGAGTGATGCTGAGCGCAAGATTATGGAAATCTCCAACGGGCGCTCAGGCAGTGGTTTTATCGCCATCCGTGATGTCGTGATGGAAGTGTTCGACCGCGTTGAATTGCTGCATCAGAACAAGGGAAACACGACCGGAATTCCGTCCGGATTCGTTGACCTGGACAAGATGACGGCGGGTTTCCAGCGCAATGACCTGATCATTGTGGCTGCCCGTCCATCTGTAGGTAAAACGGCATTCGCCCTGAATATTGCACAAAACGTTGCAGTACGGGCAAAAGAGACGGTTGCCATCTTCAGTCTGGAGATGTCGGCGGCTCAGCTCGTGCAGCGGATGATCTGTGCCGAGGCTAACTTGGACGCGAACGTCATGCGGACAGGTGAATTTAAAGGCGACGACGATTGGGCGAAGCTGACGATGGGCATTGCAGCCTTGTCAGAGGCGGAAATCTATATCGATGATACGCCCGGCATCACTGTGGCTGATATCCGTGCCAAATGCCGCCGTCTCAAGGCGGAAAAGGGACTGGGTATGATCGTTATTGACTACTTGCAGCTCATTCACGGACGCGGCAAAGCGGGCGAGAACCGGCAGCAGGAGGTATCCGAAATTTCACGGACATTAAAACAAATCGCCCGTGAGCTTGAAGTGCCTGTAATTGCCCTTTCCCAGCTGAGCCGGGGTGTGGAGCAGCGTCAAGATAAGCGGCCCATGATGAGTGACTTGCGGGAATCGGGTTCCATTGAGCAGGATGCTGACATCGTTGCGTTTCTGTACCGGGATGATTATTATAATCAGGAAACAGAAAAGAAAAATATTATTGAAATTATCATTGCCAAGCAGCGTAACGGCCCGGTCGGTACGGTAGAGCTGGTATTTCTCAAAAATTATAATAAATTCGCTAATTACGAGCGTGCCCATTCGGATGCGTTCGCCGGTTAATATATTTGTATGATTAGAAAAGGCTCTTTCGACGCGGGTATCGCGATTACGAGAGAGCCTTTTTTATAGAATTCATATATTTTCATAGAACGATTGAAACTCTCAATTACGAACAATACTATTTTCATGTAATATAATGTTCGCTTTTTATTTGACTTTGAAAAATGGTACTGGTACACTTATAGTGCTGCTTCAACGCAGTGGGGAGATCATTACGCCCGGGGCTTTCCGAACTTACGGAATGTCTGCGACGGACGTTTTTTCCTGCTGTCCGAGAACGCTCCATACCTGCCCGCTGAGGCGGTTGAAGCCAGATATGTGTTAGCGCGTCAGCTCAAAATCAGAGTGTCTGTGGGCACTCCACGGAGGAATGAAACATGTCAACTGTAGTCGTTGTGGGGACACAATGGGGAGACGAAGGCAAAGGTAAAATCACGGACTATCTGGCGGAAAGCGCTGAAGTAGTGGCCCGTTACCAAGGCGGAAACAATGCTGGTCATACGATTCTCATTGACGGTAAAAAGTATAAGCTGAGCCTGATTCCATCCGGCGTTTTTTATGAAGATAAAAAGTGTGTTATTGGCAACGGCATGGTAGTGAATCCAGCCGCTCTTATTGAAGAAATTACTTATATTCATGATAATGGATTTTCCACGAAAAATTTGGTCATTAGTGACCGCGCACATGTCATTATGCCTTACCATATGACGTTGGACGTGCTGGAAGAAGACCGCAAAGGTCCTAACAAAATTGGTACTACCCGTAAAGGGATTGGCCCTGCTTATATGGATAAAGCTGCTCGTAACGGTATTCGTATTGCTGATTTGCTGGAAGCAGAAGAATTCGAAAAGAAACTGCGCCATCTAACGAAGGAAAAGAATCAAGTGATTGAGCAAGTATACGGCGGCGAGCCGCTGGATGTTGAAGAAATATTGAAACAGTATCTGGAATATGCTGAGTTTATTCGTCCTTATGTAGCGGATACGTCTGTTGTGCTGAACGATGCAATTGACGCCAATCGTAAGGTGTTGTTTGAAGGTGCACAAGGCGTTATGCTCGATATCGACCAAGGTACGTATCCATACGTTACGTCCTCTAACCCGTCAGCTGGCGGCGTATGTATCGGTTCTGGTGTAGGCCCATCCAAAATTCAACAAGTGATCGGTGTAGCTAAATCGTACACAACTCGTGTAGGGGATGGACCTTTCCCAACGGAACTACACGATGAAGTCGGCGATTACATTCGTGAAACAGGCCATGAGTACGGTACGGTTACAGGTCGTCCTCGCCGCGTAGGCTGGTTTGACAGCGTTGTTGTGCGCCATGCCCGTCGTGTTAGTGGATTAACTGGTCTTTCCCTGAACTCGCTGGACGTATTGACAGGCCTGAAAACAGTTAAGATCTGTACAGGCTACAAATACCGCGGCGAGATCATCACGCATTATCCAGCTAGCTTGAAAATGCTGGCAGAGTGCGAGGCGGTATATGAAGAAATGCCAGGCTGGAACGAAGACATTACTGGCGTGAAGACGCTGGAGGAACTGCCGGAGACTACCCGCCATTACGTACAACGCGTATCCGAGTTGACAGGTATTCCAATCGCTATTTTCTCGGTTGGTCGTAACCGCGATCAAACGAACCAAGTGCTTCCGATTTATTTGTAAAATATCCGTAGGATTCTATGAGGGCGTCATGCCTGTTTAATCATATAACTATTCCTGCTAAATCAAGGGGAGAGGGGCAATTCATGCCTCCCTCTTCTTTTTTATATGGATGTGTTGGTGCTAGTTTTACATATTCCAAGGGTTAAAAATCGTCATATCTCGTCAATACTGGTCTATATGCACTTCATGATGTACACATGGCAAGATGCGTATAAGGAGGTAACGGGATATGAGGTGGCTTGGATGGCTGCTTAAAAAAGGAATGACGGTGGTGCTGGTCAGCGCGCTGACACTGGCAGTGACCGGTGTGGTCGTGAATGCTTATGTTCAATCGTTGCTACGGCAATTTAACATTCAGCTCGATCATCAGCCGATATGGGGATGGGGCTGGCTAAAAGGCAGCGCTGGTACTGATCAAAGTACAGGTACAGGGAAGAGCAAGACGACAGGGAGCGACTCTGGAAGTGTAACACCGCCTGATAATGCTTTGCCTGTCATGGGACAGGGCTTAGAAGAAAGCGGAAATAAGACAGGTGGTGCATCCAACGACAAGGGATCTCAGGAAGGGGCCACGTCGGCGGGAACACCAGACAGCGAGCCGCGTCAGCAGGCAGAAGGTACAGCTACACCTGAAACGAGTATCGAAGGCCATGATTTGGTCATTACGCCCGACCATCTGACGGAGAAAAAGAACAATTTACCGGCGGCTCAGAAGCAGGAGATTTTTACGATTCTTATGAATAAACTTCCGCCGGAAGAGATGCAGAAAATATCAGCTGCGATGGAAGGCGGTCTCACCGAGCAGGAGCTGCAAGATATTCAGCAGGTGCTTGCGAAGTATTTGACCAAAGAGGAATATAACAAATTGATGGGTATGCTTAAATAATGCATAAATAAAACGCATAAATGTATGGGCAATGTTAATGCTCAAAACAGGACTGTAGAATCCGCGCCGGGCGCGGATTTTTTTGCGTGCTAGGAAGTAATTGGAGTGCAGTTGAATTCTTTGTAAAAGCTATGTTAAAGTAAACTGTGTTGTGAAAAGGTTAAATTTTTGAAACCTTTTACATAACTATGCAATGCTAGATAGCGACTATTATCATAGATAAGCTTGTAAAACGGCTACTTTTATCATGTAAAAGGACAATAATGAACGCATTTAATAGAGATAGGATATGCTGAAAAGGAGAGAACCATGGAGGTTTCTAAGGGGAAGTTATCACCAGACCACAGGAATGGGAATTCAAGTGTTGAAAGCAATTCTGCCGATAAAGCAGGGAAAATAGCAACATGGTGGAACGGACGGAAAAGATGGTTAAGTTGGACGGCAGGCGGCATTGTGATTGTTGGCGGTCTTATTTTTGCTAGCAATCAGTATGTTGGTGCCAATACGGTTCCTTATTATAAAGTGTATGTTAAAGGCGTTGAGGTCGGCAGTATCCTGAATGAGCAGCAGCTTAAGCAGCTGTATACAACGAAGAGCAAGCAGTATAAAGACAAGTATCCTGACGTGGAAATGGTGCTCAATACGAGCGCGGTCACGACGAGCACAGAAAAGGCATATAAGGCGGATATCGATAGCGCAGCCACGCTGAAGAAGTTGGACGGCATGCTGACTGCCTATGCCAAAGGAGTAGAAGTGAAGGTCAACGGACAGATGGTTGGCATTGTAAAGGACAAAGCGACGGCACAAGCGGCTTTAAAGCAAGTGCAGAAGAAATACACACCTGCGGGTGAAGGTACAGCGACAGGCATCAAGGGGCTAGTTCGCAAAACATCCGTGGGGAGTAGTCATGCTAGCGCAAGCACGAAGGCCCCTAAAGCATGGCTGGAGTCTGCCAGTATCCGTGAAAAGATTGTGTATGAGCCGGTGAAAGCAGATCCGAACAAGGTGCTGACGGAGGCAGAAGCGGTTAAGGTACTGACCGAGGGACGTGAAGCTCCTACAACCTATACGGTGCAAGAAGGCGATTCTTTGTCGTCGATTGCTACGAAGTTCGATACGACGGCTTGGGAGATTAAGCAGAACAATCCCGGTCTGCGTGAGTTGTACTTGCAAATTGGGGACGAGTTAAAGGTCACGGCTCCCAAGGTACCTGTTACGGTACGAACGGTAGAAAAGGTCGTCGAGCAGATTGCTATCGAGCCTGAAGTAGAGATTCGCCAGAGCGATGAATTGAAAGCAGGAGTTACGAAAGTAGTCAGACCGGGACAAGCAGGTCTTAAAGAGATGGACTACCGTTTGACCAAGGAGAACGGTGAGGTCGTGCAAGAGGAATGGCTCGGTCAAAAGGTGTTACAGCCGTCTGTTACCGAGGTGGTTCTGAGAGGAACGAAAGTCGAGGGGGAAGGCTCGGGCCAATTTGCCTGGCCGACTGCGGGTGCAATAATGACGAGCAGCTTCGGAGGACGTTGGGGACGTATGCATGAAGGTGTTGACTTGGTCGGCGATCATACGATTCAAGCATCTGATGAAGGTGTGGTCACATTTGCCGGTCAGCAGAATGGCTACGGTAATGTCATTATGATTGATCATCGCAACGGCTATCAAACAGTATACGGGCATTTGAACAGTATTGGTGTCCATGTGGGACAGGTTGTTCAGCAAGGTGAAGCGATTGGTATCATGGGAAGCACCGGACGTTCCACAGGCACACATGTTCACTTTGAGATTCGCAAAAATAATACGCCACAAAATCCAATGACGTATTTAAGATAGATTGGATGTTTAAATCGAGAGTTATGTGATTCGATGAGGATCAAGGAGGAAGACCATGTTTTCTGCATGCTTAACAGCCAGGTGCAGGCATGGTTTTTTCTGCGTAAAGAAAAGGGTCTGGAAAAGTAATGGAATAGCGTACGGGTATGATAGAATAGAATAAGCATCTTATGGGTACTGACAAACGAAAGTTAATAATAGATGATGATCCGTGAGAAGAGGTGAACGCTGTATGCAAGGGACGATTCTAGTAGTGGATGATGAACAACCTATCGCTGATATTTTGAAATTTAATTTGGAAAAAGAGGGCTACGAGGTCATTTGCGCCTTTGATGGAATCAGTGCGGTGGATATCGCGGTTAAGCAACAGCCAGACCTGATTTTGCTGGACCTGATGCTGCCGGGCATGGACGGTATGGACGTATGCCGCGAGGTGCGCGGACATCAGCTTCAAACACCAATTATTATGCTGACTGCCAAGGACGGGGAAATCGACAAAGTGCTAGGGCTGGAGCTGGGGGCGGACGATTATGTGACGAAGCCGTTCAGCACACGCGAATTGCTGGCACGGGTAAAGGCACAGATGCGCAGACAGCAACGTGGTATGGCGGGCACGCCGGAAAACCGCTCACAGGAGGAAAAGCAGGGGTTGCGTGTAGGCGATCTCTTTTTTGATGCAGATATGTATACAGCCTATAAAAATGGAACTCCACTTGACCTGACGCACCGCGAGTATGAACTTCTGTATTATATGGCGAAAAATGCAGGCAAGGTCATGACTCGCGAGCATTTGCTTCAAGCGGTATGGGGATTTGAGTACTACGGGGATGTGCGGACGGTAGACGTGACGATCCGGCGACTGCGCGAGAAGATTGAGGAGAACCCGAGCAAGCCGGAGACGATCCTGACACGGCGTGGCCTCGGATATATCGTTAGCGGGGGCAAAGGTGGCCTGCGGGCATGAGATGGCTGTCCTTCTTTCGCACCATTCATGCCAAGCTGATTATTATCTATGTGCTGCTAATCTTGGTGGCCATGCAGTTGATTGGAGTCTATTTTGTCAGCTCGATGAAGAACTCGTTGACGAGTAATTTTACGCAGGATTTGCAAGCACGGGCGGAGATGCTGTCCGTGCTGGCGGAGCAGGATCTGAGTGGCAGTGATGGCAAAATGGAGGAAGATAGCGTCGAAAGTCTGCGTGCACGCGTGAATAACTTGTTTGATTTCAGCGGCGCGGAAATTCAGGTGCTGGATGCCAGTGGCAAAGTACTGATTACTTCTCAAGGCTCTCATGCTGACTATGTCGGACGTAAAAATACGCAGACAGTGGTTAGCCGCGCACTCCAAGGAATCCGTGATAACGAGGAATATATGGTGGACGAAGATAACGTCCGCAAGAAGGTCGTCGCCAAGCCTGTCATCAGCCAAGCAAAATCGTCGGTGCTGTGTACATCGCTGCTTCGATGGCTGAGCTGTACGATACGATGAAACGCATTAACAATGTGTTTCTCTCAGGTATGCTGATTGCGCTCGCGTTGACGGCTGTGCTGGGCGTGGTGTTGGCCCACACGATTACGCATCCAATCAAAGTGATGACACGTCATGCAACGGAGGTCGCTGAGGGCAAGTTTGACCAGCAGATGCCAGTGTTTGGCGAAGATGAAATCGGTAGGCTGAGTGTGGCCTTTAACTATATGACAGGACGTCTGCGTGAGGCCCTGTCGCAGAATGAGGAGGAGAAGGAAAAGCTCTCCTCCATCTTGACCAATATGAGCGACGGTGTGGTCGCTACCGACGATCATGGCCGGGTCATTCTGGTCAACCGCCGGGCCAGCGCCATGCTGGGTGTGAACGAGAATGAGATGACCGGCAGACATATCGCGGTACTTCTGGGGATCGACCCAGAGGAAACCGAGGCCCTGTACAGCGGATCGTCCGCTTCTACGCTCTTGCAGCTGGAGCCGGCCGGTCAGGATGAACCCATCGTCATCCGCGTGACCTTTACACCCATTCATCGGCGGGAATTTGGCATTACGGGCACGATTGCTGTGCTTCAGGACGTGACGGAGCAGGAGGAGATGGAGACGACGCGGCGGGAATTCGTCGCTAATGTATCTCATGAGCTGCGCACACCGCTGACGACGATCCGTAGCTACGCTGAAGCGCTGGATGACGGCGCGATGGCTGAGCCGCAGCTCGCAGAGCGTTTTGTAGGTGTCATCCGTAACGAGACGGAGCGTATGATCCGGCTGGTTACGGATTTGCTGCATCTGTCGCGGCTCGATTCCAATGAGGCGCCTCTGCGGATGCAGCCTGCCGATGTGATGGAGATGCTGGATGAGGTCGCGGATCGGTTTTCTTTTCAAATGAAGCAAAAACACATTCGCTCAGGCATGTTCGTAGAGCAGGGGATTGGCAAGGTCGTGATCGACCGCGATCAGATTGATCAAGTGCTGGACAATTTGATGTCCAATGCATTGAAATATACGCCGGAAGGTGGAAGTATCCGGATCGAGGCTCGCCGCAACCATGAGGGAATGCTGGCTATTTCGGTGCAGGATACCGGAATTGGTATTCCCAAAAAAGATTTGGACCGAATTTTTGAACGGTTTTATCGTGTGGACAAAGCGAGATCGCGCAATATGGGTGGCACAGGACTGGGACTGTCGATTGCCCGGGAAATTGTAAAGGCCCATGGAGGTCAGATTTTCCTGGAGTCTGAATATGGTCAGGGAACTTGTACAACCTTTACGCTGCCTATGTCGGGTGAAGGGAGGGAAGCACAGTGAAGGAACGTTTGAAGTCCTGGACGCTTGTTTTGCTGGTGGCTTCCAGTCTGGTTCAGACTTATTTTTTGATCTACCGTCTTCCAGGCAGTGATTCTGTACTCACTTCAGAAACGAACTATGTCAAAACTGAAAGCATGGGGCAGGAGAGAAAGATTGAAAATCTTGTATTCCCTGATAGGATGCTAATTCATCAAGGTGAGAAGAAACATACCGTTTTTTATCCGGGGGTTACTTTTTACGATTTGATTTATACACGGCTGGAAAGCCGAAGCTTTAACAATTTCCAACGTCGGAGTATCCAGTCAGCGGACTGGGCACGGATTCGCAGTGAGAATGAGGGGATCGAATTATCATTTTCCGGCGGGGTTCCGGTTTCATTACTGGAGCGGGTCATGCGTCTGACGCCGGATTCAGTATTTCAGGGGGAGACGATTAACCGCATCTGGATCTACATCGACGAAAAGAATGCCAAGCCGCACGCACTCTTTTTCAGTGCCAGAGGTGATGTGGTGTATGAGGCGAACCAGTTCGATATGACGGTAGAAGACATTCGGCAGCATGTGAATTTTGGAAAAAATGCCCCGTTGTACAAGCTGGTGAATAATCAGTATTACATTCCCGTGGATGACCTGGAGACTGTACAGCCTGTGGTATATGCCGGGTTGTTTACGACAGAACAGATGCAGCGGAATTTATTTTTCGATCCGGGCATTACGCGCAATATTCAGGAAAAAGATGGTTCACAGATTTATACAGATAGCAAGCGTAGCTTACAGATCAAGCAGGATCAACGTTGGATGAGCTATACCGATCCTAGTGCACCGGGAGCGGATGGAAGCAGCCCAATTAGGGACGTGTTGGCCGCAGTTGATTTTGTGAATCAGCATGGCGGCTGGGATGCTGCGTATCAGCTGAAATTGAGAAGCAGCAATGAAAATCGCACGAGCGTGATGTTCCAGCAGTATTATGGCGCTTATCCGGTGCTGGACACGCCATCGTTCCGCTTTGGTACGATCTCCTTGCAAATCCAGCAGGAAACGGCATCTGTCTATGATCGTTCGTTGCTGTATCTCAAGGGCGGGGAGCAATCCTCAAAGAAAGTGATGCTGCCAGGTGGTGAGACCTTGGAGAAGCAACTGCAAACGGTAGGCGACGGCAAGTCGATTAGAGATCTAACTCCTGTATATCAGCCAGAGCTGATCAATGACGGATTGAAGCTCATCCCAGAGTGGCGTGTTACGTTCAACGACGGTTCTGTTGCAGAGATTCATGCTGTTCCTGTAACGACAGCATCCAATACAACATTAAAAAAGTCAGACCAAGAGACAAAGTGATAATAGGAAGGGGGAACGGGAATGGATTGGAGCCGCGCTAAAAACGTACTGATCTGTACATTTTTGCTGCTCAATGTGGTATTGGGTTATCAACTGTGGCATGATGCGCAGGAAACGGCCGGGCCGAATCTGGATTTTACTTCACTGGATGAAAACACGCAGCGTTTAATGGAAGAGAAAAGCATTCAGGTGCTGGCTCCGATTCCCGGAGATACCCCGCAGCTGCCCAAGCTGTCTTACACCTATGTCCATAGTGGAGAGAAAGATGAACTTGTGCAGCTGCTGAGACCAGTGGACAGCAAGCTGGTATTCACTCATGATGCGCTAGTGGAGGCTTTGGAGCCGCAAATCAAGGATATCGATAGCTATCAGTATGATCCGCTGGATGTCCAGGAGGAGTTCGTATCCGGACAGGCAGATGCTTTTGTACTGCATCCGTTGGTACAGGGCAAGTGGCCGCTCTTTAATGTGAAGCTAGCTCTGTTTTACAGCAATCAGAAGATTACAGGGTATCGCAAAATTCAGGTAGAGCTCCAGCCCTCGGATGAGGCAAAGAAAATGCTGCCTGCGTCCAAAGCCTTGGCGAGGCTGATCGATGGCTATTTGCCGCGTGACTCCGTAGTGAAGGATATCCGGCTCGGATATTACGGACAGACCTTTAACTCCGATAGCCAGGTGGCTGCTCCGGTGTGGCGGTTTATGCTGGACAACGGAAAAGGCGTGTATTATGTACAGATGAACGGAGATGTCATTAGTCCAAAGACAGAACATACAGAAGGGTCTTGAACAGATATGGGGATTTCTTTTACCGTGCTGTCGAGCGGTTCGACCGGCAACGCTACTGTTGTACGGAACGAAGACACGACATTGCTCATCGATGCAGGTCTCAGCGCAAAGCGTATTGACGAATTGCTGAAAGAACGCGATCTGAGCGGAGAAGAGTTGGATGGTATTTTGGTCACGCATGAGCATTCCGATCATGTTAAAGGACTAGGCGCCATGGCGCGTAAATATAATTTACCTATATATGCTAACGAGAAGACATGGTTTGCCATCAGCAACGCTGTTGGGCAAATTGCGGATGATAACCGCAGAATATTGGAGACAGGCGCGACACGGGAATTTGAGTCATTGCGTGTAGAGTCTTTTGGCATCTCCCATGATGCGGCTGAGCCCGTAGGATATAGCTTTTATGATGGGGCAGAGAAGCTTAGCGTAGCGACCGATCTCGGCTATGTCAGCGATAAGGTAAAACAAGCGATATCAGATGCAGATGTATTGGTGCTGGAGGCTAATCATGATGTAGAAATGCTGCGTATGGGCCGCTATCCTTGGAACATCAAGCGCCGTATACTCAGTGATATCGGCCACTTATCCAATGAGATGGCAGGTGCGATTCTTAGCGAGCTGTTGACCGGACGGACAAAGCGGACGTATCTGGCACATTTGAGCCGCGACCACAATATGATGGAGCTTGCGAAGCTGACCGTACGCGGGGCAATGGAGGACCGCGGCTGTTTTTACAAGGATAGTGAGTTTCGATTGTGTGATACGTATTATGATCGTCCTACACCTTGGGATAAGGTAAGTGAGCCATAAAGCTGTCCAGCTCGGCGGCTTTGCGCTCGACCTCTTCACGGGTCACTATGCCTTTGTCCACCAGTAGCTCAATCAATGTACTTAGCGCCAGTGTATTACGGTAGTGCTCGTCTTTCAAATCCGCAAGCTTGGCTGCCATGCGAACTTCATCCATAGCGGAACGATGGGAATTCATCCTATATTCCTCCTGTAAAAATATTTTTAAAATGGCGTGCAATAAGCTTGGTTCTGCCTGTGGTTTTGCCAAGTGCTGTGATACAATAAAGCTAACAACAGAAAGCTTTCTGAAGGAAGGCTCTCATCGAAAGTATAGGCTGCTTTAAGCGGACGGGAACAAGCCAGAACGTCTCTATGAGACGATCATTTTGTAATAGAATAGAAGACTTGTTACTATTGTAGTCCATTGGTTTGGAAATCATTCCTCTTTTTTCCTCTATTCGGGGTCAGATTCGGCGTGTATGCTAATTTATGAGATTTGGTTGCTTAGGAAGGTTCTATTTGTGGTGATTAATAAGTAGACCGGAACGATTAGTTGCTGAATTCCGATGGTAGGGGATATTCAATCCATTTGAGATGTTCAACGGAGCAGGTTCTCTGTAGCATAGGTTGGCGCAAGCCCGAATAGCCCTAATTTTTTAGTGAGTGTCGGTGCATGACAACGAAGGGGAGAGGATTAGCATGGGCTTGTTTGATGATGATTTTTATTCAACGAAGGTGTCCACACGTGCGGCTAAAAAAACGGCATTTAAGGCGCGTCGCGGAGGACGAGGACGTTGGCCGCACAGGAATCGTCGGGTAAGTCCGGTGCAGGCTGCTGTCATTAGCGGTGCGGTGAGTGCAGTGGTTTCCGTGCTGCTGTTCAGCTTTGTTACAGGTCTGCCCTCCACTACAGCGGTAACCGGAGCAAGTCATTATCCCTTGCGGCAAGCAGCGGGCGATCCGTATGATCGGATTGTGCAGGCGGCAGCCAAGGTACGCCCAGCCGTCGTCAGCATCGTAAACCTGAAGGGGGAAGACGGTAAAAGTACGGAACAATCCGCGCTTGGATCGGGCGTCATTTTCCGTGTGAGCTCAGGCAAAGCCTTTATTATGACAAACAACCATGTCATTGAAGGATCGGATGATCTGGATATTGTAACCGTAGACGGTGTCAGAAAAGAGGCGAAGCTGGTCGGAAAGGATCGCATTAGTGATATCGCTGTACTGGCCGTTGATGATAAAGGTATTAGCACAGTAGCGGATATCGGGGACTCCAGCAAACTTCGTCTGGGCGAGACGGTCATTGCGATTGGCAACCCGCTCGGATTGGGAGACACCCTGACCTCCGGCATTGTGAGCTATACGAATCGCATCATTCCGATCTCCATTAATCAGGATGGTGTATATGACTGGGAACAGCATGTGATTCAGACCGATGCAGCAATTAATGAAGGAAACAGCGGCGGAGCGCTGGTCGATCTGGACGGACGGGTGATTGGCATCAATACGATGAAAATCGCCGATACAGGTGTTGAAGGACTGGGCTTCGCCATTCCTGCTAATGAGGTAATGAAGACGGTGAATGAACTGGTTGAGGACGGCAAGATTACCCGCCCTTATCTGGGGGTGTACACGGTGGACCTCAATAATGAATATGCACCGCTGGATGAAACTCAGCGCAAGGAACTCAAGCTGCCTGACAGCGTCAAGGATGGAGCCGTTGTTCTGGAGGCCCATGGTCCTGCCAAGGAGGGCGGCTTGAAGCTGAACGATGTCATTACAGCGTTTGATAGCGAACCGATTAACTCTACGCTTGATTTGCGTCGCTACTTGTACGATAACAAGAAGATTGGCGATGAGCTGAAAGTTACTTTTTACCGGGGGGGCAAGGAAGAATCGGTGACGTTAAAATTAACAGATAAGCCGGAAGGCTAAGGTTGAATGATAGACTTAACTATAAAGAAGGCGCTCTCCGGCTTATTTCCGGGAACGCCTTTTTTTGATTTCTGCAGTACCTTGGATTAAGATGTCGTACCCGTCACGCGGGTTCCGCTCTTGGTGATTTTGTATGTCACTACATCGCTGCTCCAGAAGTGGAACTTCAACGTGACTTCACCATCCTTCACACTGTTAAAAAATTCAGGCAGCAGCTTGATGCCATTCGTATCATAGGCAGGGGCAAAAGTATTGCCAAACTCTTTATAAGGTGTCCAATCCTGTGGACCGGCATTGCCTCCATTCGTATACACGGCTTCCATCGTCGCAAGCTGGCTACCACGGAAGTCTGTTGGAATGGTAAAGGCTTGTGTAGTCCCTTCGACAGCACTTAATTTCGGTGTATCATACACGACGATTTTAAAATTCCAATCTGCCCCCTTATTAAACTTGGTGTTAATAACGGCATTCTCACCATATTTACCGGAAGTAATTAGGCTGGTGAGCAAGCTGGCTTTGAAGGTTAATGTGTCTCCGTTCAGCGTGTAGTCGGTATCCTGTTTCAGTTTTTTACTGCCGGCATGGAGTGATTTCAACTGGTTACCGTTCAGGTTTAAAGTGACCTTGGTATCCTGAACAGAAGAGCCTTTCTTCAAGTGAATGAGATCACTAGCTGCATTGGAGGAACGTCCTTTCAGGCTGGCCTTAATGACATTAAAGAGTTCAGGATCAGACCACTTGTAAGTGCTCCGATTCAAATGCTGGCCGTTATCCCAGAGCATGCCTGTTACTTTCTTCACTTTCATGTAATAAGTCAAAAATTCAAAAAACTTCAGCTTTTCGCCCTGTTCAATAACACCTGTATGTTTATCAAAACCGAGCAGGCCATATTCACCGACAATAACCGGAATCCCCTTGGCTACAAAGGTGTTATAGACATTATCAAAGGTTTGAATAATATCGTCTTGGGCAGCTTTATCAAAAGTTGTATTCCCGGCAATGTTCACACTGAAAGGCCAAAAGCCATAATAGTGAACAGTCGCAATCAGATTAGGATCGTTCAGCCCAGTAATCGTGTTGGCAAGTTGGCTGATCTTGGCTTGGGCAGGTGCAGCATCCAGACCGGATAGGACAAGGGGACGAGTGGCATTCTTACCACCGGAGGCGCGAACGATTTTGTGGAAGGATACATTTAGCTCATGAAGCATCTGATTCATTTTCGCTTCATCCGTTGTTCCCCCTTCAGAAAAGCGGGGCTCGTTAATACTTTCAAACATCAACTTGTTGGGCTGATTTTTAAAGCGGTCGGCAATTTGTGTCCATAATGCGTTATAGCGTGCTAACACTTCATCATGCTTGGGCTCCATACTGCTTACCCACGTCCATGAATCATGATGGACATTGATCATAACATACAAATTGGCATCCAGTGCCCAGCGAACAACCTCTTCCACACGGTTCATGTAGCAGACTCAACGGTATAATGGGGTGCGGCTCCAATATGCTTATCCCAGGTGACGGGAATCCGAATACTTTTGTACCCTTGGGCAGCAATTTGCTGGATCAAAGCTTGGGTAATGCGCGGATTGCCCCAGGCGGTCTCATCCGCCCCGACAGCATCCAGCGAATTTCCTAAATTCCATCCAGGCTGCATGGCTTCCACGTATGACAGCATATTGCTTGTTGCAGCAGCTGGTTGTGCTTGTTCGTCCGTTTCAGCAGCAGCGGCAACGGATGCGAACGTGGATAATAATAGGGTAATGGCAAGCGTCAACGACAGCAATGAAATGGGTCTTCGTTTTAACATAACAGGCCCCTTTACAAAGATATTTTTGAGAGCGCTTTCTAATAAAACACTATCATACTAATGCAATATGGAATACCTGCATAATTCCAGTAAAAATCATGTGTGAATTAGTTATTTTACAATTGTAAGCGTTATTATTGAAAAAATACAGAAATGAGTGTAGAATCTATGACCCTACGCGAAAGATGGATTCGCAAAGGGCTACTGAGTACGGAAGGGAGATGGAGCTAAATATGGGGACATGGAACACCGAAGAGGCCATTCGACGCTGGAATATGCATGCAGAAAATTTTACTGCTAAGTACACTGAAGAAGGGGATCGGTCTCGTGAAGTGCTGCTAAATCCTGCTTTGCAAGAGTGTATGGGACTGATCGCAGGCAAAAAGGTGCTGGATGCCGGCTGTGGCGAAGGTTATCTGAGCCGAAAAATGGCCAGGGCGGGTGCTTTGGTGGAGGCTGTCGATTACTCGACAGAGATGCTGAGGCTAGCCAAAGAGCGAACACCATCAGCGTTGGGAATTACATATCACCATGGCAATCTGGAGAAGCTGGAGATGTTCGGGGACCAGAGCTTTGATCTGATCGTATCCAATATGGTCATACAGGACTTGGCTCATTATGAGCAGGCGATTGCCGAAATGCGGCGATTATTAGTTCCAAGAGGCCGCTTTATTTTTTCTATTCTGCATCCGTGCTTTCTGACGCCGCAGAGTGGATGGGTGAAGGATGAGACAGGGAAAAAGCTGTATTGGAAAGTGGATCAATATTTCAATGAAGGCCCATTGGAGCAAGCGATTCCTTATGATCAGGAGGAAAAGCTTTTGTATTTTCACCGTACGCTAGGCAGCTATGTACAGGCCATTGTGGAGTCGGGTTTGTTGTTGGAAGGGATGATCGAACCGAAGCCGTCTGCTGATATGCTTGAGAAATATCCCCATTTCCGTGAAGACCTGAACGTCAGTAATTTTCTCATTTTTAAGACCAAACGTCAGGGATAGTGGGCAAGCCCTTTCCTTTCCGCGTCAAGTGTGGTAGAACAAAAGAAGGCGGTTTTGACACACCTACAACAGGAAGAGCTTCAAACGGAAAGGGATGCAACTGGAATGTACGTGGTATGTAAAGAGCATGTGGAACTGGCAATTGATATGTTCGTCGATGAATACGAGGATGCACCGGATGTCGTCGATCTCAAAGAAACGAAATTTTCGGATTGGGACCCTCCAGTGAAGTGCAAGGAATGTGAGAAAAAAGCAGAGTTTTTGGTCGTCTAAACAACAAGCACGGGCGTTTCGGGCAGAAACGTCCTTTTTGTATATATCCCCACCACGTACTGAGACAGGAGTGAACGTTGGATGGACCCTTTGCTGCATTCACTGTTTCGTCCGCTTCAGGTCAATGGAAGTGATCCCTATACATATTATATTGAGCAAAAGCCGTCTGCTGCGCTGAGAGCTTACGTAGCCTGCTATTGGGAGTCGGGTCCGGCTACCAGAGAAGTTTCTGAACGGAATATGGCAGTATCGGATAGAGGCGAAGCTTCATTAGGCTGGCTGGAGGAAGAAGAGGCAGTGGACCGGGTATTACCTGATGGTTGTACGGATATTCTATTAGAATACGACCCGCTGAGTAAGCGTCAGGAACTCTCATACTGTGGGACATTTACGAATCCGTTCGTGTCTACCAGACAAGCAGGGTCCGAAACACGTATTTTTGCAGTGCGATTTTTCCCCGGTGGAGCACACTATTTTCACGGCATGCCGACTCATTTGTTTACAGGCGGTAATTATCGCTTGGAAGACATATGGCCCGAGAATGTCGAGATCATAGGTGAGCGCATTTTGGAGGCACGAGACTTTAATGAACGGGTGCGCCTAATGGATCAGTATTTGAACCAGCTTCTACTGCGTCGTAGGACAAGCGATTGTGACCTGATGAAAAACCTGCTGCATCGCATCTTTGTGAGCGGCGGAAGTGTGGGGGTTAAGGAGCTTGCCGAGCGTGAGGCAATCAGTGAAAGACAGCTCAACCGCAAATTTGGGCAATGGATCGGGATCAGCCCCAAAAAGTTCAGTGAAGTCGTCCGCTTCCAGAGCGTTCTGCACAATATTCAGAATGGTGATTCTGTCGATTCGATGGAGTTGGCATTGAAGCATAACTTTTTTGACCAAGCGCATCTAATCCGTGATTTTCGCAGATTTTATGGAGCTTCCCCACTTACTGCAGCTAAGGACTTTCGGAAGTTGTCCGATTTTTACAATACACGTTCAGGGGCTTCGGCTATACTCAAAATATGAAGGAGAATGGCAAAGGAGAGATGAGGATATGAGTGGAACGCTACAAGTTCGTGATCATCTGCTGAATGAGTTGGAGACTGGAGTACGGACGGGGGAAGCCTTAATTCGTAAAATACGTCCAGACGATTGGAGCTTTCGCCCACAGGATAATTTCCGCTCGCTGTTGGAGTTAGTGCATCACTTTGTGCTTATTCCAGCTTCGGATCTTGCGATTATGCAGGAGAAGTCCGAGGGTGAAGTAGGAGAGATTGAAACCAGCCTGTCCGGGGTGGAAGATCCCGAGCGCTTAGCTGCGACTTTCAGGCAGAATTTTGAGGCATATAAGGCTTACATTCTTTCGCTTAGCGAAGACAATTATCTGAATCGTTCGACGAAGGCCTTTTATATGGAGCATGGGCATTTGCAGGTTCAATGGCAGATTGAGACTGTGACCCATGTGTTCCATCACCGTTCGCAGATCTACAATTATCTGAAGCAACTGGGACATGAAGTGAGCTTTTTTATGTTGTATGCTTAAGTTTTTTATATAAAAAGGTTTGAGGGCACCTGTGGGGTGCTCTTTTTGGTTTTATTTAAGACTTTTCAGGGTGGAATGGCTTAGTCGAACGCGCGTGAAATTTCTTTACTAACACGTCTAAGAATCCCGATTTGTTCTTTATTTAATCTGCTGGTGAGCGCAACAAACTCATCTATCGCCTCTTGCCGAATCATTTCGTCTGTAGTCATATGTTCTTCGGAAAACATCAATTCACTGATAGACACGTTTAAGGCGGTTAGCACTTTCTCCAGGGTATCAATCGAAAAGTTCCTTTCGCCACGCTCTAGTGATCCGATATATGCATCATCTAATCCTGAAAGCTCCGCAAGTTGTTGCTGTGTTAATCCCTTAGCCTTCCGAATTGCTCTAATTCTTTCCCCAACCGAATTTCGTAATTTTGTTATATTAACCACCTCATAACAAGCTTATGGAAGATGAAGTGTAAAAGTCAGGTAGAAGGGAATAGTTCAAATCTTTTTATGCTGTAACTCAACTAAACCAACAATGTTTTTAGTAATAGTAGTAAGAATTTCGAGTTCTGTTGTTTCTCTTGAATTTATGAGTAACATAAGTTCATTTATGATTTGTTTTCGATCCGTAGGTTCATCGAATTGAAAAAGTTCAAAGGCTGGAACTTTTAGCGCTAAAATAATTTTTTCCAACGTCTCCAATGAAATATTTCGATCTCCACGTTCTACTCCACCAATATAACTGTAATGAAGCCCTGCTGCTTCTGCCAGTTGTTCCTGTGTCCAGCCTCTAGCTTTTCTTAGTTCTCGTATTCGGTTTCCGACACTTTCTGGTAAACTCATGTAATCACCCCCACTTAAGGTTAGAAGAGGAGAGAATATCGTTACAGACCATCTTATGCAAAATAAATACACATATAACTGTACTTTTAAGTACTTTTTATATTGACCTTCTTTTTCACTTTCTATACAATTGGTTCTAAATGGAAATATAAGGAGGAATATCTTTGCAAACTTCTATCCTGAAATCACTCAAACCGGACATCATTGTTGAATTGTTAGAGTTGGCTGTGGCTTTTGAAAATTGGAAAAAGGTGATGGAGACGGCGGATATTTTGTATCAATGTGTCCAGCGTATCTACGAAGAAAGGCAGTATTATAAAGCAATGAAATTACCCATCCCGCATGTGAATTTAGAACGTCCGTTGGTATATTATTTTGGGCTCAGTCACTTGATGTGCGGAATGGCTCACCAGCACCAGGGTGCATATGAGCAGGCAAGGGAGTGCATCTATAAGTATGCTGAGCTAGGGTGGATGGAGGATTTAGAGGAAGAAGACAATCAGGTTGTCGAGGAATTAAGGTTTTTAGCCAAGACTAATTTATATGCAGTAGATATTTTGTCTGGAAATATAGAGCTGATCGAGGAATATGTAGCCTTTTTGCAGGATAATCTAGAGGAAATTTTACCGGGGCTAAATACCATATTACAGGCAGCGCTTATGTATCATTTGGACGTGACAGATATTTTACATACGTTTGCAGAGCAGATTGATGAGTTTGAAAGTTATGAAGACACAGAGAACATATCTTACTATTATAACTACTGCTATCACTTGGCCTTGTACCATCGCAAATGTAGCAGATTACAGGATGCAGTGGGGCTTACTGTACGGGCGATGCAACTGGCTGATCAGTCAGGTAATGATCGTAATTTCAAGAAATGTACAGCATTGTTCGAATCACTACGGGGATCAGCGACAGCGGAGCAAATCAGCGAATATCAACAGATGCTAATACGGTGTCTTGATGAATACGGAACTGAAAGCATTCCATTGTGATGAGGCCTAAATGAATGATCCGCTATGATCTGAAATGAGGATAGGCTCGTAACGGAGAGGAAAAGATAGGTAAGAGGCGTTTCAGATGCTAAAATAACTATGTTACAGGTATGTTTTTAAGTTAAGGATCGTAAATACGATTTTACATTATTAATCGACATAGATAGGGGTATGGAATTTGTTTATTCAGCTTATAGGTGTGGGGAAGTTAAAAGAGAAGTATTTGGTCATGGGCATTCAGGAATACGCTAAACGGCTGGGGCCATACATCAAGTTCCAAATGATTGAGGTAGCCGATGAAAAGGCTCCTGATACACTGAGCGAGGCGGAAGTCCGACAGGTCAAGGAGCGAGAGGGTGAGCGCATCCTTGCTCATGTGAAAAGTGAAGCACACGTCATTGTGCTTGCCATCGACGGCAAACTCTGGAGCTCGGAAGAACTTGCAGAGGAACTGGACAAGCTCGGCACCTACGGTACAAGCCATGTTGTCTTTGTTATTGGGGGTAGTCATGGTCTCTCTGACGAAGTCCTTCGCCGCGCCCAGCAGAAGCTGAGCTTCGGAAGGATGACTTTGCCACATCAACTGATGCGACTGGTTCTGGTGGAGCAGATTTATCGGGCGGTGAAGATTAATCGGGGGGAGCCATATCATAAGTAGGGCGAAATTTGCTCGCTGCAATACGTTGGATTGTCCCAAAAAAATTAATAGCAAGCGAAAAGTGAGGTAAACAGTAAAGGGAGCCGTCCCCAAATCATCGACTTAGGGACGGCTCCCTTTGATTTTCGCAACCTACCTTCTCCGGAAATTCAGGCGTGCTGCTGGTCCCCCCCCCTTCGGCATCTATAAATGACGCCCCTATTGCTTGTTTCGAAATTTCGCGACTTCGGGTTCAATTTCGGATACAAGTTTTTCGAGTATTCGATTAAATTGTTGTTTTTCATCCATCGTTAGAACATTTAAAAATACAGGCTGAAAATCTCCGGGTTGATTTAAAACTACTTTGCCGGCTTTAGTTAGCGTAATCATCATCGCGCGTTGATCCTCTTCAGATTTATACCGCTCGATGAATCCCTTTTTTTCTAGCTTTTTAATCATTTCAGAAGCAGATTGCGGGCGCATATCCAATTGATTGACTAATTCCTTTTGGGAAATACTTGGCGTCTGATGAAGGATACTCAATATTTTCCCTTGCCCTCGATTTGGAGAGGTAAACACGCTGCTGCCTTTAAGTTTGCTTTCTTTTAAGAACGTCGTAAGTAAATCATTATATTTCATGAAGTTAGTGGTTATATCGACGTTTAATTGTTTTTCATCCACAATAATTTCCCCTTATTTGTTCTCCGTCCCCCTCTATTTTATCAGGTCACCGAAGTAATTCAAATTATATTGTTGACAATTTAGTAAGGGTACCTTATATTATTGGAAAGGTACCCTTACTAAATGCGCAAAGGAGAAAACAGAATGACAGAGCTAGCCGTTTCAACTAAAGAGATCGTTAAAGAGTTTCCTAACAAGCGAGCAGTCGATGGTATTTCTTTGGATATTAAGAAAGGAGAGATCTTCGGTATTCTGGGTCCGAATGGTGCAGGAAAGACAACTTTCTTACGAATGCTTGCAACGATTACTAAAGTGTCAAAAGGCAAAGCAATGATTTTTGGCAAAGACGTCACCAAAGACGCTCAAAAGGTTCGAAGTTTGATTGGCTTGACGGGCCAATATGCAACCGTTGATGAGGAATTGACCGCGATGGAAAACCTGAAGCTCTTTGGGCAATTGAATGGTTTATCAGCGAGTCAATCCAAAGCGAGGGCTCTTGAACTTCTCAACCAGTTTTCATTAACCGAGGCAAAGGATCGACCGATTCGTGAATTTTCGGGCGGGATGCGTAGACGGTTGGATTTATCGGTGAGTTTAATCGTGAAGCCCCCACTCATTTTTCTTGATGAACCGACAACGGGCTTAGACCCACGCACACGAGGAGAGATGTGGGAAGTGATCCGCAACTTGGCAAGCGACGGGGCAACGATCTTGCTGACAACTCAGTATTTGGAGGAAGCGGATCAACTAGCAGATCGACTAGCAATAATTAATCATGGAAGAATCATTTCTCAGGGAACGCCGAATGAATTGAAGTCTTTGTTAAGCGATACCCATTTTGAAATTACTCTGGAGTATATGAGGGACGCCGAAAGAGCCAAAGGACTAATCAAGGCGGAGATCGCTCAGGAGGCCATGATCTCACCCGAAGGAACCAAATTGACCGTTAAGCTGGCAGACACGAAAGTGATGACGAGATTACTATTAGATTTAACTCAGCAAGATATAGAAATCAAAGAGTTTTCGGTTAGAAAACCGACGCTTGATGAGGTGTTTTTGGAACTAACTAAATAATTAGGGGGATAAACATGGAATCCGTGATAAGCAAACAAAACAACTTAAAGAGCGCTCTGTATGATATTGTTGTAATGGCAAAAAGAAATATCCTGAAAATCAAACATAATCCCGATAAATTGATAGATGTAACCGTAATACCTATTTTCTTCATGATCGTCTTTTCTTATCTGTTCGGAGGTGCGATTGCTGGAGGTGTACAAGGATACTTGCCAATCATCGTGCCGGGAATTCTAATTCAAACACTGGTCATGTCGTCATCGGCAACGGGCACGCAATTACGAGAAGATTTGGATACTGGCGTTTTTGATCGGTTTAAATCATTACCCATTGTCCGGATTGCTCCACTGGCTGGTTTAGTGGCATCAGATATTTTACGATATGTCGCGGCGGCTTTTTTCTCGATCGGTACGGGCTTTATTCTTGGATGGCGTCCGGAAGCCGGGTTTGGGTGGTTGATCGTCGCTTCGCTTTTGGCCATATTCGGCGCATGCGCAATCAGTTGGGTATTTGCATTGATTGGTCTGCTATCCAAATCCGCATCAACGATCTCTAGTATTTCGACAATGGTTACCATGATGATGTCGTTCCTATCCAACGCCTTCGTGCCTATTGATACGTTGCCCCATTTTTTGCAGAGCGTAGCTGAACATAATCCTATTACTTATTTGGTCACGGCTTTTAAAGATTTAGCCAATCATGGACAGTTCACTTCAAGCGCATCAATGACCATCTTTATCGGCATACTCCTTGTTATGATTGTCGCTCCAATTACAGTTAAAATATATAATAGAAAAATTTAGTTAAAGTAAAGAAGGACAGGGGCGACCGCCCTGTCCTTTCTTCATAGATGAGGGAGGCTAAGGATGGCCCTAAAACTTTCATTACCTATAGCTCGGAGAACCGAAATACAACGGCTTTTTTCTCGCCGTTAGAGTGATAAGGTGAACCGTATCACAAGTAGGGCTAAATCTATAGTTACAACAAGGGACCTCTTCGAAAAAAAATTCGGAGAGGCTCTTTGCTAAAATAGAAAGCCGGTTGGTTATCGGATATATATTCTGCTAAGTGATGTAGATGTCCGTTCCAGTCCAATTGCAACGGCTTATTGCATAGGGTTGCCTTGCGCTGCATTCGAGACAGTCTCCCAGGCTTCCCAGGTGGCTAGACGGTCAGCATAGATGCCGCGTGCTATAGGCAGGACTTCCGAGCCGAGCACAAATCGTAGTGGGGGTTCCGCTGCGTCCACGATCTTGAGAACGGCTTCTGCAGTCGATTGAGGGTTGCCGCGTTTCTCGGTTGATAGATGCGTGAACACCTGCTTCCGTACATCGGCATAGACGTCCATTTCCGGTACACGCTTACCTGAAGCGCCAAACTCAGTCGCATAGGCACCGGGTTCAAGCAGTGTCACCTTAATCCCAAAGTCCTTGACCTCTTGCACCAGGCTTTCGTGGAGTCCTTCGACCGCCCATTTGGAGGAGCAATAGAAGCCGATGAGCGGTCTTGCCTCGATCCCAAGGGAGCTTGAAACGCTGAGCAAATGGCCGTTGCCCTGCTTCCTCAGTAGTGGCAAGGCAGCTTGGATGACTCGAAGATAACCAAAATAGTTCGCATCAAACAGAGCGCGGACATCGGCTTCGCTTGCCTCCTCGATCATTCCGACCAAAGTATAACCGGCATTGTTGAGGACAACGTCCAGCTTGCCGAAATGGGCATGAGCCCGCTGAACGACCTGGCGGACCTGCTCAGCATCCGTTACGTCGAGTGTCATGGGAAGAGCGAGATCTCCGAAACGTTCCTTCAAATCGGCAACGTCCTCCAATTTGCGGGCGGTAGCTGCAACTTTATCGCCACGCGTGAGCGCGGCTTCTGCCCATATGCGGCCTAAACCGCGAGAGGCCCCCGTGATAAACCAGACCTTTTTATCCATGGTATACTCCTCCTTTAAATTCCCTGTTCTGTGTGGGATACTTAAATTAAAGCACCACAATACGATACCTTCAAGTTCCGAAACTAATTAGTACCGAAAAGGAAGGTTAAATGTAATGAATAAAATGAAAAGTAGAGAGTCAATCGGGTCTAAATTAGCTGACGAAGTAGCGGAAAAGCCAGAGAAAACATTAGGCCGGAAACGAGATCACACGCGGGATGCTAAAATCCTGGAAGCGACAATCGACATCCTCGCCGAAGCCGGTTTCGATGGAATGACAATGGACATGGTCGCAGCTAGAGCGAAGGCCGGAAAGGCGACGGTGTATCGCCGCTGGTCCTCCAAGACAGAGCTAGTCCGAGATGCTTTAACCTGGATGAATCGAAATCATCTTGAGCTTCACCTCTTGCCCGATACGGGAACGTTGCGCGATGATCTGCTTGCGCTATTGAAGCCGCAATCGCTCGAAGAAGGTGAACGCAAACTTCGAGTACTCGCAGGCCTGGGCTCCTTTTTTTCGCAGAATCGGGAATCAATTAACGGAGAAATTTTCGAACCGTGGGCTGTAGTGAATCGTGAGCTCATGCAGCGGGCCGTCGGCCGCGGTGAAATCTCCACCCGTGCGGACATTGAAATGGCCTGCCAGGTTATTACTTCAATGGCTTCTTATCGCGGACTCGTACAGCGCAAAACATTCGACAAGCTTTTCTACACTTCGCTAATCGACGGCGTTCTACTCCCTGCCCTCAAAAATCCGTTAACATCTCCAAATGAAACGGAATAAGGAAGGCGGCCTTTTGCCTGCAGAAAGAAGAGCCCCCACGAATGGGACATGATAAAAGGGCCATCCAGCAAAGGATGGCCTTAAAACTTGCCGTTACAGACAGCGCAGAGAACCGCACCCATAAGCATCCAGATTATCGGAAAGCGAAGCAGCCTCTCTATGTTTTTGGACCTTACTTTCCTCATGTCCTTCATCAGCTCCTATAACGTTTGGTAGCTATGAGTTTATGCTGGAAAAGTCATAAAGAGATAGTGTTCTTTGGTCATGACATGGTTTATGGTTACTTGTGATCCAATATGCCCGAATCCCGGGTTATGCGGGCAGCTTCTCGCCTTCCCTTGACCTGAAGCTTCGAGTAAATCGATGAGATGTAATTCTTAACAGTCCCTTCACTAAGAAAAAGCGCCTCAGCAATGTCTTGATTGCGCAGGCCGGAAGCCAGCTTATGCAGCACTTCAAGTTCACGGGCGCTGAGCCCGTACTCATTACTTTTTACGGTGGAGGTATTGTTCATGCTCATGCTTTTAATCATTTTGCCCGCCATCTCTTGCGTTATTAAGGTGCCTCCGGCATGAACCACGCGTATGCCTGCAGCCAGATCCTTGGGATGGATGGCCTTGAGCCATAGCCAACCATATTTTTAAAAGCATATTTTGATTCTAGACACAATCGGGTTTCCCTTTTAAAGCGAACCTAAATCCCTTCTAGAATCTCTTCCGTTGTGCGAATCCGGCCAATCCTCGGAAAAATAACATCCCGTACATGCTCATGTTCGGCCTTGGTGAACCCGGTCATGGCGTCAATTGCAAAAATAAGTTGATAGCCGTGCTGAAATGCCTCTCTTGCGGTTGTATCGACTCCGATACCTGAGGATATACCGCATAAAACGATCGTATCAATATTTCGGCGGCGCAGCTGCAGGTCAAGGTCTGTTCCATGGAAAGCCCCCCATTGTTTTTTGGAGATGATATGGTCTGTCTCGGTCACTCCGAGCTCGGGAACAAATTCATCCCAGCCCTCTATCAGGTTCAATCTAGGTACCGTGATATCGAGCTTGGGAGAAGGTATATCCTTGAAGTCTTTACTGGATACGTGTACAAGATTCACAAAAGCCCCCTTGTTACGAAAAAGATTGGCCAGCTTAGCTGAATTTGCAATGACCATCTCGGCAGAATAAGGAGCATACTGACTGCCAATCCATTTTTGGAGGTCAATGACGACCAGAGAAGTCTTGTTCCAATCCAATAACGGTGCTCGTTCCCCACCCTTCAAATGATTGCCATTTAGTTGGTTCATATAGAATCTCCTCCTAACCTTATCTTGTAATTAAATATGACTACATCAGTATATAATCGATGATATAGAATAACGAGAGAAGGAATTAACCTAGGAGTGTTACTCCCAGAATACAAAGAAATACTGGAGGGATGAGATGAAATGCAGGAGGAACGGGAAAAGACCGGAGAATTAGCTGAATTCCTCCGTACCCGACGGGCCCGTCTGACTCCGGAGCAGGTAGGTTTGCCTTCCGGTGAAAGACGGCGGACACCTGGTCTTAGGAGGGCAGAGGTTGCCATACTCGCTGGTATCAGTGTGGATTGGTATACATGGCTGGAGCAGGGGAGAGATATTCAGGTATCCATCCAGGTGCTTGATAGCTTGTCCCGTGCGCTGCGAATGAACGACATTGAGCGAAAACATCTCTTCTTGCTCGCTGCAGGACACTTACCCCCGAGTAATCAAGCGCCACAGAACAAGGTAAGCCGGCTACTACAGGATTTTTTGGACAGACAGGGGGAAAGCCCTGCCTTTGTGGTAAATTCAAGGTGGGATGTCGTAGCCTGGAACCAGGCCGCGATTCTCGTTTTTGGAGATTACGAAGCAATGTCGGCAAGAGATAGAAATTCGATATGGCGCCTATTCACTACGAATAATGCGAAGCGGATGCTGGGTGACAGTTGGGAAGCGAACGCCAAACATCGGTTAGCCCAGTTTCGGGCCAACTATGCAAATACAGTCGGGGATCCTTGGTGGGGAGAGTTTATTGAGGACCTGCACCAGCAAAGTAAGGAGTTCCGGGAATGGTGGCCGTTGCATCAAGTTATAAATGTGCCGGAAGGCGAAAAGCTGCTTAATCATCCTGTTGTCGGTTCCCTTCGTTTTGGTCATCTTTCCTTTCAGGCTATGGACTCCGTTGACCTCCAGGTTACAGTTAATATTCCTTTGGATACCCCAACAATTGAAAGAATGAGAAAACTTCTTTCTGCGGTTACTCGATAATTCAGCATTTGCCACGTCCGCTGAAGTTATTCCATTTTGTTATGACCAGGTTAACTTCAATCTCCTCGTTCTCCACAGCCATAAATGAAATTCTCCTTAGGCTAGTGATGAACAGGGGGCAAGTTTGTAAGATCGCTATCCATATATTTTGTAATAGATACACGATGCAGATCGTCAACTGTCGCAAGGAAGACTTTGAATTTGCTGTGCCGCTAATTGGGCATTAACCCAAAGTTCGTTTATTCCAGGTTCGTGGAGGATTCGTTTCTCGATTTTCCCCTCCCGAGCAATGGGATAAGATATGGTGGAGGAGCTTGAACGATTGGCCTTTTCGAGAATGCTCAATTTTCCATTTGCCTCAATGACTGCAATTTCTACGCGAGTGACATCAAAAATCTTTTCCTCTCTTAACATTTGCAGGATGTTATCTATGGAATATTTCGTTTTTCTAATGTTTTTAGCTATGAACTTACCTTTAGATATAACGATGATAGGCTCGAACGTTACCAATTTACCGAACCAACGAAATTTAAGTACCCCAACTGAGAAAATCTTTTGAACGATCCCGATACTAACGATAGCGAAGGCTGTTGGGATGTGGCGAATATCAGGGTCGGCTATATCTGCTCCAACAAGAGCTCCCAAAATTAAAATAACTAAAAAATCAAAAACAGGAAGTTCCCAATGGCTTTTCTCCCCATAAATAAAGTGACAAACAACATGAGCGGGATCATGGTAATGATTCTCCCTGCGACCAGCCCCAAACCTCTAATTATTTCCATTTTGGCAGGTGACCTTTCTTTAGCGGGATGGAATAATGAACGAACATCGTCATGTTAGTATGATTCCAATTTGTAAAAAAATGCAAGTGGGTGAGTTGTGGATATGGCTAAAATCGTCAGCGCATGGACCTATCCGAATGTAACGGTCGTCTCATCGTTCGGATTAATGACTCCAGGATTACTCTAAAGTGGTTGTTTAAGTGAGACACTGTAAACAGACCCTTTTTATTTGCCGTTAGATCCGATACGGTGAACCGTAACAGCACACCATTTTTTAACCGTTGACCCTTCTGCAATCCATGCAGAAGGGTCCCTTGCTGTCAAAATGAAGCGAAGGATGAAGGGGCAGAGTATTTCGATTGTGATTTAAAAATTAAGCATTCCCTCTCTAGGAAAAATGGGGTTTGGAAACGTAATTCCATGTGTGTGACTCTTGGTTTCTAACAATTTCACGATTTCTTCATAACTCTACTGTATAGAAAGGTGTTTAGCAAACCATGTCGAATATTATTTTATGTTACCTCGAGAGGGACTAGATGGGAGTGATGCATAATGAGAGGTAAGAAGTTCACGATGACGATCAGGAACAAGGTAATTCTAACGATCGTCGTTACTGTAATCACCAGCCTTGTGATCGGAGGCGTTGGGATTTACAATCTGAAGCGGGTACAATCCTCGCTTGAGGAAAGCCTTAGTATTAGGGCGGAAGTCATTGATCTCATTCGTACAGCGGATATCGACCTATATCAGATGCTGTTGGCAGAACGATCGCTGTACAGTTACGAACCAGGGTCGGAGCAATTTTCGAAACAACTGGAGGATTACGAAAAACAAAAGGAGTCAGCAAAGAAGAAACTTAATAAGTATAAGTCATTTGGAACAATTTTTGATAATGAGGAAAAGTTGATTCAAGACTACGAAGCAACGGTTGAAGCGTATGAATTGGTCTCCAAGAAAGTGATTGACGGATTATCGTCAAAGGATTCAACTGTGCGTGAAAGGGCGAATCTTCTTTCTTATCAGGAGGGCAGCGAAAAGTTTGACCAGATGGAAGACGCTTTGGATCACATAGGCGATCTGTACTACGATGATAACCAAATCATGTTGGACAGCACACAAAAACAATATAGCTTCCTGCGATTGATCAGTATCCTTTTAACATTAGCAGGCTTGATCGCTTCATCGTTGCTTGGGTATTTGATCATCCGATCCATCCATCATCCGATCCGTTATTTGCGTGGACGTGTGCGAGAGATTGCGGAGGGCAATCTGGCCGTCGATATACGTACCTTCTCCCAGGATGAGCTTGGGCAATTAACCGCTGATTTTAATATAATGGTATCTCGTATGAAAGAACTCATTTCGACAGTAAGCCAATCGATTGGCCGTGTAAATACTTCCGCTCATGAACTTACCTTTATCGCGGAACAAACAACGGCAACCGGCGAGGAAATGACGTCAGGCATTAATGAAATTGCAGTTGGTGCTTCCGAGCAAGCGTCCTTGACAGAGGCAACGAGCCGTGAAACAATGGCGCTTTCAGACACGATTGAAAAGGTAAATGTAAGGAACAAAAAAATGACCAGCTTGTCTTCGGAGGCGGAAATCGTCTTAAGAGGCGGCATGGATAAAGTAAAGAAATTACAGGATCACAATCTCCAAACGACAGAAGCAAACCAATTAGTCGTACAACATATTGAAGGCCTGGCAGAACAGATGCTTACGATTTCCACAATCGTACAAACGATTAATGAAGTATCTGAGCAAACGAAGCTCCTCGCATTAAATGCGAGCATAGAAGCGGCGCGTGCCGGCGATTCCGGAAAAGGATTTGCAGTTGTCGCTACAGAGATTCGCAAGCTATCGACCATGACTTATGAATCAACAGAGAGAATTAACACAACTATTGCACGCCTCAAGGCAGAAGTTTCTCAAACGTTGCAGGTCATGAATCAAACAGAGGTGATTATCTCCGAACAATCTCTTATTGTTCAGGAGTCGGGAACGGTTTTTGAATCGATTATGGATATGCTAAAGGAAATCATCAGTTCGATTCAAGAGATGGATGGGGATATAGGGCAGATGAATGTTAGCAGGGAACAGGTCATCTCATCCATTATCAAGATATCCGATGTAGCTCGAGACGCAGCTTCTGCCACAGAAGAGATAAGTTCGGCTTCTAACGATCAGAGTCAAGCGTATTCCCATCTGCATAGTGCAGCTGAACAATTGAAACAATCAAGCCAACAAGTGAGCGAAATGATTAGCAGATTTCGAATTGTACAAGAATAATTCGTACTGAGAATAAGAAAAGGAGCTATCCCACTAGGGATGGCTCCTTTTCTGCCCTCGTTGATGAAAAGCGTGCGTATCGTCTCACCTCTAGGTGTAACCCCTCAGACGCAAAGCGAATCGGCAACTTAGATAAATGACCATGTCTTAGTTCATAGTGGTTTGAACTATTTTACGATTCACACTGGGTGTGTGCCGTTACTAGGCCAGGTGTCTCTACATAGAAATAAGCTGAAGAGAAAGGCTTATGTCATGAACGGGGATGGTGTAAAGTAGATGGCACAAAAGTTGCAAAAGAAAAGTACGCGATTAACCGGAAGGATCGTAATTCCGAGGAATCCGTCATACAATATGGCCAGAATGGAGTTCAATAGGCGTTTTTCCAAATTTCCAAGGGTCATTGTTTTTTGCCAACGAACTCAGGATGTGATCAACGCAGTCAAATGGGCTCGTGAGCGGGGCATACGGCTGCGAGTGCGCAGCGGACGGCATAGCTATGAAGGCTTCTCAACTGTAAATGGCGGTATTATTATCGATGTGAGCGAGATGAATAAGGTTACAGTTGATCGAAAAAATGGAGTGGCCATTGTCCAAACAGGAAATCCACTTGCCCGTGTGTACAAGAAGCTGTGGAATAAGCGTGTGGCCATTCCGGCGGGGACTGCACCCGATGTAGGCGTAGCTGGGCTCACCCTGGGAGGAGGCATTGGACTTCTTTCCCGCAAATATGGACTTACGTGCGATAACTTGAAACAAGTGAAGATGGTCGTAGCTTCGGGGCGGTATGGGGCAAAGACGATTGTGGCAAACAGCAAGAAACATTCCGATCTATTGTGGGCATCGCGAGGCGGAGGGGGAGGGAACTTTGGTATTGCTACCGAGTTTACATTTCGAGTTAGACCGATTTCGAAGGTTTCTATATACAGTATTACGTGGAAATGGAGCGATCTTGAGAAGGTATTACCGGCTTGGCAACGCTGGGGCCCATCGGTCACAAACCGCTTAACCTCAACCATTGAGGTGGCTGTCAAGCAGGTGGGATCCATTGTATCTACCGGGCAATTGCTTGGCGGTGCAGAGGAGCTGCGTCGATTGATTAGACCGCTCTTGCGAGCAGGCACCCCGGTGAAGGTGATGGTGAAGACAGTACCTTTTATTGAAGCAACCCATTTTTTTACCGAATCGGACCTGAATTTGGAACCAAAGTTTAAAATAACTGGGGCCTACGGGTTCCAACCTTTACCGCCTGAAGGAGTACGAATTATACGCGACTTTTTAGCTCAAGCACCCAACAGGCATTCTAGCGTGTGGAGTCAGAGCTTAGGCGGTGCAAGAAGCGCGGTGAGTCGAGTATCGCCTACTGCAACGGCCTATCCTCATCGGAAGGCTGAGACAATCTACGAACTGTCAGCCCGTTGGAGAAATAGTGGGGAGCAGGAGCGGAATATTCAGTGGGTGGAAAGGTTCCGTAAAGCGTTACGTCCCTTTGTTAAAGGGAATTATGTGAATTTTCCCGATCTGCAGATTAAGAACTGGCCCAAGGCGTATTATGGCGTGAACTTTGGCAGATTGAAGCAAGTGAAACGAAAGTACGACCCTCATAATGTATTTCATTTTGCTCAGAGCATTCCAGTGGGTAAACAGGACAGAAAATGACAATACGTACACCAGACGAGTTAAAACAAGGAGCTGACGGCGGCAGCTCCTTTAGTAATTTCGCTGATAGCGACGTTAAGCTGAACCGTATCATTGGCTTCAACAGCGGTATGTCTCTCCTCAAAAGATCGTTGAAAGTGGAGGATACGTAAACCTGTAAATTTTCCCTCACGGGGCCACCCAAATTAAAGAATTAGTATAAAAAGAATCCACCACACTCTCTCTTTATTTATCAGAATTAATTGGGGTTTTCATTATATATCGCCACCATTTTATTTAAATAATTTCGAAATTCTTCAACATATGCTTTGGGCTCTACGACTTCTAGATTTGTACCGAGGCTTGCTAAAAATTGAAATCCATTAGTGTTTTGAGGAACACGGATGGTGGCTAAGAGATAATCAGGACTATAGTTTTCAATACTCTTTCGGCCGTACCTTTCTATAAATTGATCTTTTATGCTAGGCGAAATTAATGCCTTAATAGAGACTGATTCCGATTGATAACTTGCTTCATGTTCTTGTCCCAATGAATCAACTCTAGGGTTAAATGTGATTTCCTCCATAAGAAGATGATCGATCCTGGATAATTTAAATGTTCTATATCCCTGACGATGTAAACAGAATCCCTTCAAATACCAACTCATTTCGCTAAAATGAAGCTGATATGGCTCGACAATTCTATTCGTCGCGGTGCCATTTTTATCTATATAATCAAATGAGACCAACTTTCTCTTTGATATCGATTCTTGGCATATCTTCAAGGTTTGAAGAATCTCAGACCGACCCTCCCAATCATAAAATGACAGTTGGATTGAGCCTTTTGGAGACAATGGGCTAACCATGGCTTCTATTTTTTTAATAGTCACTTCAACTTCTTTACTAATTAGAATTTGTCCTAATCCGCCGAGCGCAGTCAATATATTCTCCAAGTCGGAGTTGCTTAAAAGACGTTTATCAACCTTGTATTCATCCATAATGCCATAGCCGCCATGAATTCCATGAATAGAATAGATCGGGATGTTCGATAAACTCAGAGTTTCCATATCCCGAAGGATCGTTCTTTTGGAAACGTTAAATAATTGTGCGAATTCTTTTGTTGTAACGATGTCTTTTTTCAGCAATATCATGATGATGGATATTAACCTCTCGACCTTTTCCATAGGTTCTCCTTCTTTTTTTTGTACTATATCTATAAATGGTGACATACATCTGTCACCTCTTATTCATTATACTGCATGTATAACACGAAGGAGGTTTTACTTTATGTCAGCTATTGTATATTTAAACTTTGATGGAGTTGCAGAACAAGCGATTGATTTTTATTCGAAGGCTTTAAACGCGAAAGAAGTTAAAAAAGTTAAATTTAAGGATTTCCCGCAAGATCCAAACTATCCATTATCGGAGAATGAATTAAATATGATCATGGAGTCCTCAGTCGAGTTTGCAGGCGGAAAAATCATGATGTCGGATATTTTGCCTTCCATGATGGCGGTAACAGGGGAACTAGTGAAAGGAAATAACGTATTTATTAGTCTAGTTAATGATGATAAACAAACATTGGAAGAATACTTTAAACATTTGTCTGTTGGCGGCCATGTTGTGATGCCGTTAACAAATACGCCTTGGTCTTCGTGTTTTGGAATGCTGGTTGATAAGTTTGGGATCTCCTGGAAATTTAATAGTGACGCAGTTCAGTTTCTCGATAATGTTATTTCAAACAAACAGTAACTCAGACCCATTTCTGACAATACTCGCTTTCGGCATTAATTGAGGAGTTATTTTACTTTCCGATATCTTATGTTTGCTATGTTTGCTATCCCTAATGTGGTGATGCCACTACCAAGTTTGAAGTTATGTTGGCTTACCAGCAAGTTGTGAGCGCAAACCAACTTCTACCCACTCTCCCGATTTCTATGCTTTAATAAAATGAGTAGTATCAACAAGAAACGTTGAAAGTGGGATTCTATGAAGCGACTAACGATTGGCCTGTTCGCCCATGTGGATGCAGGTAAGACAACTTTTGCGGAACAGCTGCTGTACCATACGAACAGTATCCGGTCGCGTGGGCGGGTGGATCATCAGGATGCGTTTCTGGACAGCCACGACATCGAGCGGGCAAGGGGCATTACGGTGTTCGCAGATCAGGCGGTAATGGAATATAAAGGAGACAGTTATTATTTAATAGACACGCCCGGACACGTCGATTTCTCCCCGGAGATGGAGCGAGCGATTCAGGTCATTGATTATGCCATCCTGATTGTAAGCGCAGTTGAAGGTGTCCAGGGCCATACGGAGACGGTCTGGCAGCTGCTGCGCAAACATCGGATTCCGACGTTCTTCTTTATCAACAAAACGGATCGGATCCGCGCGGATGTAGGCAGAACCGAGGCAGATATCCGACAGCAGTTAACGGGGGAAGTATGTTGCATTACACAGAGCTTGGCTGACGGCATAGTCGGCGAGCCGCTGCGGGAGGCCATGGCGGAGCGAGACGAAGCATTGCTGGAAGCATTCCTGGAGGGGAGAGAGGATTCCGGCTTCTGGCTGGAGGCCTTGCAGAGGATGATAGCGGCGGGTCTTCTCTTCCCCTGTGCTTACGGCTCTGCGCTTCAGGATACAGGCGTCGTTGAATTTCTGGATCAGCTGCATCTGCTGACGACAACCACTTATGACGAGAATGCTTCGTTCCAGGGGCGGGTTTATAAAATTCGGCACGATGCAGGCGGAGTGAGACTCACGTTCATTAAGGCGCTGGGTGGTCGGCTGAAGGTGAGAGAACAGCTTAGTTACGAGAGCGGCGGGGTTCAATATGACGAAAAAATTACGCGGCTCTTCTTGTTTAACGGACTTAAATCGCAGCCGGTGGAACAAGTGGAGGCCGGCGATTTGTTTGCGGTTGCCGGATTGTCCGCCGCCGAGGCCGGACAAGGTCTGGGGTCGATATCGGACAAGTTAGCTTACGATTCGGAGCCGACATTACAATCGAAGGTATTATTCGACAATTCGATACATGTACAGAAGGTGCTCGGTGCTTTTCGCACACTGGAGGCGGAGGAGCCGTCTCTAAACGTCGTTTGGGATGAAAAATTGCAGGAGATTTCTATCCGCGTCATGGGATTGATTCAACTGGAAGTGCTGGTGCAGCTTGTTAGAGAGCGGTTTGGCTTTGCTATCTCTTTTGGACAACCGGAAATCTTGTATAAGGAAACGATTCAATCGGCTGTGAAAGGGTACGGCCACTTCGAACCGCTCAGGCATTATGCGGAAGTGCATCTGCTGATTGAACCGGGAGAAAGGGGCAGCGGCATTATGTTCGATAGCAGATGTCATGCCGATGATCTGAATGTCAGCTATCAGAATCTGATTCGGAATCATCTCTATGAACGGGAGCATCACGGACTGCTGACTGGCATGCCGGTCACCGACGTGAACATTACGCTGCTGAGGGGGCGCGCGCATAAAGAACATACCCATGGTGGCGATTTTCGTGAGGCTGCTTTTCGAGCACTACGGCAGGGGCTGGAGAAGGCGGACAATGTGCTGCTGGAGCCCTATTACGATTTCAAAATCAAGGTCGCTATCGATGAAATGGGCAGGGTGCTGTCCGATATTCAGCGTGCTTCGGGTATTTTTAATCCACCGCAGACAACCGGAACGCAAGCGGTGGTCACGGGCAGGGTGCCTGTGTCGACTTTCATGAACTACAGTACCGAATTTGCATCCTTTACGCATGGACGAGGCAGTATCCGTTGCGTGTTCAGCGGCTACGATCGCTGTCATAATACGGAGGAAGTCATAGAACGGATGGGCTACCGCAAAGGGGCAGACCCACTGTATACATCCTCCTCTATCTTTTGCGCCAAAGGGGCGGGTTACTCGGTGCCATGGGATGAGGCGGAAGCCAAGATGCACCTTGAATTAGAACCTTAATCGCACACATTTCCAGGATTCAGGCGAAAAGTAGGTAAATTTAGAACGAACAATTTTTATAATGGAAATAAGATATATATTTTATAGGGCTAAGGGGCGATTGTCATGGAACCGACGCATGAAATACAGGCGCTGGCGGCAGAAGCCGATTCACCCTATTGTTGTTACGAGGATGAGGACTTCGATGATGTTAAACAATTATTTATGGAGCGTCCTTCCATTGTGGAGCTTGAAGCTGATGAATGGAATCGTGAATTTGATTCGAGGCTGAAGGCCATGGAGCTGGCGATGAAAATGCTCGATGATGAAGGCGTGTTTGCCTTGAATCAACCGCGAGAGTCTGTATGTGTCCTTGTCGAGATCATGCGGCCAGATGAGATCAATACCGAAATCGCCCTGCGTTTGAATCAGGCAGAGTCGCCAGCTATGCAAGCATGGCTGGCGGAAGCAGCGGAGTAAGGGGTTTCGCGTTTCTTGAGGGAGAGTTGTAAAATGCCTAATGAATATCAAATGAATATTTTAGCTGAGAGAACGGAATGTATTCTTTATTATGCGGGGTCGATCCTATCGAACAAGCATAGTGCGGGCTGGATCGGCGGGAATGCGCCCGAATTTTTTGATAATCAATCGGACCTCATCCACGAAGATAACCAAAAATATGTTTTTTACTTGAGCCTCGTCCATCCCTTTAAACCGGAGAGCATGATTTCGATCTTCATCCCTGAAGACTATGAGGAGTATTTAGAAAACAACATTTATCCTAATTGCTCGGTCAAGGTGATTGAGCATCCCACTTCAACTGAAAGTGTCAAAGATATGTTTACTAACCCAGGGCTTGTAAAGCATGCAATTTCAGATGGGGAATTAAGCCATGACAAAAAATCGATGGATCAGCCTTTTTTGATCAAAGTAGGCGGAAACCCGAGACTTATTCAAAATGAAGACTATTATTTTACGAAGTTGAAAGAGGAATCATTCTCTTTTTTATTTCAGGTAGATGAAGATGGTTATCCCAAAACGTTGCTTCAAGAGGATTACAATTATCCCTTTGGTTTTGGATCACTATATATTTTCGCCAACGTGGGGACGACTGAGATACAACATCCAGTAGCAGGTTTTTGGCAATTCTCTTGATTTGGCGTGGGGCTAACGAGCACGTTAGGCGATTTTTGGCGTGCGTATGCCCCATTCGCACAAGCAGGAAGCCCGCCCCTGGCGTAAACTGAATTATAATCAGTGAGCGAGGTGAACTTCCATGGCACAATCGAAAGAGATGCGTGCACGGGCTAAGAAGTTTCAAGGCCGTCCGGTCTGTGTCACCCTGCACAGCGGAGAGACTTATGTCGGCTACATCACCGACGTTAATCGCGGCGGGTTGGTACTTTCCAGTGCTGGGGCTCCCCCGCGTGCTCCTTCCAGGAAGCAAGATTCCCGATCTCTCAAACGCAGAGCCAGTTCGCATGCCCCGGGCGTCCGTCTCGGCAACCGGAAAAGCGGTGCACGTAAACCGTCTAGCCGTTCGCGCTCTCGCAAGCCGGACGCCAAGGTGTCGGCATTCCTGCCGATGATGGGCTCGCTGTTAGGCGGCCTTGGCGGCTCCACTGCAGGCGCAGGAGGGCTTGGCGGTATGCTCGGCGGCGGCTTGCGACTGTTCGGCATGATCCAGAAATTTGTCCCGGTTGTGAAGATGGGCTACGGCATGATCAAGTCTATTCGCCCGTTTCTCGGCGCTGTTAAAGGCTTGATGCCCTCGGCTAGTCCGACTACGCCGAATAACGAATAATCGTACCCCTGTGGACTTTAAGCCCCCTTTGAGTGGTCAGGTCAAAGGGGGCTAGCCCACAAGCCATTAGGACTACCACTGTCTAATCCAGATTGGATTTAGCTCGGAATAGCCCATCTCCTTTAATAAATCCCAGGCATTATCCAGAACCTGAGGTTTCCCCTGGGTCAAAAGCTCTTGTCGTTTTGCCATCAAGTAAGAGATAATTTCAGCGATATGCTTGGGTTTACCCAGATGGAGGACAGTTTCCATGTTATTATTTTGTGCTGAAATATCATAAAAGGCCCAATAAGTACGAGGCTCTTCATCGGGAGGATCTGCCTGGAAGATGAGCGTGACTTTGATGTTTTTATTCTCTTTGGGAGATAGGTTTAGGATGAAGCGAGACCCGCCTGAATACCAATAAACGAAGGCATAACCGTCGACCGTAATATTTCTTAATTGGCTTTTCATTATTTTCTCCCTCACTCTATGTTGTTTAAAATGAACTGCGTTTAATGAGTTTAATTAAATAATTATGTCGTTAATTTCCGAGAAATGAGGAGTGGCTTACATGAATAACAAGGTGATTATAGTCTAATCCACATATAGATTCCATTCATATGGATTTTTCCTGTGGTACTCTAGATACATATCATTTTAAAGAGGTACGACCCATAGAAAAAACAATAAAATTGCTGGATAAGCAAACAAGGAAACCTGGCTATGGTCAACAGGAGAGTTCAAATATGTGGTTTAGGAAGAAAGAAACGCAACTGGATCGAATAAAAAACAAACTGAGTCAAGCCATGCGCAAGGACGCGGACTTCTCGGTGTTTGGAGCATCCTCACATCAATATAGGGTTAAAGAGAAGCTTACAGCAAAAGAGCTAGAGGACTGGCAAACCCTCAATCAGGTCACACTTCCTGAGCCTTACGCGCTGTTTTTAATGAAAATCGGCAACGGAGGCGCCGGACCCTACTATGGAATTTATTCACTTGGAAAGGCAACTTCCTACACCGAGCGCCAGGTGCTCCTTGCAAAATCCGTTCTGCATCCCGGGATGACCAAAGAGGAATGGAACCATCTGATTGAGCCCCTGACCAGGGACGAGGACATTCCCGATGAGGAATACGACGACACCTGTAATAAGGTGTTGGGCGGCATGTTGTGCATAGGTACCCAAGGTTGCGAATACGACATGTATCTCGTACTTGAAGGGAAATATAGGGGGAGAATTGTGTGCACCTCCGATTTTCATCCCGATCATCCTTTTTTCTTTGTCTATGAAGGTAGCTTTCTGGATTGGTATGAGCGCTGGCTGGATGAAATTATTCTGGATTATGATATCGGGTGGTTTGGCAGTCGAATGCCGGGTGATGAGAATGCACTGATCCAGATTTATCAGAGCGCTCCAAACGAAGAAATCCAAGCTAAAGCGCTTGATGGATTGTTCAAGTTTAAGAAGGTCTCTCAGCTAACCCTTGCTTTTTTGAAAAATATTGCGGAACAAAGCCCCAAAAATCGGACCACAGCCATTAGGCTTATCTGCAAAACTTCCTTTGACACGGGTAGAAAATATCTTCTGGAGCTGTTGCAATCGGATAAACATGAGGATTTTCTTCAAGCTTTACAGATTCTGCACGCTTCCAGTAAAACTGAGGATTTAACGAAGTTTATTTCAGTGATCTTGCAAAGGCTTGACAGGATTGACGACCCAGAAGCGTTGCGTTATGCAGGGTATATTTTGGAGAATTACGGTGCGATTACGCTTCAGAACTTTGCGCCTTTCTTGTGTCATGCCGACCTGAAAATGCAAACCACTGCCATCTATGCCGCGCGCAGTTGCGAAAACAAGCTGGGAAGCTGGCAGATCATTGAACAGATGCTGATGGGGGGCGGCCCGCAGGTTCTGAATAACTTGATTTTATACTGGGGCATTATCCCACATGAGAAGTTGCTACCTTACTATAAGGCGGTATGGCCGGAATATAAAAGCAATCCGAATTTCAAAGGAGAATTTATCAGCTGTTTGCGAGAACTGCATTTGCCAAATGATTATTTCGACAAAGACGAATCGTGAGGAAGGCGTGTATAAATTATCCATAAAATGTTGACGGATAAGTTTAGAGTATCAGCCTTCAATTGATTGGCACCTGCAAGCTCACCTTCGTGATGTTTCATTAATATCTCGTACACAACTTTATTGTCCGTTTAAATAACAATTGGAGGTATATCCATGCAAATACTTGAAACCAACCGATTGATCCTGCGGAATTTTGCCGCAACCGACGCTGCCGGATTGTTGGAGTATACAGCTAATCCAAGAGTTAACTGCTTTATGGATCACCAGATTTCGACGTTGGAGGAAGCTACAGAGGAGGTCGAAAAAAGAAGCGGTGACGACTCCCATATCGCGGTATGCCTGAAAGACAGCAACGAACTGATCGGAGAACTATTTGGTATGAAGGAAGAACGAGATTCGGATACGTATGGTATTGGATGGAATTTTAATGCCAGATTTGAAGGGAAAGGGTACGCAAGTGAGAGCGCCAACGCCTTCATAGAATATCTCTTTACGCAACAGGAAGTAAGGAGACTGTACGCCTATGTCGAGGACGATAACTTCCGTTCCCAGAAGCTGTGTGATAAACTGGGCTTTCGCCAGGAAGGCTGCTTCATGGAATTCGTTTCATTTGTTAAATACGAAGACGGCACGCCGAAATACGAGAATACGTATCAATATGCATTACTGAAAAAAGAATGGCTCTCTCAACGTGCTAATCAGAAATAAAAAACAAGAGATTAAACTCATTTTTAAAACTAAGAAACGTCACATAACAAATACGGCGACTTCTCTTTAGTGGATTGCAAAGAAAAGTCCGTTTGGTTTAAAGTTTCGATATAGGGTCTGGTTTAGCTACCCCAAAACGGCTTTGCAATCTGCTGACCTTGATCGATCTTCGTCCTTACTCAGCTTCACAGGTTGTTTCCGCAAGCTTCCAGTCACTCACAAGTTACTATAAGTTAGAACACAACTTTATTGTTTAGTACATAACTTTATTGACTATAGACAACGAGGAAGCCAAAAAAATGCTAAAACGCTACTGACATCCCGTTGTCAGTAGCGTTTTTGTATATTAGGAGTATGCGAATATCGCAGTGCCTTGAGAGGGAGCGACCCTTCTCAAAATCTTATTATAGAGGTGGAACTTATTCATGGAAAATATCAAGTGGGAAGTTGATCCGGACCACAGCTCCGTTGAGTTTTCAGTAACGCATTTAATGATTAATAGAATCAAAGGAGTATTCGAGCATTTCCAAGCGATCTTGAGTTTTGATCCTAATGATTTAGCAACCATGGGTATTCAGGCTTCCATAGATGCAAATAGTATCACAACTCGCCAATCGCAACGAGATGAGCACCTGAAGAGCGACGACTTCCTTCATGCAGACAAGTATCCAACCATTACGTTTGAAAGCACCAGCTGCGTCCTTGCTGGCGAAAGGCAATATGAACTTACGGGCAATCTAACTCTGCATGGAGTAACAAAACCCATCACTTTTCATACCGTTTTTGAAGGACTTAACAAAGACCCTCGCGGCCGGGAACGTGTAGGATTTCATTCTACAGCCAGTATTGAACGCAATGAATTCGGCTTGACATTCAACTCCCATCTGGAAAAAGGCGGGATTGTTGTCGCGAATGAAGTGAGAATTGAACTTTATATCGAGGCAATTAAAATAGAGTAGCGATCCTATACATGATTTAATCTGTGCCTAGTAATGAATTAATTATGTTCAGATGGCTTTTTTATAAACCAACCCAGCACTATAATAAGTATTGCAAGAATAAATTCAATCCAAAAAACTGTTTGTAGACCGGAAACCATGCTTTGTGTCTTCTCATGCATTGCAGTGGGATTGAGCGAATGATGAAGATAACGATTGGCTCCAGACGACATGATGCCGACGAACAATGCGATGCCAATTCCACCTGTAATCTGTTGGAGCGTATTGTATATGGCTGTGCCATGAGGAACCAGGTGACGTGGAAGTTGATTCAATCCTGTTGTCTGAGCCGGCATGACGACGAATGACATGCCTAAGAATAAGAGGATATGATTGAACAGAACGGAACCTTGTGTTGTATCACTGTCGATGCCGGTAAACAGCCACAACGATATGGCGATCAGGAATAGTCCGGGCGCAATGACGGGTCTCGGCCCAAATTTATCGAGTAACTTACCCGATACCGGCATCAGCATCCCGTTCAAAATGCTACCTGGCATTAGAAGTAAGCCTGTCGCAAATGCTGTCAACTTCATCACATCCTGCATATAGAACGGCAGCAATGTTGTTGTGGCGAATAGAACCATCATCTGAATTACAATCAATACCGCAACCAGAGAAAAAGTGTAATGCCGGAATACGGAAAGATCGATCAACGGCTCTTTGGTCTTAAGCTGGCGCCATACAAGCAAGAGCAAGAAAAGGCTGCCTATTGCAATCGATCCGTAACCTTCAGGCTCAAGTGAGACACTTGTTTGGCTGAAGCCATAGGTGACGCTGCCGAAACCGACGGTTGACATCACAATGGATACAAGATCGACCCTTGGCTTGGTCAGTTCTGTCACATTCTTTAAGTACACCAATGCATAAATCATCGAAAACAGTGCGATAGGAATCACCATGTAGAACAGCCATCGCCATTGAAAGGTATCGATAATCAAGCCAGACAAAGCTGGCCCGATGACAGGAGCGACCATGATGACCAGCCCCATGAGACCCATGGCGGCACCCCGGCGTTCTGGAGGATAGAGGGCGAGAATCGTATTCATCATCAACGGAATCAATAATCCTGTTCCGCAAGCCTGAACAACCCTGCCCATCAGCAAGATTCCGAATGCCGGGGATACTGCACACAAGCAGGTACCGGCCAAAAATAACGCCATCGCAGACATAAACATCTGGCGAGTCGTGAACCATTGCTGTAGTAATGCGGTCACCGGCACCAGTACGCCGATCACGAGCATATAACCGGTCGATAACCATTGTATGGTCGAAGCAGCAACGTTAAATTCTCTCATCAATGCAGGAAACGCATTGGTAAGTAAATTTTCGTTAAGAAATGCGACAAATGTACCGATGAGTAGAGCGGTTAATATTGCCCCTCTCTTCATTTCTCTTGCATCTTGAGCCTGATTGTCCATCTTCTACCTCCCGATTGTTCATGGCGTTCCGTCTATTGTTTGTATATCGCTTATCCCGCAACGCCTGAAGATCATTTTACGTGGAGTGGGATGAATTGGAAAAAGCGAAATTGCTCATCATACTCGGAAATTCATTCATATTTCGAAAGCAAAAGGGGGGTCCGCCACGGTGTCGCTCATTCGCGCATTATTTCTTGACAGGATGAGGTTAGGGGATTATGATAACGTGCCGGTCAACTCTATAAGGCAAATAAAATCAAAAAGGCTGATTTTTCGTAGTGCCTTGGCACCGGAATCGTCAGCCTATCGTGCAGATTATCCTACACCATCACTTTCTAACAAAGAATAAAAATTATCACGGTCTTGGTCATCAAATTTGCCAAGTGCCCTTACCCTAACAAATTCATGTCCGCCATACATGTCTATTTCCTCACCGTACCTATTGTAGAGCGCGATTATATTTCCATCCTGATTAAACTCCAAGTACCCGTAATATTTTGCCTCAGGCACTTCACCGTAAAAAAGCGTAAATCTGATCTTGATCACTCTGTGCATGCAGATCCTCCTCTACTGCCTTTCATATTGGCTTTGAATATATACAGTATTCCCCACAAAATGTCAACAGATTTAGTTTTCAGGTGATAATGATGGATAAGTTATTTCGCTTCGCATCTGGCAAGGAATCCAAAAAAGGCCAAAACGCTACTGACATTCCGTTGTCAGTAGCGTTTTGTATATTACGAGTATGTGAATATCACAAATTTCCCCCTTCACTTCAATTTCTTCTTTACCGTCTCTCCTTCAATTAACACGGGCTGATAATAGGTTTGGTTGCTTAGATCCTTCTTCCCTTGTAGTTTCTTAATAACCCAGTCGGCGGCATCACGGCCCATTTGTTCCTGTGGGTGTGTCAATGTTGTTAGTTTGATGTTTGCATTTTTGGAAATATAGGAATTGTCTTGGCCAATAATGGACAAATCTTCGGGAACGGATATACCAAGTTGTCTGCATACATGTACAACTTCTAGTCCGACCTCGTCGTTATAGCAGACAATTGCGGTTAAATCGTCTCTTTGTTCGGTCAAGAATTTCTTCAAATTGGTGGACAGATCCTGCTTCGTTTCTGTATAGAATGAGAGCACTTGCTCGGGGTGAAAGCGTAATTTGGCTTCTCCAAGCGCTTTGATATAACCCTTCATTCGATACTTCCCTTGTAAATCGTCCATTTTGGCAATGATGCCAATCTGTGTGTGTCCGTTAGCGATCAATTCTTTGGTTGCCAGATAGCTGGATTGTACGTCATCGAGACAGAAGTAAGGAACCTCCAACTCTTCATAATAGGCATTAATCATGATGAATGGAACATCCTGTTCCTTGAACGTCAGATAGTAAGCGATATTGGGATTATATAGATTGCTCTTCGTAGGCTCAATGATCAAACCATCGACACCAAAGGACAGCATCATCTCCAAAGCTTTCTTTTCCTGTGCGACATCATTATTGGTACTGGCTAATAGTAATGAATAATTATCTTCGTTCAATCTGGCTTCAATCCCGCGAATAATAGAGGGAAAGATGTAATCAGAGATGTAGGTTGTGATGACTCCGATGGTTTTATTGCTGGAATTGCCACCGGTTTTTGACCGAAATTGGTTGCTGACATAGGTGCCAGATCCTTTTTCACTTCTTAAAAAACCTTCGTTAGATAGTTCCAAAATAGCCTTTCGGACCGTCTGGCGACTAACTTTATACTTATCCTGCAAAGCGAATTCCGTTGGAATTTGTTCTCCTACGCTGTATGCCCCTGAAAGAATGTTGCTTTTTATATCCTCAAGGATGACCTGATACTTTGGTTTCACTTTATTCCTTCTTTCCAAGTTGTTCTAATACTAATTAATGTATCTATAATATTTGTATGTACATATTTTAGCATAATTATGAGTTTATTATAATCTATTGTCCTATCTGTATAAATACTAAAGTTAAAATAGAAAAACACTCGGTTCGTCAAAGTATTTGTAAGTATAACTATGGTTTTGTATTGACAAATGTACGCACAAAAAAATATACTAAGGCTGTAAACAAAAGAAAGCGCCTTCTTTCAATTATTGCGATTATAACAGTTGTTCAGAGAGAGGAGTAACGTGAGCATGGATCAAGACATTAAACAAGCGATTACTAAGGGAGAAACTTCACTTGGTATCGAATTTGGATCCACACGTATCAAGGCAGTGCTGATTGATCATCGTTTTGAAACAATCGCATCTGGAAGCTATGAGTGGGAAAACCTCTTGGTAGATGGATATTGGACGTACAACTTAGAGAGCATTATTACAGGTCTACAAGAGGCTTATCGTGAAATGAAACAAGAGGTTGAACAAAAATACGGAATCACCCTTCATACGGTTGGTTCTATAGGATTCTCTGCAATGATGCACGGCTATATGGCTTTTGACAGCAAGGGCGAGTTGCTTGTTCCGTTCCGTACTTGGCGGAATGCGACAACCGGTGCTGCAGCAAAAGCTTTAACTGATAAATTCCAATTCAACATTCCTGAGCGATGGAGTATTGCTCACTTGTATCAAGCGATATTGAACGAAGAACAACATGTTCCTCATATTGATTTTATTACGACGTTGGCTGGATATATTCACTGGCTGCTGACTGGCAACAAAGCCATTGGCATCGGAGACGCTTCGGGGATCTTCCCAATTGATGAGACTACACATGATTATAACGAGTCGATGGTTAAGCAGTTTGATGAACTCATTGCAGCCAAAGGCTACGATTGGAAGTTACAAGACATTATTCCTAAAGTTCATATCTCAGGCGAGCAGGCAGGTGTACTAACCGCAGCGGGAGCCAAAATCTTAGATAAATCCGGAGATTTGCAATCAGGTATTCCGCTTTGTCCTCCAGAAGGTGATGCGGGAACAGGAATGGTCGCTACGAATAGTGTGAGAAAACGTACTGGCAACGTGTCTGTGGGAACCTCAGTTTTTGCCATGATCGTATTAGAGAAGGATCTTTCGGCGGTATATCCGGAAATTGATCTGGTGACCACACCGAATGGTAATCCAGTCGGAATGGTTCATGCCAACAACTGCTCAAGTGATCTCAATGCTTGGCTGGGCTTGTTCCGTGAGTTCTATGAGGCCATGGGGCAAAAGGCGGACCCGAATCAATTATTCAGCGTGTTGCTGAACAAGGCTTTAGAAGCAGATCCAGATGGCGGCGGCTTACTTAGCTACGGCTATTTGTCAGGAGAGAATATCACCGGAATAGAGAAAGGTCGGCCATTGTTTGTCCGCTCCCCTGAGAGCCGTTTCAATTTGGCCAATTTCATGCGCACTCATCTGTTCACTGCATTTGCTGCTTTGAAAATCGGGATGGATATTTTGACGAAGAGAGAAAATGTCGCAATTGACAGCATTCTGGCTCACGGCGGTTTATTCAAAACTCCTATTGTCGGACAAAAAATTGTCGCGGCAGCTATGGATGTTCCGGTGTCCGTGATGGCAACAGCTGGAGAAGGCGGAGCGTGGGGTATGGCTATTCTGGCTTCTTACATGATGAACAAGGATCAGCAAGAAAGTCTGGAAGACTTCCTCGACCAAAAAGTATTCAGAGATGTTGAGGGACAAGAAATTCATCCCGACGGTTCCGATGTTAAGGGATTCGAAACATTCTTGGAACGCTACACACAAGGCCTGGCGATTGAGCAGGCTGCTGTAGATAATCTAGTGGAAAACTGGAGGAATTGACGTGTTAGAGCAGCTGAAAGAAGAAGTATTTCAAGCCAATCTGGATTTGCCTAAACATGGACTCGTGAAATACACCTGGGGTAACGTAAGTGCTGTTGATCGTGAGCGCAGCTTATTCGTTATCAAACCGAGTGGTGTTAGCTATGACACGATGAAACCTAGCGATATGGTAGTTGTTGATTTTGACGGCAATGTTGTTGAAGGAGAGATGAGACCTTCATCGGATACACCGACTCATGCCGTACTTTACAAGCACTATGCAGAAATCGGCGGTATTGTGCACACGCATTCGACCTGGGCGACCGTTTGGGCTCAAGCCGGCCTGGACGTACCTGTAATGGGGACTACTCATGCAGACACCTTCTATGGTTCTGTTCCTTGTGCCCGTTTCTTGACACAAGACGAGATTGATCGTGGTTACGAAGCCGAAACAGGCCGTGTCATCATCGAAACTTTTGAGCAGCGTGGGCTGGATATTTTAGCAATGCCAGGTGTCCTGCTTAAAGGTCATGCTCCCTTCACTTGGGGAAAAGATGCGAAATCCGCAGTTATGAATAGCGTCGTGTTGGAAGAAGTTTCGAAAATGAACCTATTCGCACGGGAATTGAATCATTTTGCTGAAGAATTGCCGCAGCGTATTCTAGATAAACACTATTTGCGCAAACATGGGAAAGACGCTTACTACGGGCAAAAATAAGACAACTATACTAACAAACGAAGAAAAGAGGATGAATGTTATGTCAACAGTAGGTACAAAACAGTTCTGGTTTGTCGTAGGTTCACAACATCTGTATGGGGAAGAAGCATTAGCAGAAGTGAAAGCACACGCACAAGAAATGACCGATGCCTTAAATAAAAGCGGTGTGTTGCCTTATCCGCTCGTATTGCAGGATCTGGCAGTTAGTGCAGACAAAATCACCAGCCTCATGAAAGAAGTCAACTATCGTGACGAGGTTGCTGGTGTCATCACTTGGATGCATACTTTCTCACCTGCAAAAATGTGGATTCGCGGTACTAAATTGTTGCAAAAACCGCTGCTTCATTTGGCTACTCAGTATAATGAAAGCATTCCTTGGGCTACAATTGACATGGACTTTATGAACCTCAACCAGGCAGCTCATGGTGACCGTGAATATGGATTTATCAATGCCCGTCTGAAGAAACAGAATAAAGTGGTTGTAGGATATTGGGAACGTGCGGAAGTGCAAAAGCAAATCGCAGAATGGATGGATGTAGCGGTTGCTTATAACGAAAGCTTCAATATCAAAGTTGCCCGTTTTGGCGACAACATGCGTAACGTTGGTGTTACGGAAGGGGATAAAGTCGAGGCCCAAATCCAATTTGGATGGACCGTTGACTACTTCGGAATTGGCGACCTTGTTCAGTACGTCAATGCTGTGAAGGAAGAAGAAATTGATGCTTTGTTCGCAGAATACTCCGAACTCTATGAATTTGATTATGGTACTTACAGCAAGGAAGCTTGGGAATCCAGCGTAAGAGTGCAAGCAAGCTATGAAATTGCTATTAAACGATTCCTGGATGATGGTGGTTATACTGCCTTCACTACAAACTTTGAAGATCTCTACGGTATGAAACAGCTTCCTGGTCTTGCCGTTCAACGTTTGATGGCACAAGGATATGGCTTCGCTGGTGAAGGAGATTGGAAGACTGCAGCGCTGGACCGTCTGCTTAAAGTCATGAGCCATAACCAATCCACTGGCTTTATGGAAGACTACACCTATGAATTAGCAGCTGGTCAGGAATCGATCCTTCAATCGCATATGCTTGAAGTTGATCCAACGTTGGCAAGCAACAAGCCTAAAATTATCGTTTCTCCGTTAGGTATCGGCGATCGTGAAGACCCAGCCCGTCTGGTGTTTGACGGTAAGGCAGGAGACGGTGTGGTTGTTTCCATGGCTGACTTTGGCACACATTATAAACTGCTGATCAATGAGGTTACTGCATTTGAACCAACAGTTCCTGCTCCCAAACTTCCAGTGGCTCGTGTACTGTGGAATGTGAAGCCAAACTTCCAAGATGGAGTTAAAGCGTGGATTGAAAACGGTGGTGGTCACCATACTGTAGTTTCCTTGAATCTAACTACAGACCAAATTGTTGCTTATGCAAAACTGGTTAACCTGGAATACGTAATTATTAAATAATTATAGATCATCTATAAAAGCATTGGGTCAGTCCTCAGGACCCAATGCTTTTTATTGTTTCTCAGAGGATTTTTAATTCATGAGGATGTGATACTATGGCGAATTTACCATCTGCGGCAACAAAATTGGTTATGGTTGAAGGTATACCTGGCTCTGGAAAATCTACATTATCCCAATATATACAGGACACCTTAAACACGCATCGAATAGAATCGGAGCTATTTTTAGAAGGGAACTTACGACATCCCGCTGATTATGAATCGGTTGCATGTGTGCCGAATGAGGAACTTGATAGGCTCCGGTCTAGCTATGCCGATGTATTTCATGATATTGATCCATTTGTATCGCTAAGCGGTAACGACTCATTAATCGCATACGCGCTTGCGCAGCAATCAGCTCAAAATGAAATTCCTTCTAGTTTGTATGAGGAAATCCGGCGCTATGAAATCTACGATGGAATACCTGTAGAAAAATATTGCGAGTTGATGGTTCAACGTTGGAGTTCTTTTGCTAAGAATCAGCGAGAAAAGGATAAGCTGGTCATACTCGAATGCTGTTTTTTACAGAACCCAGGGTGTGCATTACTCGCTCGACATGATACTGGAAATGATCGATTTGTTCAGCACGTATTACAGATTGCGGAGCAAATTCAGGACCTTAATCCAATTTTGTTCTATCTGAAGCAACCTAGTGTCCGTGAGACGATTGAGCGAGTGAAAACGATGAGGCCTCAAGAGTGGCTAGATTTTGTGATTTGGTACCATACGGAGCAGGATTATGGAAAAAATAAGGGGTTGCACGGGTACGATGGATATATACAGTTCCTTGAACATCGACGAGAGCTAGAATTGCACATTATTGAGCAGCTTCCTTTTCAAACTTTTATAATGGATAACTCCGATTATGATTGGGAGAATCAACAGCGGACTGTTTCGAACATCATGATGAAGTATTTATAATCTCGGGAAACGATAGTTTAATTAGACAAAGTAACCATTTGCAGCTATACCGGCACTTATATATAGAATTTACATACAGAGGAGGTGCAAGAGGTGCAGCGATGGATTGAGGAAGCTCGGCTAGGCGACCAAATCGCATGGGAGCAGATCGTGCAGCATTTTAGTGGGATGGCCTTTTCAGTAGCATTTACCAAGCTGGGTGACTGGAGCATAGTTGAGGATGCAGTTCAGGAAGCGTTCACTGAGGCTTTTGCCAATCTCCATAAGTTACAGGAAGCAGAGGCGTTCCCTGGATGGTTCAAGATCATTGTCGAACGCCAATGTCATCGCCTTCTGCGCCGGAAGAAGCACACGATGATGCCGTTGGACGAAACTATAGTCATGGATGTAGAGAAATATGATGTGGAGCTTATCGCAGAGAGAAGGGAATGGCATCAGAAGCTTCATCAATCCGTCGAGGGTTTATCTGACAAGTTAAAACTGGCGGTTCAGCTGTACTATTTTCAAGGGTATTCAATCGGTGAAATATCAAGCTATCTATGTGTATCTCCATCCGTGCTGAAAAAACGATTGTTCGATGCCCGCAATAATCTGAGAGCTTCGCTGCTTGTCAGCGACTTTGTATCCATGTTTAACGATATTTACGAAGGAGGAGAATCGGTGCTACATATAGTCAACGGTGACCACGTTGGTGACAAGCTGAGGAAAGGGAACATTCGCGGAGATATCCTGGTCTGGAGAGAAGTGTATCCGGTAGGTCCGGTGTTCCTTGAAATGGGCGAGCCCTCATCTGGAGCAGCTAGAGTGGAATATTTGGAGAGAACTCTCGGGATTCCGGCAGAAGACTATGTATCCAATTGCAAGGCTCAGGAGCAGACTCTGCATAACTTTCATAAGTACGACGAAGTCGTGCTATGGTTTGAGCACGATTTGTTCGACCAGCTGATGCTAAGTTACTTGTTGTACTGGTTTTCAATGCAAACCCTAGGCCAAACCAAACTGAGCTTGCTGTGTATCGGCAACTACCCAGGTATTGAACCGTTTAGGGGCTTGGGACAGCTTACAACGAAGCAGTTAGAAAAATTGTCAGGCACGTGGCAGCAGATTGGCCAGCAGGAGCTTGAGATGGGCAAAAGAATCTGGGAAGCATATACCTCCCCGGATATAACGCGGCATATTGATATTTTGCACGAAGACACATCTGCCCTGCCTTTTGCTCATGCGGCACTTGAACTGCACCTATCTCGTCTACCTTCTACCGCCAATGGGCTGGGCATCGTAGAGCAGACAACTTTGGAACTCATCCAGCAAGGAGTAAATACTCCACAAGAATTGTTTAAGCAGATTGGGAACCGAATAAGTGGTTTGGGCCTGGGTGATTTGGAATTTTGGTATCGTTTAAGGAATATGTCGGAGCAACCACATGCACTATTGGAGATTCAAGGTCGCCACTCATTTTCTGATCATCAAAAGAAAACAACCCCATCCTTTGACCAATGCGTTGTTGCATTATCGGAAGTAGGGAGGAATACAGTGGCAGGAGTACATGACTGGGTGAAGATAAAGGGAATAGACGAGTGCTATGGTGGTTTATGGCTACAAGGTGATTTGGCATGGCGTTGGGATTCAGAGGGAAAGCAGTTGGTGTATACGTAACTTATCCTAAATAACAGCAAGTTCTCTATAAAGTGACTAAGAGTGAGGCATGAAAAATGAGGTATCTTTCCATAACAAATAGGCCATTCCTTCGGGGAAGGCCCTTTGCTTGATTTTGAATGTGGAACAGGCTTAGTTCATATCAAAAGTCCAGTCACATCCTGATACCCCATACTAACCAACAATTCATTACCATTTAGCTCATGCACTTTCTTCACTGTCACATCTAACTCCATATCAAGTATATACTGCAACACTTCAGCAACATACTTAGGTTGGTTCAGATTAATAGAATATTGTTTACCCTCTTTCATCACACGTAATCCCTCATTCAAAGGGCTACCAGTGACAATTGTATCTTTAGTAGTAAACTGAATTATAAATTTTATATCTTTATTTTCAGAAATAATAGTCAACTTGGATCTACAGTAAATATCTCTGACTGTTTTATAACTCCACAAGTACGTATTCCCACTAACTACTATTTTCCTCATAGCACTCTAGTCCCCATTCCTACAAGGTTTGCAGAATCATTACGGATTCTGCTTCTTCAGCATTTCAGTCCGAAAACCGTTCTTCCCTGACAAAAGAAAATATTCCAACAATAGTCCAGGTCATGGGGGATCTTCGCCTTATGTCCCTTATTTTACTTGATTTCTATGCATTGTACAGTTTGCGTACAGTCCCAAGATGGATCGCGCATTAATTCTTGAAATCCTACATAACAATTCCTGGTTATTCATATATATAAACTGTTGATTTAATTATTGGGAAGCTGTATTTCATGAGAGTAACAAAATCAGCTATGTTTCTTATAAAAAGCTGAGTTCAATTTTTATTTTCGCAAGAAAATTCTCACTTTTTAGCAGAAATGATTTATAATTATCAGATAAAAGTAGATATAATTTTTAAATGATTATATTTAAGTTATAATGGAGATAGAAAAGGTATGTTCCTGAGTGGAGCCTTGCTTCTTGAGTCAGTTAAGCAGGAGGGCCTGCTCTTTTTTGCAAATATAAGAGATAAGGAAGGTTTTTATGAATAGTATTCAGAAAAATACAGACGTTATCTTAATTGGTGCCGGAGTCATGAGCGCGACTCTGGGATCATTGCTGAAAGAGTTAGCACCGGAATGGGAAATTAAAGTGTTTGAGAAACTGGCAAGTGCAGGAGAAGAAAGCTCTAACGAATGGAATAATGCAGGCACGGGTCATGCTGCACTGTGCGAGCTGAACTACACATCCGAAAAAGCGGACGGATCTGTAGATATTCGTAAAGCGGTTAATATCAACGAACAGTTTCAGCTCTCAAGACAGTTTTGGTCTTTTCTTGTCAACAGTAATTTGATTCGTAATCCACAGGACTTTATCAGGCCCATACCCCATATGAGTTTGGTAATGGGTGAAAAAAACGTATCTTTTTTAAAAAAAGCGCTTTAAAGCGCTTTCACGTGTTTCGCTATTTCAAGGCATGGAATTTTCCGATGACCCTGAAAAGCTGAAGGAATGGATTCCGCTAATTATGGAAGGTCGTACATTGAATGAACCGATTGCGGCAACCAAAATCGACTCTGGAACAGATGTCAACTTTGGTGCTTTAACACGCATGCTGTTTGACCATTTAAAAAGCAAAAACGTCGAGATTAAATACAAGCATAGTGTAAAGGATATTAAACGTGCGAGCGATGGCTCGTGGAAAGTCAAAGTGCATAATCTGGATAACGGAAAAATCGAATATCATACTGCCAAATTCGTTTTTATCGGTGGTGGTGGCGGAAGTCTACCTTTACTCCAAAGAACTGGCATTCCTGAGTCCAAATATATCGGGGGATTCCCGGTAAGTGGACTATTTATGGTATGTAACAATTCTAAAGTGGTCGCCCGGCATCATGCAAAAGTATACGGTAAAGCGAAGGTCGGTGCTCCTCCTATGTCTGTCCCGCATCTGGATACTAGATACATCGGTAACCAAAAAGCGCTGCTGTTTGGACCGTTTGCCGGCTTCTCACCAAAGTTCCTGAAAACGGGTTCAAATCTGGACCTGATTGGTTCCGTAAAACCCAATAACCTCATCACGATGTTGGCGGCAGGGGCAAAAGAGATGGCATTGACCAAATACCTGATCCAGCAAGTGATGTTATCGAATGAAAAGCGCCTGGAGGAATTACGCGAGTTTATTCCCAATGCCAAAATCGAGGACTGGGATATCGTGGTAGCAGGTCAGCGTGTGCAGGTGATCAAAGATACAGAGGGCGGTAAAGGAACCCTTCAATTTGGTACGGAAGTGGTTAGTTCCGCTGACGGCTCGGTGGCTGCATTGCTCGGTGCTTCTCCGGGGGCTTCTACTGCTGTTCACGTTATGCTGGAGGTATTAGAGAAATGCTTCCCACAACATATGGAAAAATGGGAACCAAAAATAAAAGAGATGATTCCTTCTTATGGATTGTCGTTAGCGGAAAACTCAGAGCTTTACCAACAGATCCACAATACCACTACAGAGGTGCTGGGTCTGGGCGAAAAAGAACCGCTGCATCGTTAATTTTACATGGCTAGTAACTCGATCATCCAAATATTTTAATAAAATACAAAGTAATCTTACAATACGTATTCAGTCGCATAAGCAAGCATTTTAGCGGTGGGGAGCTCCCACCGCTAAAATGCTTGCTTACGAGTGCGAAACTTTGTAATCCTTCTGTGTTTATTGGTGTTTGCTATAGTGATTACAGTAATCATGGAGCGGGCTATAAAGGGGGAAAAGTAATTCTTTACCGATCGTTCCCGATATGTTAGGATAAAGCCAGACAGAGAAGAAAGACATATCAGCGACCAATGTAGAACGATCGTTTCCAAAAGGTCATGCAAATTAATCCAAACCTATTCTAAGTGGTCAGGGGGTAGCTACGATGGCCAGGAGCAAAGAATTTGAGGAAAACGTTGTTCTGGAAAAAGCTATGAAGCTGTTCTGGGAGCAGGGGTATGAGAAAACCTCGATGAATGATCTTGTCGAGCACATGGGGATCCATCGAAGAAGTATCTATGATACTTTTACCGACAAGCACACCCTGTTTCTCAAAGTGATGGACCGATTCGGAGAGCGAGTTAGTGGTAGATGGTCGGCAGGGATCAAGCAATCCCAGACGGCTAAGCAGGCACTTCAGTTCATTTTCGACTTTATCATTAATGGTGAAGAGGACGTACCGCCCGGTTGCATGTTCGTGAATTCGGCTGTCGAATTAGCAGCTCGGGATGAGGAGATTGATGCGATAGCGACGAAGGCCTTTGCAAAATCGGAGGAGCTGCTTGCAGAAATCGTAACGTGGGGACAGCAAAACGGCGAATTCACACAGCAGTACGAAGCGAAGGAATTGGCTGAGTATCTGCAAAATGCCTTAGCGGGACTGAGGGTGATGGTGCGGACTTCCGTTCCGAAAGAAAAGCTGCAACGGATAGCCGAGTTAAATCTACGTATTTTAGAGACATAGACGATACACGAAAACAAATTTTTTTCATGTTATTAGAACGATCATTCTCAATTTTATAAAAATGAGGAGGAAATAAATCATGACAAACAAAATCGCGTTAATTACCGGAGCAAGCAAAGGAATCGGACTGGAGATTGCCAGACAATTGGGGCGGCAAGGGATAACGGTATTGGTTGCTGCGCGCACAAAAACAGCAGCAGATGAAGCAGCGGCCGGGCTATTGCAAGATGGCATTCAGGCAGTCGGTGTGAAGCTGGAGGTTACGAATTCTGCACATATCGCGGAATTGGCGCAATTCATTGAGAAGACTTACGGTCGGCTGGACATTTTGGTCAACAATGCAGGCATTTTGGCAGAAAAAGCGGGTTATGACGGGGATGCTTTCAGAGATACTTTTGAGGTGAACACGTTCGCACCCTATTTGATTACAGAAGCACTGTTGCCATTACTGTTAAAGAGCGAAGCAGGCAGAATCGTCAACCAAAGCAGCGCTATAGGATCGATTCAGTTCCAACTTTCCAATGAACGGGTGCAGCGGCTTGCTACCCCGGCTTATGCAGCTTCCAAAGCAGCTTTGAATATGCTGACGGCCTACTGGGCACAAAAAAACAGTGGGACGCATCTGAAGGTTAACTCCGTACACCCCGGCTTGGTCAAAACGCAGATGGGTGGGGAAAAGGCGGAACTGTCGGTGGAGGATGGAGCAAAAACGGCGGTCCGACTGGCGACCCTGCCAGAGGATGGTCCAACAGGCGGATTCTATTACATGGATGATCAGCTTCCGTGGTAAAGCGTTATGCATGAAAGAAAAAGATAATATATGACATTGTAACAGCAATTATCAGTTCGTGTATGGTGAGTGCAGACTGGATTGGTCATACCGAAGGATTTGCTCTAAAATTATAACCAATGGGCGGTTTCAGGAATCACGAGAGCAAAACGATATCCTTTAAGGAGGCTATTTTGGAAACTTTCATTTACATGGTGAGACATGGCGAATCACCGAAGACGGAAGGAAATGAAAGAACTAGAGGGTTGACGGATAAAGGGAAGTCAGATGCCTATCGAATAACGGAATTACTGAAAGGAGAGGGGATCGGGGTTTTCGTTTCAAGTCCATATCAACGAGCAATCCTAACCATCCAAGAATTAGCCCGATGTTCAGGACAAGAAGTTTTAGTATTCGAGGATCTTAAAGAAAGGATCTTTTTGAATGAAGACCACCGAATGCCCGATGAGGAATTATTCCCTTTATTAGATAAGTCATTTTCTGATCCAAACTTTGCTTTACAGGGAGGAGAGTCTAATACGGTTTGTCAGAACCGAAGTATAGCAGTTCTAAAAGAATTGTTAAAAACCTATCGAGGACAGAAAGTTGCATTAGGCACTCATGGGGCGGTTATGACTTTAATGATGGGGTATTATGACAAGCAGTACGACTTGGATTTTCTACTACACACATCCAAACCAGATGTATACAGAATGAAGTTCAACGATCAGGAGTTAGTCGAGGTAAAAAGGTTATGGTGTATGCGGTAGTGGTTTGTGAGGAAAGGTATAGGGACTATTCTTTAAAAAGAGACTACCCTTGGCGAAGGGCAGTCTCTTTTTAAATCTTACCGTTGCAGCTATTGTGGTGAACCATTAAGCAAATCTTCGGCTATTTTAACCAAATCTTCTTTGGTCAGCGGGCTGTCTTGGTTATCGGATATGTTGTAGTGTAAATGTCTTTTTTCATCGAGCCATCCCAGTCGGTTTTTTCCTGCTTCCAAGGGCTTGCTTGCTTCACTTGCCCTGATGTAATAGACCTTGGTTCCTTTGATTGTCACTTGCTCAGCCGAATCCTGTTCATTTTGCATGATGGTCGTCTTTGTGACTTCAGGAGTGTATTTGGTGACGGTAATGTTTACATAGTCGTTTCCTCTCGCATACCGGGCAAAGGAGGAGTCTGACTTGTCCCAGCTTAGCTTTTGAATAAACAGATTTTCACCCTCCGGTGCAGCTTTGGCCTGTTGCATCAGTTGATCGGTTAAAGCGCGATATTCCTTTTTATCCATCATTCCAGGATATGCAGCGACTGGATAGACGTATCCAAATTCAAACTGATAGCCATCCGGTAGGTGAGTAGGGTTGTTGAATAAAGGAGCCTCAGTCCGCTTGATTTCATCTTGTAAGCTGTTGAAACTTGAAAGTTCAGCCGGTTTGTACGCAAACAGGGCAGGATTAGATAGGTTTTTTTGATTCATGGAATCGTCTTTGACGTAATAAGCAGCATATTCTCCTGGTTGCAAACGGCGCTTCACCTCTTCGTTCCACCGTTCGTAGGTGGAGGTATACGTTTTGGAGGCGTCCGTTTCGGTAGGGGTTTTGGCGGTATTTAATACGACATTACCCGTGCTGTTACGGAATTCCAGATATTGTGAAGCTGCGTATCCGGTCACAGAGGCCCCTACTACAAAAAGCAAAATCATGATGGGGACAGTCAAGCGAGGCTGAAAATGGATTTTTCCGATATTTCCTTTTTTGGGCATCTCCTTTTGGTAGACCTGTTCCATCACTTTGTCAGAGACGTCAAAAGCCTGAATTTTCAAAGCGTTCTCTGGCTCGGTTAGCTTGTCCATGTTTTTGAACCCCCTGTCTTGCAGATCGGTGTATTTCAGGCTTTGTTTTTGAATTCTGTCTTGTAACTCACGCATTTTTGGTCCTCCTTTAGGGGTTCCATTATTTTTTTGAGCTTTGTTTTTGTCCTGCCGTATTTTTTCTTGATAGCATCCTCGCTTTTGTTCATGATTTCCCCGATTTCTCCAAACGTTTTTTCTTCAAAAATGCGCAGCACCAGCAGGTTACGCTCCTCCGCGTTCAGTTGGTCCAACGCTCGGCTCAGCGGTTCACTGAAAAGCTGACGTTCCATAACCTGCGCTGGACTGTCTGAAGTCATGTTAGTTGAGGTGAACAGGGTAAGTTTAAATTTGCGCTGTAGATTCTTCCTGCGAATCAGGTTCAGGCAGTGATGATAGGCCATTTTATACAGCCATGAGGAAAAGCCCACTGTCGGCTTGTACCTGCTGATTTTCTCAAAAGCATTGACGAAAATATCCTGCACAGCCTCTTCTGCCTCCTGCTCACTTCCTAATAGCCTCCAGCAGTACACAAAAATCTGACGCTGATACTCCTTTACAATGTAGGCGTAATCCTGGATTTCGCCGGCTTGAACTCGTTTGATTCTGTATTCGATGTCCTCATTCAAAGATTTAGGCACCCCCTCTGATCAAAAAGCAAACTATATCTGTATAACAATTGAAGATGACCGAAAGGGACACCTTGTCTAAAATTTTTTTAAATGTTCTAGCGACTCTTTAAGAGAATACGATAAAGCAGATCAATTATCACCCACGTAATTAGTTTTATAGAGTTAAAGGTATATTGTGGAAGTGGGGGGATGGTAAAATGAAATTAAGAATTGATAAGAAGGAGGTCTACGGTTTCTAATGAATGAAAGTGCTAAGAAATATAATTTTGATCGTGTGATGCTTTACCTTCATGATCAAATAAAGCTGCTGCCTAACCTAGAATCAAAATACATTGGATTAACCATGTCATTTCCTCGACAAGCTGCACTACGGAATAGGATGATTGAGAGTATTGAGACATTGATAGCACACGATGGGGACGTTTGTATTGCTGTTCATTTTAATCAATCTGATGCTGGGGCTATTGAATATGAGAACATAATTTTTATAGGAACGGATTACTTGCATCTCAAGAGAATCGCTGATTTTATGAAAAGACAAGATATTAACCTGAATATCAAAGACACCTGCATACTTTATAGAGAATGTACTGCTGACTTAAACATAAATTTGAAAGGCAATCATTCCAGAATAACAAGTTTGAATGACTTATTTGCAGGAGTCGAAATTCATATTGATCGTTTAGAGGCTGGAATGGGATATCAATATGAAAATAAACAAGTAAATGAAGATATTATTCACTATTGCTGTCATAAAGATGATGAGGAAGGTAAGGAGCTTGGATACCAATTATTCGTAAAATCGTTAGATTACTTTTCCAAGAAATTATTAGCTGAAGGATTTGTATTAGGGTATCCTGCTGTAGATTCTAAAATTAAAATAATGAAGGCCTCTTGTTCAATGTGTTTTTATAGAGATTATTATTACACTAGTGGAGCACATGTATCGCTTAAAACCGCCATGCAGCAAGCAGATTGGCAAATATGCGAACCATTGATGCAGATCCATATGATCTGTAACAAGCTATATTTTGAAGAGAACTCCTTTTTTAGAGGGGTAGAAAATCTATGTATACTCGAGGACGAAGATGATTATAAGTTATCGTTTAAATCTAGACTTTCCACAATCATTGATATTCTAGAAGAGATGTATAACCATAAAAAAGATATTTCGGACTTCCATATAGAATTGGACAGCTATGTGCCAGTTGAAGGTGTTACTCAGTTAAAAGAGAAATTCAAAGTCATTTATAATATCGATAAATGGAAAGATGAATTAGAGGAGCAAGAGATGAACTTGGCCATCCCGCCTGTATAGCTTACGAAAACCTTCGGCTGTTCTGGACGGGATGGCCTCACTCTTTTTATGCAGCGTACCTTCTACTTATGCCCTTTGCGTACCTTTAACAGCTTGCCCTTTACGGTCGTATTCTTCATAATTTCAAGCACCAGTGGGCCCTTGCCATTCAGAATCTCAACATCTGTCACATTATCCAGAATCGTAATGATGCCGATATCATCTGCCGTTACCCCGTCAAGCTTAGCGATGGTACCCACAAAGTCGACAGCTCTAAGTTTTTTCTTCTTACCGCCGTTAAAATTGAGCTTCATAATCTGTTGGTTTAATTGCTCGCGCTTGTCGTTTTTGAGCACAGTTTTTACATGTAGGTTCCGCTCGAAATCTTCTCTGCGGAGATCTACAGCCTCTTCTGAGGGGGCTTTTACTTGCGGAATTGCAAATCCAATATATGCTTCAATATCAGCTAATCGGTTGCTGTCTTTAGGAGTGATTAGAGTAATGGCTTTCCCCGTTTTGCCAGCACGTCCTGTACGGCCTGTACGATGAACATAGCTTTCCTTTTCAAGGGGAATATCGTAGTTGATGACATGGGTGATATTTGTGATATCAATCCCTCTGGCGGCTACATCCGTTGCGATCAAGTAACGGAATTGTCCCCTTCTGAATGCGTTCATTACCTCAAATCGCTCATCCTGCTCCATGCCGCCATGAATGCGATCACATGGATATTCGAGGTCAGCCAATGCTCTGAATAGTGTATCTACATGCTCTTGCGTACGGCAGAAAATGATGCAGCTGTCAGGGTTCTCAACAATGAGCAGATCCTGGAGCAGAGCCAGTTTGTCCGCCTCTCGCACCTGAATAAGAGAGTGATCAATCGTGGCTGTGGTTACACCCGTCGCCTTAATCTCAATTTCCGCAGGATCGTTCATATATTTACGTGATAATTTGGCTACATCTTCGGGATAAGTAGCGGAAAACAACATCGTAACCCGGTCACTAGGCAACGCCTGAATAATCGACTGAACCTGCTCGATAAAGCCCATATTCAGCATCTCATCAGCTTCATCAATCACGAGATAGGCAATTCGATTTAAGGATAGCGTGCCTCGTTCAATGTGATCCAGTACACGTCCAGGCGTACCAACAGTCACATGTGTTCTTTGTTTTAGCTCGGCCTTTTGTATATGAAAAGGATGTTTCCCATAAAGGGGCGTTGCTTTGATCCGCTTAAAGCGTCCGATATTCGTGATGTCTTCAGTAACTTGTAATGCGAGTTCACGAGTTGGTGTCAGGATTAAAGCTTGGGGCTTATTCTCATTCCAATCTACTAGCTCACAAAGTGGAATACCATATGCTGCTGTTTTGCCGCTGCCTGTTTGCGATTTGGCCACAAGATCCTTCTTCGCAAGCGCAACGGGAATAACCTCCGTTTGAATCTCTGTTGGCGTCTCATAGCCCAAGCTATTCAGAGCCCTCACAATTTCTTCACTTAATGGATAATCTGCAAAATGCTTCTGACTCATTCTCAACCTCTTCTGCGCTGTATTTAAGTACCATTACATATATCATGTCATCGTGTACCGAACTTATACTCATCTAGTATACTCTATATCTAGGTTCACTCTAATACATATCAGCGATTAACTTGCTGTTTTCCAGTAAGGCAACTATACTTTTTCTGAGACGAAAAAACACAGTCTGGTTGGTAGTCCAGACGCATGGACGACTCTATATTAGCAAGAGTGCCATGTCAGTAACCTTCCCCCCTCGGGATGTCCATCGTTTCGATTTAAAATGAGGGGGATTCAAATGAAGCTTACGATTTATCATGATGGACAGTATTGGGTTGGAGTCGTGGAGGAGCAGGACCAAGGGAAATTGAAGGCAGCCAGGTACATTTTTGGTACAGAGCCTAAAGACGAAGAAATTCTCCATTTTATCCGTGAGGAAATGTGTGAACTTGTTAGTCGGCTGTCACAAGAGGTGGCTGTAAAGGGGTCTGAAACGAAGAAGATCAATCCAAAGCGGCTAGCAAGGCAGGCAGCGTATGAATTAAGGCGAAAGGGAGTCTCTTCCAACGCACAAGAGGCCTTAAAGTTAGAGTATGAGAAGCGTAAGTTGGAGAAACGTACTTACTCCAAACAACAAAAGGAATCTATGAAGGCACGGATAAGGGAATTAAAGGAGAAAAAAGCGAAAGAAAAACATCGTGGACATTAATAAAACCTCCATCCTTATACGCAATTGTAACGCATTGTTTTATATCAACATATGTGAAAATATGTGTTACGCACAAAGGGCACCCGACTGGGTGCCCTTTAAACTGTCTTATAGAGATTGTTATCCGCTAAAAGAATCCATTCAACTTACTTAAGCAGTGTCAGTGTTACCTCTATTGTATTATCAATAAATGATCGTTCTGGACGAGACTTTATCATGACGGTCAGACCAATTAACGATACAACTAGTGCCTGTGATACAGCCTTCGCATCTAGTTCGATCTCAAGCTCACCTAATTGTATACCTCGTTCAATGGTTTCTTGAAAAATGACCGCTAGGTACATTTGATGCTCCCTTGTAAGAATTTCAAACTTCTCATCATGGGGCGCAAGTTCAACCATTGTATTAATGCAAAAGCATCCTTTTCTAGGATTTTCCGCATACTCCTCTTCAACCACACCCTCAAAAAAGGTACGAAATGCTTCTTTTACAGATGGAATGCTTTGAAGTTTGATTCGGATCAGAGAAGCACGGGACATCGTGTATTTGCGTAGTGCGGCTTCGAACAATTCTTTTTTGCCCCCAAAAGTTGAATATATACTGGGGCGTTGAATTTCCATTCTGGAAGTTAAATCACTTAATGAGGTGGCTTCATATCCCTTTTCCCAAAATATTTGCATAGCTGCATCTAAAACTTTCTCTTCGTCAAATTCGCGGATTCGTCCCATAACAATACCTCTCGTTACTCATGATTTTATTCTTAATGGCTCCATGTATCTGATTATAATGTTCAGTGACATTCATTTGATTACCAATTGGTACGTTATTATCTTATAATTAGTCCTTAAAATTGTCAAATGAGGGTTGGTCTTTCCCGAAAAGAGGAGGTGAATATGAAAGAATAATCAAAGTGAATTTACTATGATTGTTGACAGTATTCTTTTTTGTGAGTTATATTTACTGGGGAAAATAACATACCGGTTGGTATGATATTTTATTGTTATTCAATTGGCACACAAAGAAAGCTATTAGAACGGGAGAGATAGACCATGGAGATAGGTATTACCTCGTTTGTAGAGACAAAGCCTGATGCTCAGACAGGCGAAGTGATAAGTCACGCACAGCGGTTGCGTGAAGTTGTCGAGGAAATTATCCTTGCTGATCAAGTGGGACTTGATGTGTTTGGTGTAGGTGAGCATCATCGAAAGGATTATTCGGCATCTTCACCAGCAATGGTGCTGTCCGCGGCTGCAGCGCAGACACAACGGATTCGGCTAACCAGTGCAGTGACGGTGCTTTCTTCAGCTGATCCGGTGCGCGTTTTTCAAGACTTTGCTACGCTGGATGGTATTTCAAATGGACGTGCCGAGATTATGGCGGGTCGGGGTTCTTTTATTGAGTCTTTTCCTCTGTTCGGCTATGACTTGGATGACTATGATGAGCTGTTTGAACAACATTTGGAACTTCTCCTTAAAATACGGGAGTCCGAAAAGGTAATCTGGAAGGGCGGTCATCGGCCAGCCATTAACAATTTGGGCGTGTATCCACGGCCAGTTCAGAACCCTTTACCAATATGGGTAGGCAGCGGGGGAAGGCAGGATTCTGCTATTCGTGCAGGTCTGTTAGGACTGCCCTTGATGCTGGCGATCATTGGAGGAAACCCGATAAATTTTGCACCGCTTGTCCAGCTTTATAAGAAAGCAGCAGCGCACGCTGGTCATGATGAATCGCAGCTTAGGGTTGGGTCGCACTCGATAGGATTTGTCGGAGAGAATAATGAGCAAGCGGCAGATACATATTTCCCTTCTACGATGGCAGGTATGAATAGATTGGGCAGGGAGCGAGGCTGGGCGCATTATGATCGTTCCAGCTATGATGCCGCGCGCAACTTTGAAGGTGCGCTGTATGTTGGCGATCCCGAGACGGTTGCTCAGAAGATCATTCATCTTCGCAAGCATGTTGGTGTTACACGCTTTATGCTGTATGTTCCGTTAAGCACGATGCCGCATGCCGAGGTGATGAGAGCCATTGAGCTACTTGGAACAGAGGTAGCACCCCGAGTGCGGAAGGAAATAGCCAAGTGGGAAGCGGAGACGGAAAAAAGACTATAAAATAACCTAACATAGAGGAGTGATTCGCATGGATTTTGAAAATCGTTTATTACCAGAATTAAGGTCAGTAATTGCACAATTCCCCGGTTTTCAACTGGAGGAGAATTTAGAACTGAGCAGAAGTTGTTTGTCGAGTCCGCCTATTGAGCAGTCGGAACACGTACGCACGACAAGCCGGATGATTCCGAGCGTTGCAGGCGAGATATTAGTCAAAATCTACGAACCTGCCCAGCGAACTGACGTTAAGCTTCCGGCCATGCTGTGGATTCACGGGGGAGGCTATGTAATGGGGCATCCTGATATGGACGATGCTTTGTGCGAACGCTTCGTGCAGGCGGCTAATTGCGTCGTCGTATCGGTCGATTATCGACTTGCTCCCGAGCACCCCTACCCAGCTGCCATCGATGACTGTTATGCCGCTTTGACGTGGATGACCGATGAAGCTGAGCTGCTGGGCATCGACTTGGACCGGGTCGCAATTGCTGGTGCAAGCGGGGGTGGCGGTCTAACCGCAGCACTTGCTTTAATGGCTCGTGACAAAGGCGGACCAGCCCTTATCTTCCAAATGCCGCTATATCCGATGATCGACGACCGCAATGTTACGGCATCAAGTCATGAAATTACGGCCGATAATGCACCATGGAGCCGGAAGAACAACTTGACGGCCTGGAACATGTACTTGGGTAATCGTACCGAAGATAGCGAGGTTTCCCCATATGCGGTGCCGTCGAGAGCAGAAAGCTTGGCTGGTCTGCCGCCGACCTACACGTGCGTAGGGCAGCTCGATCTATTCCGAGATGAGACGATCGAATATGTGGCACGCCTTGCCCAAGCAGGCGTTGACGTTGAATTTCATCTGTATCCCGGCACATTCCACAATTTTGAAGGGATGGTTCCTCAAGCAGAAGTAAGTCAACGCGCCAGCCAAAGTTATGTAGACGCGATTGCAAGAGCGCTTAATCCTTAAATAATTAAGGAGCGGTCTTCAGGTGATATGCTCCCAAGAAGATAGACAGGTTGAATAATAAAACCTACTACTGTGAAGGGAGTATATCACTTTTCGCAGCAGCCTTTTGTTATCGTTTCAGAGTTGTTTGGGATTCGTGTTGTGGCTGTTCTGCAATGATGTAAGATTTTTCGGGTAAAATCTATACTTTCACATGTAGCAGAAAACAACTATTCATTCTTATAATTGGAAATGTAAGCGCTTAAATTATTGAGGAAGAGTATTATCAAATTATACGTGTGAGGAGGAGATTTTATGTTAAGAACTAAAGTGGGCAAGTTGGTGAGCAGCTTGGCGTTGGCGGGTGTGTTGTTATCTTCTGTTCTGGTCAACCAGGCTGATGCTGGCCTGGCAAATGGAAGCAAATTTCTGGGGAATATCATTGCGGGCAGTGTCCCTCCTAGTTACGGGACATACTGGAATCAAGTGACGCCGGAGAACTCGACTAAGTGGGAATCGGTTGAAGGCAGTCGTAACAACATGAACTGGTCGCAGGCGGATACCGCCTACAATTATGCCCGTAGCAATGGTTTCCCGTTCAAGTTCCATACGTTGGTATGGGGTGCCCAGGAGCCAGGATGGGTTAAAGGACTGTCGGCTGCTGATCAGAAAGCGGAAGTGACTCAGTGGATTAAAGCAGCAGGTCAACGCTATCCGAATGCGGCGTTTGTAGATGTGGTGAATGAGCCGTTGCATCAGAAGCCGTCCTACCGCAATGCCATTGGTGGTGACGGGTCGACCGGATGGGATTGGGTCATATGGTCGTTTCAACAGGCTAGACAAGCTTTCCCGAATGCCAAACTGCATATAAATGATTATGGTATTATCAACGACCCTTCTTTAGCCGACCAATATGTCAATATTATTAATCAGCTCAAGAGTAGAGGCCTGATTGACGGTATTGGCATTCAATGCCACCATTTCAGTATGGACAACGTCTCAGTCAACACGATGAATACTGTACTAAATAAGCTGTCGGCGACCGGGTTACCGATCTATGTGTCGGAACTGGATATAACTGGGGATGATAATACTCAACTTGCCAGATACAAAGAGAAGTTTCCAGTCCTTTGGCAAAACCCCTCAGTGAAGGGAGTTACGCTTTGGGGGTATATCCAAGGACAAACTTGGAAAGATGGTACACATCTGCTGAACTCTAACGGCACGGAACGCCCCGCGCTCCAATGGCTGAGACAGTATCTGAAGAGATAAGCTATAGGTGGCACTTAAAACCCAACAGATGCGGACTTTTGTTAAATATCCGGGCTGGGTAGTTGTTTATTTGAAGAAGTCTTGGCTGAAATGTTACACGCCCAAGGCTTCTTTTTATTTAGCTTAAACGTATCTTTTGATTGAAATAAAACCGTCTGGACGGTGTAGTAAAATGGGTGGTGATCAGAATGAATACAACTAAAAAAACATTAAAAAGAGAATTAATCCTTAAAGCGGCTTCTATAATTGTACAAGAAGAAGGAGTAGAAAAATTAACATTAGAAGCGGTGGCTAAGAAAGCGGGAATAAGTAAGGGAGGGTTGCTTTACCATTTTCCGAATAAAGATGAATTGATTCTGGGGATGGTTGAACAGCTATCGACCAGCTTTATCACCGAATTTAATGAAAGGGCAGAAAACGATACACATTCCCAAGGTAGATGGATTCGCGCTTATATGAATACGTCATTTTCCGGGGATCAGCATGCAAGTGACCTGTATACCGCTCTCTCGGCAGCACAATTTACGAACCCTCAAATGCTCAAGCTGCTTCAGGATGAGTATGCGAATATCCAAAATAAAATCGAAAACGACGAATTAAATCCGGTTCGTTCTACGATTGTCCGATTAGCTATAGACGGTTTGTGGTTTGCCGAAATGTTTGGACTCGCTCTTCCCAATGAAGAATTGAAGCAAAAAATTATAGAAGAATTAAAGACATATATAAAGGAGAATGAATGATGGCTTATTTTTTCTTGGCAATCTCTATTGCTAGTGAGCTTATTGGTACTTCAATGCTTAAAGCTTCAGAAGGTTTTACGAGACTGTATCCGACACTATTCACGATTGTCGCGTTTGTAATCTCTTTCTTCTTTATTTCACTAACCCTCAAGACACTTCCTCTTAATATGACCTATGCCATTTGGTCAGGGGTGGGGGCTGTTGCTACAACGGTGATTTCAGTATTGATTTGGAAGGAGAAAATCAATACAGGGAGTATGGTAGGGATTGCTTTAATTGTTATTGGCGTGGTGGTATTGAACCTATTTGGTGCAGGACATGGTGAGGCAAAAGGAACAACAGAAGCAACCAGTTCAATCGTTCAAAAGTGAAATAAGGTGATATCACTCCAGTTTGTAAAGAGGCGGTAGATCCTCACTTATCGACTTAGAGATTCTAAGAAAGATAGGTGGGGGATCTACCGCCCGGAAATCATGGTTTATACGAATAAACTTAGTATTAAGATGAATCCTAATCCGGCTACAGAAATAATGGTCTCAAGCAATGTCCATGTGGCAAAGGTTTCTTTCATGCTTAAACCAAAATACTCTTTAAACATCCAGAACCCGGCATCGTTAACATGTGAAGCTATTAAGCTACCCGCTCCCGTGGCAAGCACGACTAAAGCAAGATTAACGTCAGATTGTCCTAACATCGGAATTACTAAACCAGCGGTTGTTAAGGCTGCAACAGTCGCAGAACCCAGGGAAATACGTAAGATTGCAGCGATGATCCAGGCTAGCAGAATTGGTGATAATGTAGTTCCATTGAATAAATCGGCTACATAGTCACCTACGCCGCCATTAATGAGTACTTGTTTGAAGGCTCCGCCTCCCCCAATGATCAAGAGCATCATCCCAATATGAGTAATAGCAGTTGTACAAGATGCCATTACATCTTTGATTGGAATTTTTCTTGCTATTCCCATGGTGTAAACGGCAACCAGTAAAGAAATCAACATAGATGTTGATGCATCACCAATAAAACGGATCGCTGCCAGTAAACTATTATCCTCAAATCCCATTGTTTTTTGAAGCAAAGTAATAATCGTAGCAATCGACATTAAAATGACAGGAAGCATTGCAGTAAATACACTGATTCCGAATCCAGGAGTTTCCTCAGACTTAAATACTTTCTGTTCACCTAAAGAGGCAATATTACCGGTTTTCGTAAATGAAGCAGGTACGAGTTTTTTGGCAAGCTTCGTAAATACAGGACCAGCCAAAATAACGGTTGGGATAGCAATAATGAAGCCATAAAGTAAAACCTCACCAAGGTTCGCGCCATATTCACCAGCAATCACGGTTGGTCCTGGATGTGGTGGTAAGAAACCGTGTGTGACGGACAAAGCAGCGACCATCGGAATACCGAGATATAAGATAGAAACCTTTAATTCTTTTGAAATGGCAAATACGATTGGAATTAACAATACTAATCCTACTTCAAAAAATAACGCAATTCCGATAATGAATGAAGCGGCTACGACCGCCCATTGAATATTTTTTTCACCAAATTTGTCAACGAGGGTCATGGCAATTCTTTGGGCCCCCCCAGAATCAGCGATCAACTTCCCTAACATCGCCCCAAGTCCAAAGATTAACGCTAAGTGGCCCAGTGTTCCGCCTAATCCGGCTTCAATGGTTTTGACAATTTCCTCTAAGGGCATTCCAAGGGCTAGGGCCACGCCGAACGATACAATGATTAGGGAAATAAAGGTGTTTAATTTGAAGCCCATGATTAAAACGAGTAATGCTAAAATTCCAATCGCTACAACGACTAATGGCATTGTAATTACCCCCTGTATTTATCCTTTTAGTGTTTAATTAAGCTTCTTTGATAATTGGCAATCCGTGTATAATCGTCTTCCAATACTCTGGATAGGTTAATGAAAATCGGCAGCAACTTTCTATATTCCTTGGTTGCTTCTTCTTTGGGTGCATGTTTGTTGGTACTGCCAATCATTTCAGAGACGACTTCAAATGATTGGATTTTTCCGGTGGCGTACAAGCCTAAAATACAAGCTCCTAGACAAGAACTTTCGTAGCTTTCCGGAACGACGACTTCAGATGCGAATATATCAGACATCATTTGCCGCCAAACATCTGACCTTGCGAAGCCTCCTGTAGCTTGGATCCGGGTCACGGGCCCGTCCATGCATTCGGTTAAGGCCAAAAATACGGTGTATAAATTGTAAATGACTCCTTCTAAGGCTGCGCGAATCATATGTTCCTTTTTATGTGACATCGTTAAACCGAAGAATGAGCCACGTACGTCTGGATTCCATAAGGGTGCACGTTCACCAGCGAGGTAGGGGTGGAATAACAATCCATCAGATCCTGGCCTTACGCGTTCAGCAATTTTGGTTAGTACATCATACGGATCAATTCCTAGTCGTTTCGCTGTTTCTACTTCTGATGAGGTAAGCTCGTCACGAATCCAGCGAAGGACCATCCCGCCATTATTTACCGGCCCGCCAATGACCCAGTGCTTTTCCGTTAAGGCATAACAAAATATTCTTCCCTTTTCATCTGTTTGCGGCTTGTCTATGATGGTTCGAATGGCACCGCTTGTCCCAATAGTGACGGCAACTTCGCCTTTTCGTATCGCATTGACACCTAGATTAGAGAGAACTCCATCGCTGGCCCCAATGACAAATGGTGTTTGTGGATCGATCCCCATCTCTTTTGCTAAAACTGAATTACAGTCGGTAAATATTTTGGTTGTGGGTACGAGCTCAGACAATTGAGAAGGGGTTATACCCGCAATTTTTAAAGCTTCTTCATCCCAATCCAGCTTTTCAAGATTCATCATGCCCATGGCTGAAGCCAGAGAATAATCAACAACATATAAATCAAAGAGTTTTTTGAAAATATATTCTTTAATTCCGATATATTTTTTAACTTTGATAGCGATTTCAGGAAGGTCATTCACAATCCAAGCTATTTTAGTTAAGGGTGACATGGGGTGAATGGGTGTTCCTGTTCGTCTATAGACTTCTTGGCCATTCAACTCATCTTTTATATGATGTGCCCACGCTTCGCTGCGATTATCTGCCCAAGTGATACAAGGTGTAAGTGGACGGTCGTGTTCATCCATTGCAATGACACTATGCATGGCACTGCTAAATGAAACAAACGATAGCTTTTTTTGTGAGTGATGTTTCATGATATTCGAAGTCGCTTGTAGGACTGCTTGAAAAATTTCCTCAGGATTTTGTTCAGCTGTCGCTATATCTGGTGTATAAAGCGGGTACCCGATATTTTCTTGTTGGATGACCTCGCCCTTTTCACTAAATAAAACGGCTTTCGTACTGGTGGTTCCGATATCTATACCTAACATGTAGTTAGTCATTTTGTGGCACGACTCCTTTGGACAGCAGTTGTTGGGACATCCATAAGTCTTCTACTTTACCTTGAACATCATCAAAGTTTACATGTAAAGACTTAATCATAAGGTCTCTATCTTTTGCCTGGATTGCTTCAATATAAAGCTCATGATTTGATACAATCCGTGTAAAGTCTTCATACTTTTCATTGAAACGCATACGCATCGACAACAGAATGAGGCTTTCCATCACGGGCTTTAGGTTATTCCAGATCATCAGAATGTATGAATGATTAACTGCACGAATAATCGTTTCATGGAACAAGACATCTTGATATGAAAACTCATCGGCATCACTATATTTGACTGCGACTTTCATCATTTCGAGTATTTTACTAAGTTCCTTTGCTAAATCATGAGTGTCCATCTTTATAAGACGTTCAAATACGAAGGATTCTATAAGTAGACGAACATCATAAATTTCTTCTATTTCTTTCTCTGATAGACCAATAACGACCGCACCCATTCTTTCGAGTCGGATGATATTTTCGGAGGCCAGTATTTTTAACGCTTCACGAATAGGTGAGCGACTTACAGCAAAATCAGCAGCTAATTTATTTTCAGATAGTATGGTACCGCTTTCAATTGCGCCAGAAATGATGCGCATTCTAAGCTCGGATGTTACACGATCCCCAGCAGAGGCTTTAAGAAGCCATTTGGAGGGATATAGGAATTCACTGGACAGAACCATAAATTCACCTTCTCATTAATCAAGTATACTTGTATACAAGTATTATAATCTAAAATTTTAAATTTGCAAGCGTATTCATTAAATTGATTTTGTGAGCTGTTTGGGCCTTTTTGTGCAAATGCACAATCAATTTCGTCTGTTCTTCAATATAATTCACACGCTGCAATCGATATAATGAAAGCGTAATCAAAAATTGCCCGGGGGGTTAGACAGATGGAAGGGTTAACGATCAGTTGGATAGGAGCTCTAGCAGGGCTGGCTATTGCAATTATTTTGATATTAAGAAAGCTGAATCCGGTTTACGCTTTATTTTTGGGAGCTATTGTAGGCGCTTTATTGGGCGGAGCCAATCTGGAGCAGACGATCAGCGTGCTAATTAGTGGTACGCAGAGCGTGATGGGGACGGTCATTCGTGTGCTCGCGGCCGGTGTATTGGCAGGCGTGATGATGGAGTCTGGGGCAGCGGAGACAATTGCACAGGCTATTGTAAAGAAGTTTGGCGGCAGTAAAGCGATCCTTGCCCTAGCGTTAGCGACGATGATTATTACAGCAGTAGGCGTATTTATTCCCGTCGCAGTGCTAATCGTGGCACCTATTGCTTTGTCGGTTGGGAACAAAATGGGGATTTCCAAGCTGGCTCTCCTGCTGGCCTTGTCTGGAGGCGGAAAGGCGGGAAACATTATCTCTCCAAATCCCAATACGATTGCGGCAGCACGCGGGTTTAATCTGGATTTAAGCCACGTGATGTTGGCGGGTGTGGTGCCCGCGATATGCGGATTAATTATGACGGTTCTGGTGGCGTCTATGTTGAAAAACAAGGGCGTGAAGGTATCCGAACAGGATATTATGGATAGTGATGTCGATACGTCGAAGTACCCGGCATTGGGACGGGCGATTGTAGCTCCGGTGGTAGCTGTTATTTTGCTGATGATTAACCCGATTGGTTCCATCTCTGGCATTGAAGCACTGTCGAACTTCAAGGTCGACGCGATGTACATTTTGCCGATCGCCGGGATTGTAGGTATGCTGGCCATGGGACAAGGGCGCAATATCCTGAAATATTCGGCTTCCGGTTTGAATAAAATGACGGCAACCGTGCTCATCTTGATCGGTGCAGGTGGGATTGCGGGTTTGATCTCTGCGTCTAATTTATCTGCTCAGGTAGTTGGCTTGATTGAAGCTTCGGGAGTTTCTGGCACATTTTTGGCACCGCTTGCAGGGATTCTGATGGCGGCCGCCACAGCATCGACTTCAACTGGCGTTATTTTGGCGACTGGCTCGTTTGGGGAAGCCATTCTGAACATGGGGACAGCCCCGTTAGCTGCCGCTGTGATGGTGCATACAGGAGCTACCGTCATTGATTCCTTACCACAGGGCAACTATTTCCACGTTACGGCAGACAGCATGAAAATGAGCATTAAGCAACGGATGGGATTAATCCCTTATGAAGCTATTGTGGGCGGAACTATGGCGATTGTAGCAACCATATTGTATGGATTCATACTTTAATATTCACGATGGGGTGACAAAATGAGAGAGAAAACATTTGTACTGGCACCGGATTCTTTTAAAGAAAGCATGACGGCAAAGGAAGTGTGCATCGCAATGGAGAAAGGATTGCGCAAGGTCTATCCGACAGCCCATTATGTCCACGTTCCGATGGCAGACGGTGGTGAAGGAACAGTGCAGTCACTGGTGGATGCGACAGGCGGGCAGCTTCGTTACATGGAGGTGACAGGACCGCTTGGAGAACCTGTAAAAGCGGCATATGGCTTGCTGGGAGACGGCACCACTGCGGCAATCGAAATGGCATCTGCCAGCGGAATCCATTTGGTTAATAAGGACAATAAAAACCCGTTAAAAACAACAACCTATGGTACGGGTGAGTTAATACGTGAGTGTCTGAACCAGGGAATTCGAAAAATTATCATTGGCATTGGCGGAAGTGCGACGAATGATGGCGGTACAGGTATGGCGGAAGCGCTGGGGGCTAGATTTTTGGATGCGGCAGGCAATACTCTTCCACGCGGCGGCGGCAGTTTGGGCGAGCTGGACAGCATTGATATTTCATCACTGGATGACCGCTTGCAGCAGGTGCAATTGATTGTAGCCTGTGATGTGACAAATCCGCTCTGCGGAGAGCATGGGGCATCCCGTGTATTCGGCCCGCAAAAAGGGGCAACGCCAGAAATGGTGCAGCAATTGGATGCCAATCTTGCCCATTATGCGGATGTGGTGAAGCAGCAGCTGGGCAAGGATGTACGCGATCTTCCGGGCGCAGGTGCAGCAGGTGGCTTGGGTGCGGGCTTATTGATTTTTACTCAGGCGACGCTGCAAAAAGGCATTGAAATCGTGATTGAATACACTGGCTTAAAGCAGAAGCTAGCCACGGCCGATATCGTATTGACGGGGGAAGGCGGCATTGATTTCCAGACCAAATTCGGTAAAACTCCGTACGGAGTAGCTCAGGCAGCCAAACAATCCGGCAAAAAGGTCATTGCGATCGCAGGTTATATCGGGGAAGGGATCGACACGCTGTACAAGGAAGGAATAGATGCAGTGTTTGGCATCGTGCCGGGAGCCTCGGAGCTGGGTAAGCTGCTGGCCGAAGGGCCGCAAAACGTAGAGCGCACATGCGAGAATATCGCAAGAGTGCTTCAAATCAGTGAGTAATGATCGGATTGATAGGCGAGGAACATAAAACGGCATAATATAATTACAATGGAATACGAGCGCTCGCCTGTAACCCCGGTTTTCTTTAGCCAACGGAGATTGGTGGAGAAATTCGGGAGTGACGGCGAGCGAAAATAGGATATAATCGCAGCATGATCTGGCGTGATACAGCAGTTCATTGATGCAGCGCCAATAAGCCGTGCGTAAGTTCAAAAAGCTGAAGGAGATTCCGGGGATCTTTGCCAGTTAAGGTATGGATGCGCTTCAAACGGTATTGCAGTGTATTTCGATGAATGTTTAATTCATCTGCGGTAAAGGAGACACTGCCATTATGATTAATAAAGCTCCGCAGCGTATCCAGCAAATCCACGGTATCTTCCAGCTTGCTGACCAGGTGGATTGTGTTAGTCAGGTTGGTTTGGCTTAATTTGACCAAGAATTCGACTTCTGCAAAAGAGACAATCTGCACAGGTGGACGCAGAGCTAGTACAACATTCATAGCGGACTTGGCTTGCATATAAACATCCGCAATGCTGTGCTCTTGTCTGCTGATGGCAATCAGCACATCAGGATGGCTGCGTACAAGTGGTTCCAGTAGCTTGGTCGTTGGTTCCTGATTTTGCATCAGGATGAGATAACTGTCTTCCTCCATCCGAAAGGATGGATGCTGCATGAATATATTGGATAATTCGGCGAAATGAGCAGGATCGGAAGGAAGATGCTTTACATATACGGCCGAAGTTTTGAGAAGCAAATCAATGTGATATTGAGCAGCTTCTTTTTTTTATTTTTTGGGTATAGGCTCCCTGATGATTTAACAGCATTTCCAGTACAGATTTTTTGCGGTTGGCCTCATGGGCCAAGTGCTCCAAGGAAATACGCTGTTCAATCAGGAGAGACACCGTAGTTTTAACAATGTTGCAAAAAGGACGAACTTCGTCAGGATTGCCTGAAATACCAATGACACCAACTAGCTCATGATGAATGACAATCGGTTCATTGGTTCCTTTTTTCTCGTAATGTCCGTCCTGCCACACTTCAATCATTTTCCCGGTTTCGAGCGCCTGAACAGCCCCTTGGTGAATGGTTCCGATTCGTTCACTCTCGCCGCTGCCAATGATGATGCCTCGTTCATTCATAATATTGATATTGTATGGGATATCCTTCATCATTTTGTCTACGATGTCTTGGGCTTGTCTTTCGGAGAGCGGAAACAGATCAGGATTCCTCCTTTATCTAGTGATGTAAGGTGTTTTACTGTATCACATTAATTGAAAGGGCTTTCAATTTGTTGTGCATCTGAACAATATAATAAAACAGAGCGCCGAACATGTCAGCCTATTTTATCATAGATATCAAGAATAGTTGTATGCGAAAAAACAGGGCTCCAAGGAGCACCTGTCTTTTGCGTCTTATTCTTTCATTATTCGTCCTGGTCCGTCACGATGTCTAAGGTCGAACCTCACGAAAGCTATAGGTAATATCATGAATTTCTTTCTTTAAACGGCTATATTTTGATGCAGGCGTATACCCGATGATCTGGTAGAAATTATTTTCAGTCTCAATAATGGCTACATGGGTGACATAATGGTTTATATCTTTCTGTCCTTTAATCGTGAACTGAGTGGCTGGATATCCTTGAATCGTGGTGTTGGATGAAGGTCCTACCGTAGAGAGATTAAACTCTTTGGTTATATTGTTTTGAATTTTCTTTTTGTAGTACTGGCGCGTTACATTACCCAATTTCTCCTTCGAATTGGATCGTACGATAACAGACTTTTCAATGTAGGGATTGAATATCGCAATATCTGCTTTTCCTTCCCAGTCCGGGTCTGTTGACCAATCTAACGGGGCTGAGATTTGAAATCTTCCATCTCTACTTACATAGCTCTGTTCCTGCTTGCTTACCGGAGCTTCATTGGACTCGTAACTGTTTGCCAGTACAAAAATAGCATTTACAAACGAGGCTCCCAAGATCACCATTGCGGTAAAAAATATGAAGAGCGACCGTCTCATTGTCTTTTTGCTAATCGGCTCCAAGTCCCGCACCTTTACCACATATGTACCTGCAGCTAAATCACCAATTCGTTGTCTAGAGGCAGTTACTAACACGCTGATACCAGCAGGTAGTGAACCCATTAGCAATGGATTGGTGTCTATTAACCTGAGCAGCGTACGAATGAGTGATTTAAGAAAACCAGGAGGTCTTCCTTCTCCGGTAACCACCTTAATACGAAAAACGAATTTGCCAAGCGTATAGCCTGTGTAACCCTCCAAGAGCAAATAATAGCAGAAGAAAGCTATAATCAGAATGCAACGGGAAGCAATCGCTAAGGGCAACAACCATCTGTCTGTTATCTGAATGACTGAGATAAAGAAACAAATATACCCGATTATAAAAAATATAAAATCAAAAAGGGTTGCTCCCCAACGTCTAAACAAAATAGACGAACCGTAGGTTTTTGTTATTTCGGCCATTCTGTTTGTTTCCCCATAGTTTTGCCCATGCCGAATGTACTTCTCTCTTGCTGCTACTTGTGAATTCTGTGGTATGTGCTGGTCTTCCAAATCGTACACCTCATTTTAATAATCCATAATTTAAAAACACACTCCTTATATAACGGTCTTTTTATCATCCATGATTAGGAAAACATTCTATAAACAAAGAACTAATTATAAATATCCCTTTAGAGGTATTCTTTCATTTACTTTATAATTGGAAGAAGAAAGTAATGATCATCGAATATTGAACTTAGGAGGCGTAGGTATGAATGGAAAGCTGGCAAAAGTGAACAAGGGGACAGGGGTGAGAATATGAAAGGTGAGTTTCCGGTTATAACAACCGAACGTCTTGTATTACGAAAAATGGTAGCGACGGACAGCAAGGACATGTTGGAATACTTTTCAGATGAGCAGGTGATGAAGTTTTACGGGCTGAGCCCATTTGAGTCTGAACAGGAGGCACTGGATGAGATCCGTTGGTATGATCGGATTTTGGAGACAGACCAGGGAATCCGCTGGGCTCTTCAAACGAAGGAAGGTAAAATCATCGGTTCTTGCGGATTTCATAACTGGGATCAACGTCATCACCGGGCAGAAATGGGCTATGAATTGTCCAGAGCCTATTGGGGTCAAGGGTTAATGTCCGAGGCACTTGCGGCTGTGATCAACTATGGGTTTCATACCCTACCGTTGAACCGCATTCAGGCGCTAGTAGAGCCGGAGAATACACAATCCTTGCGTTTGCTTGAAAAAGCAGGCTTTCGGCAGGAAGGAATCCTGTCCCAGTATGAATTTACGTTGGGTAAATATGATGATCTTTGCATGTGCGCACTGGTTAAATCAGAATATATCAATCGTTCTCAGAAATGAGAGAAGTAGTTGGATCAAGGGGGATACACATTTCATATTGCTCAATAGGGTCCTTCGAGAAGCCTGTTTTTTGGATAAAGCCTTCAAGAGAGTTATTGTCGGACAGGCAGATATATACCTTCTCGACCTTTTGGGTTTCTGCCGCTTTATGAAGTAGGGTACGTCCAAGGCCTTGGTTTCGATGTTTGGGATCGACCCAAAGAAAGTTGATTTTACCTTGAGCACTCATAGCAATCATACCGACTCGGGTTTGATTCACCGCATAGATGCCGAGAAAAACTTCCTGTGTGCTGTTAGCGTAATAAGGTGTGTCACTTTGCCAATGGATGTGACAGTCGGTAAGAGTTGTACGAAAATCTGCGACATCATCAAATGTTAGTTTCTTAAACATGTACGGTGATGAGGGAGCGGGAGAGATTGATGGGACAGTACCGTTGTAGTATTTTAGCGTATAGCGTACCTCATAGCCGTGCTTTTTATAGAACTGGACAGCCCGATCATTATCCGTAATGACTTCGAGCCATAGCTGCTGACAGTTCTCGGAGATGGCCGTTTGTTTATGCAATTCGAGCAACCTGTTGCTAATACCCTGGCCACGGTAAGCTGGACCGATGCATAGCGTGCCGCAACGCATGGTCTTATACCCGTCAAACTGCCGGATACCGCCTAGAATCAAGCCAATTGGCTGATCTTCATCCATGGCAAGGAAAGAGTGGCTCCGTGAATTACCCTCTGGACCGAAAAAACGTGCCGCGAAATTGTCTTGTTCCATGGTCAGGCGAATGGAATAGTCTGAGAATCCGAGCGAAAATGCCTGGAAAATGTGCTCCATGCTGACTTCATTGCATCTCAAATAGGTGATCACTGTTCTTCCTCCTGAAAATCCAGTATATTGGGATTGTCTTATTATACACTCCGTATGTTGCTGTAGGGTTACAATGAGTATATCGATAAGCTAATATAAAGCTAACAAAATATAACCCGGTATGCCTGGACATTCTTTATTTTGGAAGATAGGAGATTGGAATGAACAAAAGGCAAGTAGAAATTTTTCGCAAGTTGTTAACTGAATCGAACCGACTGTGGTTGGTGCAGGATCTGGCCGATCAAACGGATTGCTCAGAAAAGACGATTCGAAACGATCTAAAAGTAATTGAAGAATATCTAGTCAAGCACTCCAATGCCAATCTGGTGAGAAGACCGGGACGTGGCATTTATTTGGAGATCAGTGAAGCGGAGCAGGCTGATTTATTTCACCGGCTGTATGCAGGCGATAGTACAGCCCAGCATGAATCGGATGAGGAGAGGGTGCTGCATCTCGCCTATCGGCTCTTGATGGATGCCAAGCCTGTAACGATACAAGATCTGGCCTCTCAGTATTATGTGAACAAGACGGTGATCCGTAGAGATATGGAAAAGATTGATGACTGGCTGCACAGCTTTGATCTTGCCTTGATTACCAAGCAGCGCGTAGGCTTGACCATTCAAGGCACTGAGAAAAACAAGCGGATCGCTTTGGCGCGGATGAATCAGCTGATTGATAGTCCTGAGTTGACGGGACAGATGATGCGCAAGCAGTTTGAGCCACACGAGATTGCCACCATCCATCATGAATTAAAAGTATTTCAAAAGCATCATGAACTCAGCTTTACTGATGAAGCCTTTGAGGGTCTCATGCTCCATATTCTCTTAATGGTCAAACGAACCAAGCTGGGACAGCCCATTTCTCTCTCCGAACAAGACATTGCCTTTTTGCAGGAGAAGGTTGAGTTTACATGGGCTACTGCGTTTTTACGGCAGCTGCAAAAGCTGTTCTCCGTACCTTTTTCCAAGGAAGAAACGGCCTATCTAACCCTGCATTTGTTGGGTGGAAAGTTTCGTTATCAGCAGGAGGATAGCAAGGGGAAACACAGCGATCTGGCAGACAGCCATCCGCTTTTGCCTAAACTGATTGAGCAGTTAGTCCGGCGGATGTCGGAGCTGAATATGATTGACTTTTCCAAGGATAAGATGTTGCTGAAAGGGTTGAAAGTCCATTTATATACGACCCTGAATCGGCTTCAATATGGGTTGACGGTGTCTAATCCTATGCTGACTGAGATCAAGAAGATGTACCCTTACATGTTCGACCGGGTTATTATTACGCTGGAAGAGGTAGGGAATTTGGTTCGGTTATCGTTCCCCGAGGAGGAAGCGGCGTATTTAACGCTACATTTTCAGGCTTCTGTGGAGCGACTTCACCAGAAAGAAAGTCATCCTCAGAGGGCCATTATCGTGTGTCACATGGGCATTGGTATGTCCCAGCTATTGCGCACAAAGGTGGAACGTAAGTTTCCGGCTGTACATGTGGAGACAACTCTTTCGAAGGCAGAAGTCCAGGACTATCTGGCAACCCGGGAGTTGGATCTGATCATTACAACCGTGGATCTTCCAGAGCTTAGTGTTCCGCATATTCTCGTCTCTCCATTGCTAGATGCCAAGGATGAGCGTCAACTGGAGCAAGTGATCAGACGAATGGATGAGCCGGAACCTAGAGTCGTAGATGAATCTGTATTTTTTAAGTACACAACCCCTTTTTTAGTCTTTCCCCAGCAAGAAGTGCAGCGTCCCGAACAATTGATTTCCAAGCTGGCGCAAATACTGGAGGACAAAGGATATGTGGAAACAGGTTATGTGGACAGCGTATTGGCGCGAGAGAAAATGTCGGCTACGACGATCGGGGGAGGCATAGCCATCCCGCATGGCGGCTCAGAGTGGATAAGGCAGTCCGCCATTGTAGTCGCTACTTTAAAGAAGCCACTTACTTGGGGAACCGAGAAAGTGGAGCTTGTGTTCTTGCTTGCGGTAAAACAGGATGGGCGGGAAGAAATGCGGCAGTTATTTAAGGAGTTGTCCCTAATCAGTGAGCAGCCAGCTCTAGTTCATGCTTTATCCAAGGAGACCGATGCGATGAGACTATTAGGGAAGCTAAAGGGATAAACTAAATTAAAAGCCATGCTTTGGAGCAGGACTTATAGATAAGTCCTGTTTTTTTGTCCGTATTATTCTATTTTTCCGAAAGTTCCGGTAAAAAGTTCGCCCGATAACAGCAAAAAAGGCGGTTATACTATCAATGTAAGCGGAAACACCAGAGAGAAGGGGAATGACTATGAAGATATTAGCGATTACCTCATGTCCTAACGGAATTGCACATACGTATATGGCAGCTGAGAATCTGCAAAAGGCAGCAGCCAAGCTGGGTATCGAGATGAAGGTCGAGACACAAGGCTCCATTGGAGTAGAAAATCAACTAACGGAGCAGGAGATCCGTGAAGCGGATGGCATTATTATTGCAGCGGATAAGACGGTGGTCAAAGACCGCTTCGTCGGCAAGAAATTGCTGGTCGTTGGAGTACAAGATGGGATTCGCCGTCCGGAAGAATTGATCCAGCGGGTGATGAAGGGGAATGTGCCTGTGTACCAGGCAGAGTCACGTGCCTCCGAAGCTAGCTCACAGGAGAATAAACCGAAGCAAAATCCTATCTACCGCCACTTGATGAATGGTGTATCCTATATGGTGCCCTTTATCGTCATTGGGGGATTGCTCATTGCCATTGCATTGACGATTGGTGGTGAGAAGACACCAGGCGGTCTGGTTATACCGGACGGTTCATTTTGGAAGACGGTTCAGGATATCGGTTCGGCTTCGTTTACCTTTATGATACCAATCCTCGCTGGATTCATCGCGATGAGTATTGCGGATAGACCGGGGCTTGCACCGGGTATGGTTGGCGGATTCATTGCTGCGAACGGCAGTTTTTATGGAAGTGAGGCGGGAGCCGGATTTATCGGCGGAATTATCGCTGGTTTCCTGGCGGGTTATGTTGCACTGGGTATTCGGAAAATGAAGGTTGGGCGAGCGTTACAGCCGATCATGCCTATTATTATTATCCCTGTGTTGTCATCTTTAATTGTAGGATTAATCTTTGTCTTTATCATCGGTTCTCCAGTCGCACAATTGTTTGAAGCTTTAACGGGTTGGCTTGCAGGTATGCAAGGTACAAGTTCAATTTTATTGGCACTGATTTTAGGTGCGATGATCTCCTTCGATATGGGTGGTCCAGTCAATAAAGTAGCATTTTTATTCGGCTCGGCCATGATTGGTGAAGGAAATTACGAAATTATGGGACCGATCGCCGTTGCGATTTGTATTCCACCGATTGGAATGGGACTTGCAGCAATGATCAACAAGCGTAAATTTGCACCAGCAGAACGCGAGGCTGGAAAGGCGACATTCACGATGGGACTATTCGGTATTACTGAAGGAGCGATTCCCTTCGCTGCACAAGATCCATTGCGTGTTATTCCTAGTATCATGGCAGGGTCTATGGTCGGTTCAGTCATTGCGATGTTGGGAAATGTAGGGGATAAGGTAGCTCATGGTGGACCGATCGTAGCCGTCCTTGGTGCAGTGGACAATGTATTGATGTTCTTCATTGCCGTTATTGTCGGCGCAGCTGTGTCGGTCATCCTGGTGAGTCTGCTGAAAAGAGATATTGCAACTGCAAATCCAGCTGTTCTTGGAGAAGAGACATCTGGAGATTCTGCCGCAGTAACGGAACAATCTAGGATGACTACGACTACCGCAGAGTCATCAGCTGTAGCAACTGCAAATAACGATCCAGCCGTATCTTCGCAAGCCATTCACATGGAGAAGTTGACAGATATTGTAACGATGGATCTGATTGATCTGGATCTGGAAGGAACGACACAGGATGCCGTGATTGATGAAATGATCGGAACACTTGAGAGAAATGGAGCCGTAAGTTCTGCCAGTGGTTTTAAACAGGCCATATTGGACCGAGAGAAGGAAAGCTCCACAGGCATTGGAATGAATATTGCCATCCCTCACGGTAAATCGGAAGCTGTACTGAAGCCAAGCGTGGTCTTTGGATTGAAGCGGAGCGGAGTGGACTGGAAAAGCTTGGACGGCAGTGAAGCGAAACTAATCTTCATGATTGCTGTTCCGCGTAATAGCAAGGACAATGCACATCTGAAGGTGCTGCAAATGCTGTCTCGTAAGCTGATGGACGATCATTTCAGAGAAGCACTTCTGGCGGTTACTACCAAGGAAGATGCATATGAATTGTTGTCCCAGGTACATTAATTCCATACGCTAAGCAGAACATATTGTAATCCCTAACGGAACGCGCTGCAACGATAGTAAACGCAAAAGCAGTCTATCCTCATTTAAGGATAGACTGCTCTTTTATAGTAAAATATTATTCTTCATCAATTAAATATTTCTACGAGGATTGAGCCACGCGTACGAGCATATGAGCAAGCGCGTGCTGCTGCTCTTTGTCCCCTACCTTCCACAATTCCTGAAGAAGCTTCTCCTCGCTATTGCGCGGTTCTTCCTTGGCTGCCAGATAGCCTGCGATCTTCTCAGCTGCTTTTGCCATCACTTCTTCATTCAAGCCGATTTTTTGAGCCATTTCAATTTTGTCGCTCAAATAACTTTTGAATGAATCAAAGCTGCCCAAAATGTCATCCTTTTTGCTGTCGTCTATCCGATTTAACGCGTCATCTACTTTGTTCAGTGCCACTTCGCCTTCCTTATTTACAACATGATTGTGCTCTGCCATTTCTAACGCCTCCTCAAGATTGTTTTCTAGGATAAGGACTGCTTGCGGTACAGTAGTACTTACCCCGGCTCACTAAAATGAAAACGGTGAGAAGCGGAGTGCAGGGAGACAATTGCTACATAAAGTCGAAAAAATAACGAATTACGTGAAAAAAGACGGGCGAGGTGTAGGTCAAGCTATCCACCCGGCTTAAGTAGCTTTTTTTCAAAGCATCGAACTTATCATCATCACCGATTAATAAATCTCGCTTCAGCACGGAAACCGTTAAGCTCCCGAAGAAACCGCTCAAGCTAATCAACATGCCCATAATAATCCCAAATTTCAGATCAAACGGCGTCAGGTACGGATAGATTAGATAGGAAGCCGCTATGGTTACGGGAAAAGCGAATGCAAAGCCTTCCCAAGTTATATTGGGATTGGATGTCGGGACGATTTTCCGCTTGCCGAAATAGAGCGATGCCAGATAATGTGCGACATCATTGAGTTGTGTCAGTACCACTAGAAAAAGTACAAGTTTCGCTCCATATTGCGGCGTAGCAAACTGAAAATATGCCAGGTGACTCAGTCCAAAAACCATCAGCATGAGTCCCCATTGAGTCGAGCTGACACTGCGCAAGAAACCAACGGTTCCTTTATTGATCAATCGAGGGAGCGGCAGCAGCAAGAATACATAGATAGGGATAAAGACAATAAACATTCCATACCACCCGATATAAATCCAATAAAACTGTACAGGAATCGCCAAGTATGCCCATAAAAATAACCTGCGGTCAGCTTTTCTAGATCTAATCATGGAGAAGTATTCTTTTAACGCAAAGAAAGTAAGCACCATCAAGGAAAGCAGTGAAACGATCGGATTGAAAAGTGTTGCCAGGCAAAAGATAAAGAACATGCCCCACCAGGTCTTAATGCGAAGCCCAATAGCTGCATAGTCTTTGTTTGGCTGTGTTTTGGCTACCACTATATAAATCAGATGGATGATTAATAAGGCTATACAAATGAGGGTTAACGTGAATAACGAACTGTCCATTGCGACTCACCAACTTATAGCAAAATAGGATTCCATGAAGGGGGTCCTATGTTATTATGAAGGAATAATTCAAACTTGATAAGGGGAAATTTCGTAAATGGTAGCTGATCAGTCCGTTTTTATCTTGCTTACGAATACGGGAACGTTTCTTACGAGAGTCATTAAAAGCTATACAAGAGCGCCATACAATCACGCCTCCATTTCCTTCGACCGAGAACTTTCGGAGTTATACAGCTTCGGGAGAAAGACCCCCAGTAACCCTCTGGATGGTGGTTTCGTGAAAGAGGATATTAAAACAGGTACATACAGCAGATTTCCGAATACAACATGTGTTATCTACGAGCTTCAAGTAACCAATCGCGAAGTCGAAAAAATGAAGAGAGTTCTACACGTTTTTATCCGAAGCCGACAAAAATATATGTATAACTTACTGGGCTTGATTGGCGTTGCACTCAAAGAACCAGTCGAGTTCAGTAATTCTTATTTTTGTTCGCAATTCGTCGCGGAAATTTTACAGCGATCCGGCATAAAAATATGGAACAAGTTGCCTGCCCTTATCACACCAGACGATTTTCGGCAAAGTGACCGATTCCATTTGATCTACGAAGGAAAATTGAGCGAGTATGAGCCTCAAGCCTGAGGATAAGCACCGTATTACTCAGACTCCTCAGGCACAATCACCTCGATATGACGCGGTAGAATACGAACCTCAATAGGCAAAGACGGTCCTTCCTCACCATCTACATTCGTACTGACCGATTCTGCGGAGCTGACACTTACATGCTTTGCGGTAAAGTAAACGACGTCTTTATGATCCTTCAAGTTGCCTAAAAATAAGGATATACTGGCTGTCACCGTATTCAATATATTGAGGTTTTTGAAAATAAAGCAGTGAAGCAGGCCATCATCAACTGCTGCCCCGGGCACCAGTTTCTCAAATCCGCCAACTGAGTTGGTTAAAGCAGCAAGAAAGAGTGGGGATTCGCCTTCCCAAGTCTTGTCATCATAGCGAACGATAAGCGGATGGGCAGGATGGTTGATCAGTTCTTTCATACCTTCTTTAATGTAGGCAAATGTGCCAAACATGGATTTATCGTCTGACGACACAGCGGATAGCGACTCGGCAAGCGAGCCAGTGGCAACAACATTAGCAAACATTCGACCGTTTAAGAGACCCATATCTACGGCTTTCACGCGAGCAGAAGTGAGTGTACGGATCGCCAGTTCGGGACTTAGCGGAATTTGTAAGGCACGGGCAAAATCATTGACCGTCCCAAGAGGGATGACCCCCAGTTTTGGACGATGGTCTTGATCCATGAAACCATTAATGGTTTCGTGGAGCGTGCCATCTCCACCGAGGGAAACGACTAGATCATAAGTTTCCTGACAAGCAGTGACGCAAAAACGGGTGGCATCAAGTTCTTGTGCCGTCTCTTCGACTGTAACAGCGTATCCTTGCTCACGTAGAATTTCTTCTACGTTTCTGACATGTTGGAGGGACTCCTCTTTGCCGGAAGAGGGATTTACAATGACCATAGCTTTCTTCATACACATATTCCTCTCTTTGTGGAAGGTCTGGGTTACCAGGGTTACCAACCCTTACCCGTAAAGCATACCTTTAGACTCTAAATTAGACATGTATCATATTTTTAGTTACTATATAAAAGTAAATAAAAATATGAATGGAGGATTTCGTATGAAAATCGCATTAACAGGAGCAACGGGGCAACTGGGTTCCATTGTGGTAGATATATTGCTTGCATCCGTCCCGGCAAAAGACCTTATTGTTAGCGTAAGAAATCCGGAAAAAGCAGAGGGGTTACGTAATCGTGGCGTTGACGTTCGTCATGGCGATTTTGACAAGCCAGAAACGCTGGATCAGGCATTTGCTGGTGTAGATCGATTGTTGATTATATCCGCAGACGGGGATAATGACACTAGAATTCGTCAGCATAAAGCGGCTGTTGATGCTGCTGTGCGTGCGGGAGTAGGCTTCATCGCGTATACCAGTGCGGCCAATGCCGCTGACAGCACTCTATTCCTTGCACCTGTACATCGTATTACGGAGGAGTTCATTCGTGAGTCAGGTATTCCTTACTCCTTCTTGCGTAATAATTGGTATCTTGAGAATGAAGCAGGCACGATCCAATCCGTACTCGCGGGAGCTCCATGGTTAACCTCAGCAGGGTCCGGTAGAGTAGGTTGGGCTGCCCGCGCTGATTACGCGCAAGCGGCTGCAGCCGTGTTGTCTGGCGAAGGGCATGAGAATACCATATACGAGCTCTCCGGTAAGCCGATTACCCAAAAAGAGTTGGCAGCCATACTTGCCGAGGTCCTAGGTAAAGACGTTCCTGTACAGCAAGTGGACGATGCTGCGTATGCCGAGATTATGCTCGGTGCGGGAGTACCGGAAGGTGCCATCCCTATTGTGGTAGGCATTCAACAGGCGATTCGCGAAGGAGCCTTGGATGTCGCAAGCAACGATTTAGAGAAGCTGTTGAAGCGTCCCCTTACACCGCTTAACCAAGGGATTAGTGAACTAGTCAAGCAAATTCAAGCATAATAACCGTACTGTCAAAAACGGATGCTACCTAGGAAGGTTAGCATCTGTTTAGTTACATTCATAAGTGGAACCGCGACTGATTATCCAATATACTTGTAGGGAACTCCAAGGTAGGCTTGGAATAGAAATAATATATGAATGGAGTACATAATACCATGTCTAATTTGCCAAACTGTCCTGAGTGTAATTCAGAGTACACCTATGAGGACCGCAGTCTGTTCATTTGCCCGGAATGCGCTCATGAGTGGTCTGCCGAGTCAGAATCCGTAAGCAGTGAAGATGTAAAAGTCGTCAAAGATGCGAATGGTAACATTCTGAAGGATGGTGACTCTGTAACGGTCATTAAAGACCTTAAAGTGAAGGGAAGCTCTTCCGTCTTGAAAATCGGCACCAAAGTAAAAAATATCCGTTTGGTGGACGGCGATCACGATATTGATTGCAAAATCGATGGTTTTGGAGCAATGAAGCTAAAATCGGAGTTTGTCAAAAAGAATTAAAGTGTACAGCAGAGGAACTATTCAGTTCCATGAGGATTAAAAAAAGGAGAAGCCGAGGCTTCTCCTTTTTTACTAGCATTTGGCATGATTGGGCTTCCAATGCTCATGCCCACATAGATGTCATAGTGGTGCTAGCCATACAGTTCCGGTTCCCCTGTATACATTAACCAGCCCTTCGCCGGAAGCGGCCGAGCCCATTTTGGTTTTTCCCGATTTTTCGACGGTGAACTGTAGGGTGTTGGACCACATAAGGGCAAAGTTGCCATCCACCTTGAGCACATCATTTTGCAATTCTATAACGACCGCTTCATCAGAAGGGATCGGCGCTTGAAGTGCCAGCACTCCTTTTCCACGGGCGCTTAAATTAAATAACCCTTCTCCGCCCAGTGCAGCAGAAGAAAGATTACTGCGTGCAACGACGGATATGTCCAGCGTGGTGTCGCAAGCTAAAAACAATCCGTCTTCGATGGCAATGTCATCATTATCCACATCAATGAGCCAAATATATTGGTAGGTAGGCTCCAGCATAATGGTCCCCGTGCCTTTATAATGCGGTTTAATAGCACCTGTCCCCGTTACAGCACCGGATACCAAGTTTCGCATTAAGCCTCCGACGCCTTTTACACCGGTAGTCATTTCCATGCTGCCTACAGTATATTGCATGGCACCTGCCCTCATCATAATCTCACTATTATTGATTTCGATCATGAGCTGCTTGCGGCGCATGTTACTTTTGCTCATATAGTAATTGTCTTTGGCAGCTGCAACCGAGGTGCAACTCAAATCTGTTATGTATTCCAGTACCGTAAATCCACCTAATTGGTCAGTGATGGCAACATTGCTGTTATCCTTTAAATTATTAATGACAAAAGCCATAATGTATGTGCCTCCTTGTTGTTTTCATGGTGTGGGGATGGAAATCTTATTTATTCCATACCATAAATTCGACAAAGAGACTGCTTTTCCTGCGTGGATCTCGGCACTTCTCTCGCCTGATTTTCAGACTTAGAAAAGGAGAGCTTGAAAAAGATGTGAAAAAGGTTCAATATAAAGATATCGGTTTTTAAAATGATTTACTTTGGAAGCAGCCGAATAAAAATGAAACATATAATAGGGGGTAGCATAAGTGGAGATAGGTATAAGCACATTTGTAGAAACAACACCGGATCCCCAAACCGGTGAGGTCATCAGTCACGCACAACGGATACGTGAAGTGGTCGAGGAAATTGTACTTGCTGATCAGGTAGGACTGGATGTGTACGGCGTGGGAGAGCATCATCGTAAAGATTATGCGGCATCTGCTCCGGCTGTTATACTGGCTGCTGCTGCGGCACAAACCCAACGAATTCGCCTAACCAGTGCGGTTACGGTGCTTTCATCGGATGATCCGGTGCGCGTGTTTCAGGACTTTGCTACGCTGGACGGTATTTCGAATGGACGAGCTGAGATTATGGCAGGCCGAGGTTCTTTTATCGAATCGTTCCCATTGTTTGGATATGACCTGGATAACTACGATGAGTTGTTTGATGAAAAGCTGGAGCTGTTATTGAAAATACGTGAATCCGAAAAAGTGACCTGGAAAGGTGGACATCGGCCCGCAATCAACAATTTGGGTGTGTACCCGCGTCCGGTGCAAAATCCTTTGCCTGTATGGATTGGGAGTGGAGGCAATCAGGAATCAGTGGTTCGTGCGGGCTTGCTTGGATTACCGTTGGTGCTTGCCATTATTGGAGGCAGCCCTATGCAGTTTGCACCCTTGGTGGAGTTGTACAAAAAGGCAGCTAAACATGCAGGTCATGATGCATCGCTGCTTCCAGTTGCATCCCACTCGCATGGTTTTATCGCGGAGACTACCGAGCTTGCAGCGGATAAGTTTTTCCCTTCCACTCAGCAGAGCATGAATGTGCTTGGGCGTGAACGTGGTTGGGGTCCTTATACTCGTTCCAGCTTCGATGCCGCGCGCAGCTTTGAAGGAGCATTATATGTGGGCGATCCTGATACGGTAGCCAAGAAAATCATTCACCTCCGTAAACAGGTAGGCATTACACGGTTTCTATTGCATGTGCCCGTCGGCACGATGCCGCATGATGATGTCATGAGAGCTATTGAATTATTGGGAACAGAGGTAGCGCCACGGGTGCGTGAAGAGATATCCAAGTGGGAATTCGAGAACAAATAGGCGGATTGACCTCAGTATCGAGAAAGATAAAGGAGCAGACCATGTGAGGAGGTCGCTCCTTTTTTGGTTCTAAATAATCTGTACAGGTGGGGCCGATCAGATCATTGTTATTTGGTCCGTTTTTTATGCGTGATGCGTCTTTGCAGGAGAGGCTTTCCTTGTTTTAGTCTCTTAGGTTTTGCAGGAACTCTGCGCAAGATAGGTTTCTCTTGAGTTGCTTTGGAAGGCAGCGTCATGCGGAGTGTGGTTGATGCAGGTTTTCTTTGACTGCTGCTTGTTATAAAGTCGATAGTATAGTTCAAGACGAACGGGCTAACCGCAATTCTCCGCAGTCCCACGTTTCTACAAGTGGTACAGCCTGTATCCCAGCACCAATCGAAGGCATTTTCAGGAACTTGAGTGAAGTATGAACCTCGCCATGTACGTCCAAAGTCATCCTCGGCATAATAGAAAAACGTATTACCTCCGGCGAAACCGCTCCATACTTGAATCGTTTGACCGGGGTTCACACGAAACCAGCCTGCTTTAGAGTAGTTTGAAAGAAGGAAACGGACAAGAGTCTTTTAATTGCTAAAGTTGAACCATTTGCTGATGTCTATTTTGTGATGTTCATTCATAGATCGCCATTCGTTTGATTCCGGTTGATAGGTATAATCTTTTTGCCAGGTTATGATGTTTTCCACGATAGCCCGTATGGAAGAGACAATATAGGAGATTTCCTGATTGGTCATCATGGGATGAAGCGACAGACGCACCCAGCCCGGCTTTCGAGATAAGTCTCCCTCATGAATCAGGTCTGTCATTTGCTTAGATGCTTGCTGGTCGATGCCCAGCAAATAATGTCCATAGGGGCCTGCACATGAACAGCCGCCTCGGACCTGAATGCCAAATCGATCATTTAGTAGTTTTACAATCAGGTTATAGTGAATATGACCGACAACGAAAGAAACGATTCCCAGCCGATCTTGGCTGTTTCCTCCCAAAATATGCAGACCTGGTATGGTGCCCAAGCCTTTTAGCAATAATGAGGTCAGCTCCTTTTTACGCTCCAACATGCGGCTGTATCCCATTTGTTCCTTCAGCTGAATACAGAGCGCGGTTCGAACAGCCTGTAGAAAAGGAGGGGTCCCTCCATCCTCGCGTGCTTCAATACTATCCTTATACTCGTATCCACCCCAAGGATTGGTCCAACTCACTGTACCGCCCCCGGGTTGATCGGGAGCACAATGGAGGCACAGCCGCGAATCCATAATGAGAACGCCGCTTGTACCGGGGCCACCAAGGAATTTGTGAGGGGAAAATACAATTCCGTCCAGTTTCTCAAGGGGATCTGTAGGGTGCATGTCGATCTCCGCATAAGGTGCGCTTGCCGAAAAATCAACGAAACATACGCCGCCATGTTCATGCATTTTGCGGGATAGCTGGTGAATCGGCACTTCAAACCCTGTAACATTGGAGCAGGCGGTAAAAGCGCCAATCTTGATCGGGCGATGCTGAAATTGAAGCAGCAGTCGTTCGAGATGAGCTGGATCGACCATTCCTCCAGGACCTGGAGGAAGACACACAACGTCTCCAATGGTTTCTGCCCAGGAAATATGATTGGAATGATGCTCCATGTGTGTAACAAAAATAACGGGACGGTCTTTTTCAGCGATGGGGTAGAGGGGCTTTAATTTTTCATGTATTTTCAATCCTAATAGTCGCTGAAGCTTATTCACCGCACCTGTCATCCCGGACCCGGCGAATAGAATGATATCATGTTCATTGGCATGAACGTGGTTCTTAATGATTTGTTTTGCTTTTTCATAGGCTTGGGTCATTAGAGTACCTGTCAAATTAGACTCCGTATGCGTGTTCGCCACAAATGGACCTAATTCATGAACTATTTTCGACTCGATGGGGCCATACAGACGACCGCTGGCTGCCCAATCCGCATAAATCAGCTTTTTAAGCCCATATGGAGATTCAAAGGTCTGGTGATAACCGATTGTATTTTCGCGATACTTTTGGAAATAAGCCTCGTTAGAAGGCTGATACCTACAGTTACTACTTCCGATTCGAGCCATGAGCATACGGCGCCTCCCAAGTCGTTCTATCTTCTTAGGGTACGTAGGGAGGCTGGAATAGGTTAAAAAAAATAGGCGAATGTCATCATTTAGTCAAAATAAAAAGCCTCATCCAATAGCAGGATAAGGCATGAGGATATATTAGATAAAAAGCTGCATATCCGATTCAAGCGCATCTTTTAGATACGTTTTTGCCTCGATAATTTCCAGTTCAGGGATGAATTCTTCCGGTTTAAAACCCATAATATCCACCGATAGCTTGCAGGCATAAAATTTGACGTTTTTCTTCCGGGCTCCTTTCAGGAAATGGATCAGCTTCGGTGCCTCATTGTCTTCCAGCATTTCCGTCAGCATCAGCTTGCCCAGACCGCTAAAATTCATATGGGATAGCGGTAAAGCTTCAGGCCCCTTGGGAGTCACCAGATCCATAAGTTTCTCGTAAATGGTCTTGTCCTCAAGCGTCATTTTATCGGGATCACGAACCAATGATAATCCCCAGAATGCAAAAAACATCGTAACCTCGACATCCAGCTCCCGAGCTGTATTGGCCAAAATCAGTCCGGCCATTGCTTTATCATAATCGCCGCTGAACATAAGCAGATTCATCCTTTTGTCCACGATCTTCCGCCTCCATTACCAACAGATATATTCAGTATGGATTTGGAAATGAGAACTATGCCCAGTTCACATATTGATCACAATTGTAGTAGATGTGTGTTATGAATATTAGAGCTAGTAACCAGCATTAATGTACCCGTTTCTTGTCAACGAACGAATGATTTGAGGACAGGCTGAGAATAATTTAAAGGCAACATCGTTTTAAACCCTAAATGACTATAAAGGTTTTGTTCAAAGGTCAAACTTTAAAAATAACAAAAAAAAATCATTTCCTTAAGCTCGAATTTCGATTAAAATGTAGGTATTCTTCATACCTATAAATCGGAGCGATGGATATCGCGATTATATTGAGCATCGTAAGGATCGAAAAGCAAAAATGAAGATCAGTTCAGCTTTTGCCTGGACCAAGGGTAACTTTATCGAAAGTAGGATTGCAGAAGAATGCGTTGATTACGGTTTTACATATAAAAAATCGAAGGCTGGATTAACGTGGGACTATCTCCAATTTATCCATGGAGATTCTAAAATTCTTTTTCTTATTAAGAATGCGGCTTATTTCAATGAGCAATGCTTTTCACAGGCAAAGCTACCTAACAATTACGGTAGGAAAGGTACACGTCGCACCTATCTTCATGAACTTTCAAAAATTAACAAAGACTTATTGTTTTCCCCTACTCATCAATCCTCGAAAATAGGGGAAGTCCCTGAACAACTTTCTTTTCTAATTTTAGAGAGCCAGGTAAAAGATGAGCTCGAAAGCTTTAAATCTTCCTATAATGAGTTCCATATACTCACATACGCACTTGATGAGGCATACCAGATATCAGAAATAATGCATTATTTACCAAATCCCAATGATAATATTGCATACCTGATAGAAGACCTTTCGAGCCTTATTTCTGGAGCTGATTTAACTGAAGAAGATCGCGAAGTAGTTGCGCCAGAAATGAATGAAGATATTATGGACCCAGCAGCTTTCGATATCGGGATATTGGAAGAAGAGCAACACAACTAGATAAGCAAGATCTGGTTAGTGAAGATAAAGGGGGGAGCAGCATGTTCATAGGTGAAAATTTGACCAATCTACGGATCATGCATGGATATTCAAGAAAACAGCTCTCTGAAATGTTGGGTGTTACAGAACAAGCAGTCTGGCAGTACGAGAATGCATATACATCTCCTAAAATGCAAATCGTGAATGACTTAAAGCAAATTTTTAAGGTGAAAAGCAAATATTTTTATACTAAAGATATGCTCGCACGGAACATGACACCTGCCAACATAAACGTAATGAACATCGCTTATCGTTCAAAAGTTTTGAATGTTATCTCTAAGACGCAGGCGGAAGCTAAGCATGTTGAATATCTAGATGCTTTTATTAACTATATCACAGCCAGAATTAGTCTTCCTACCCTCAAAATTATCAGTTTAAGGGATGAAGCTATCGAATATCTAAACCATTCAGATGACGATAGATCGACTCAAATTGATAAAGTTGCTCATTTGGCACGCAAAAGACTAGGCCTAGCGCAAGATACAAATGACGATCTTATGTTTCTAGTCGAAAAAAGTGGAGTATTCGTCTTTGAGAAGGCAATGGGTGAGGAGATTGATGCTTATAGTCTCTGGACTCGAAACGATCGTCCTTATATCATATTAGGGAATATGAAACGATCAGCTGTTCGGAGAAATTTTGATATAGCACATGAACTGGGGCATCTACTGCTTCATTATCGTCTTGAATTTGCTAATTTAGATAGAAAAGAACACAAAATTATTGAGAATGAAGCGAATATGTTTGCTGGAGCATTCTTGTTACCTGAAGATGAATTTACACTTGATATGCAAAATGTGGTCCATATCACAAATCCGGATAATTACTTGGATTTGAAAAAGAAATGGAAAACTTCGCTGCAAGTGTTGGGATACAGGGCAGCCCATTTGGGACATCTTAAATCAAAAGATCATCGGAACTTCTATGCAGCTTTACATCGAAAAGGTTATTTGAAAATTGAACCGCTCGATGAATTAATTCCGATTCAAAAACCAACGAAAATCAAAACAATTATAGACCTTGTTTCTAAAAAGCGTCTCGTGAACATTCATCAAATGGTTGAGAATGATTGGAAAACTGAAGTGTCATTCTTTTATCATATGACCGGAATTGTCCCTGACTTTTTTAATAAATATTTGGCGAAAGGTCTTGATTTCGATCTACAAAATGTCACAGATATATCCAAGCGTATCTCTGATGTAGCTAAGCAAGTGTAACTATAATTTTTGAAAACATACATTGAAGGCTTTAAGACTATCGAGAAACCCATCTTTTTAGATGTAGGTTTCTTTTTATATAGATTCATAATGTAGGAACTCCATTTTCACCGTTACCAATGTCATATCTACAAACCGCTCCCATTCTGTATAATCTCAAGGGAATTCAAGACACAAGCCTGAGATCGGGAGGACAATAAGAAAGTGAGTATAGAGAACAAATATAAAGCACTTGAGCTGGAGAAACCGGGCATTTATGAGCTAGAGGGACTGGAAGTCGGGGTCACCTCTAATTGCAACTTCAAGTGTGATTACTGCTGCGCATATCAGCGGAACGACGGACAATGCATTAGCAGTAAAGAGGTCAAAAGTATCATTGATGATATTCCAACGTTAAAACGTGTGCGACTGTCCGGGGGAGAAGTGACCTTGAAGTATGAGGACTGTCTGGATATTGTGGCTCACTGTTCGAGCAAAGGAATCGCTACCCAGCTCAATACCAATGCCAGCTTGCTCAGCCCTGAACGAATTGAGAAGCTGCGTGACGCGGGGCTTTCCAACATTCATATCTCCTTCAACTTTACGGATGCCGATAAATATGCACAGTATTATCATGCTCACCCTCGCATGTATGAGAAAATCGTTCAAAATATTCGGTTGTGTACCGAAGCCAAGTTGGAAACGGTGCTGGAAACTTTGCTATTTGCAGAGACACAGAACAATATGCCAGCAATCAGTGAAAAAGTATACGAACTCGGTGTGCGTATCCACGAAATCCAAAACAGCATTGTGATGGATCATACGAATTGGAACGCGATCTCCACCAAGGAAGCACTTGTCCGTTCCGTTCATGACCTGATCGCTCATAAAAAAGACGATACCGTGCTGTATTTCACCTGTATGGACCGTTTTGCTCAGGCGCTGGGCTTCAAGGAAGAGCCAGGTGTATATTTTTCCAACTGTGTTGACGGTAAGAAGCAGCTTCATCTTCACGGAAACGGTGATATCCTGATCTGTGAACTTTGTCATCCTGTGGTCATCGGTAATATCTATAACGGAACGTCCTTAAAGGATATTTACAAAAATAAGCCCAAGCAGCTTCAGGAGTTTCTCGACAAACTGCCTTGTCCTGCATATGATGCGCTTTTCCCTGGAGGAAGCATATAGATATAATTTGAGATGATGAGACAATAAGCATCTACTGCCCTAACAAGTAGGGTGGTAGATCTCCCTTCATGTAACTCCACGAGTCCTTTATTATTTGTTTTAATGAAAGGGTTTACATGTTAAGATATATAAAAATGCAAGCTTCTATGAAAGAAGGAGTAGATATGAGATATAGAAATGTAGGCAACAGCGGTCTTAAAATTAGTGAAATCGGACTGGGGAGCTGGTTAACGTACGGTACGGCCGCCGAACAGGAAGCAGCTCATACCTGTATTGCCAAGGCCTTTGAACTTGGGATTAATTTCTTTGATACCGCGAACGCGTATAACCGTGGAGAAGGCGAGAAGGCTATGGGAGCCGCATTGAAGCCTTATCGGAGAGAGAGCTATGTGCTTTCTACTAAGGTATTCTTTCCTATGGATTCCGGTCCCAATGACAGGGGGCTGTCACGCAAGCACATTATGGAGCAATGTGAGGCGAGTTTGAAGCGGCTCGGCACGGATTATATCGACATGTACTTCTGCCATCGTTATGATCCAGATACTCCGTTGGAAGAGACACTGCGGGCGCTAGATGATCTTCAGGCTCAAGGCAAGATCTTGTATGCTGCGGTCAGTGAATGGAGTGCCGCCCAGCTCACGGATGCCTATGGTATCGGAAAAAGGCTGAATCTGCGGCCGCTGATTGCCAATCAGCCGATTTATAATATGTTCGAGCGTTATATCGAGCATGAGGTCCTTTCCGTATCCGGGCAGGTAGGCATCGGCCAAATTGTATTTTCACCTCTAGCCCAAGGCATCCTCACGGGTAAATACAAACCGGGACAACCTATACCGACGGGGAGTCGCGGGGCTGATGACTCTGTCAATAATGTCATCAGCAGTTACATGAACGATACCGTTCTCAACTGTGTTCAGGAACTGGACAAGCTGGCAAAGGATTTGGGTGTCACCCTGTCACAACTCGCGCTTGCCTGGATTCTGAGAGAACCAGGGATCAGCGCTGCACTGATTGGGGCTACCAAACCGGCACAAATCGAAGAGAATGTGAAAGCAGTCGAGATGACGCTGCAACCGGAGACCTGCGCGGAAATTGAGCAGATTCTGAAGCAAACAGAGGGATTTGAGCCTTTGCGCTAAGCATTCACACGAGCCTCTCTAGAGGGAAGCCATCAATAACAAAGTCTCGCTCTTCCTGTTCCTTAACAGAGAAGGGCGAGACTTTTTAACTTGCTTCAAGCATCGCATAGATGCCTGAAATCATACTAAGTGCAATCCCGCTCACTAAAACAAGGATTTGCTTCTTACTGAGATCCAGCGGATCAAAAAAGATGGGCAACAGCCATTTTAGACTGATGACAGCCCATAGACCTTCCACCAACCCCAATATCAATACCTTTTGCCCCCAGTGAAGCTTCATCTGCGGTGTTAGCGGACCTTCAAGAAACAGGTCACCTGAAGTATGAATATTCCAAGAAACGATAACTACGAATATCACAAGCGTTAATAATGTTGACATAATATAAGTGATATCTTTTTTAGCCTTTTTCGTGAGTTTGGGCGATTTTTTAAACTCAGGGAAGCCAATCAGGAAAAAGACGATTCCTACGATAATAGCCACCCCTACAGAGGAACCGAGTATAATATTCGCTATAATGCCGATGCCATTGATGAGTAATAATAAAATAGGCTCTCCCCCTTTGGGGTTACGATAATAGTTATTTTATTGTACACGCAGGAACGAAAATGCTCAAATATTTGGAAAAGCCCCTGGCACTTTCTTGCCAGAGACTTTTGGGCGTATAACTGATTATAATGCTGATTTAATGACCTTTTTATAATACAGAATGGATAGCACTCCAAAGATGGAATATAAGGCGGTGTATAGTACCATCACGATGATCATAGGCATCCAAACTTCGGTTCCAAACAAGAACCAGCCGGATTGGACGGCGAAATAGCTGTGTGATAGGCCGATCACTAACGGAATGCCGAAGTTAAAGAGTTGTTTTATTTTAATGCCTCCCAGCAGGTCACTTTGGGTGAAGCCTAACTTTCTCAATACAGTATAATTGGCCTTTTCGTCTTCGCTCTCATCCATTTGCTTAAAATAAAGGATGCAGCCTGATGTAATGAGAAAGGTTAGTCCCAAAAAGCCAACGACAAACATGATCACTCCCATATTTCTCTTCTGATTACTGCTCATTTCAAACTGTGATGTTTGTTGATCATTAAAATTGGCAGCTGCAAAGAGGCGATCGGCTTCTTCAATCTGCGCTGCATTTAGCATATCAATTCCAATATACAAGGAGGACTTCTTTTGGATCTCTGGATTTACATCTTTCTTTAACCGCTCAAAAATGGTTTCGTCTACAATGACAGTGGGTACTCCCCCGGCTGCAAAATAGTAGGGAATCACATAATCCTTTTTTAGACCCACATATTGTTGAGGTATGACTTCTGTTTTCCCCTTCAAATCCAAGGGTCCAAAGTCTTTCAAGGACATGAATTTCTGTAACATATCATTATAGCCCGTTAAAACCGATTGGCCTGGAGATACATCCGTATCCTCCACAGATCGGTCGCTTACAACAGGCAGTGTCGTGAAATCCGCACCCTTATTTAATTGTTCCATAGGAGTCTCCATAATTTGCGCTGTCTTCACACTGACTTGAATCACTTCAATTTTCTTTTCTCGATACTGTATATCATGCTCATGAAGTAACGCTTTGAATTTCTCCGCATCCGGCACATTCGTCATGGCAAAATGGGAAGGTACATTATCCTCAGCTGCTTGATCCGCAGAATAATAGGCGATATAGCTTAAGGATAGTAAACCGATAGCAAGTGCCGATACTGTCGTAATAATGGTTAACAACAAAGCATTGGATTTCATGCGGAACATAATGGATGAGAGGGACAGCACCTCATGAATGTTTAAGTAGCCGCCTTTACTTTTTCTGATGATATTGGAAATAAAGCGGATGGACCCTTTATAAAAGAGAAATGTTCCGATGATGACAGAGCCCAAAATAAACACCATTGCCATAAATAGCTCATTTAGGGATGTAAAGTCTCCACCAAATAATCTGGAGGAAACATAGTAACCTAACGCGATGAGTGAGACGCCAATGATCCCGATAATCATCTCAAAGATCGTTATTTTCTTGATTTTCCCTTCGGTGGTTGAGGTCACTCGGAACAAAGACAAAATACTTTGTCTTTTGATAAAAGAGTAATTCATGACCATAATCAGCAAGTAGATGACAACAAAAACGATGAGTGTTTGAGTCAGTGCTTGGTTCGAGAAATATAGAGTGGCAATAGCCTCGACGCCCGTCGTCTTAAATAAGATCATGATCACTAATTTGGAAAAAGAAAATCCAACCCCAATTCCAACGAAAAGAGAACCGAAGTATAAAATTAAGTTTTCAGCACTTAGAATGCGAAAAATTTTACTTTTTGTCATTCCGATCAGTTGAAATAGGCCAATTTCTTTACTGCGTCTTTTTATAAAAATATTATTAGCATACAAAAGGAAAATACATACAATAGCGACCAGTAAGACGGATGCTGCCCGTATAGAAGCTGCGCCTTTAACAGAGCCCTTCACTTCGTCCATGGAGGGATCGTATTGTAATGTGACAAAGGCGAAATAGAGCGCAACACTGAAAATGAGAGCAAAAACATAAAGGTAATAATTTTTCAGGTTTTTTTTCAAATTCTTTAGAATGAGCAGATTAATGTTCATATTGGACCCCGCCTAAGACCGCTTGGGTTTTCATGATATCCTGGAAGAAGCTTTGCCTTTCCTGCACGCCTTTATGAAGCTGCGTATACATTTGCCCATCCTTCATAAAAATGACTCGGCTGCAATGGCTGGCTGCAACAGGATCATGCGTGACCATAATAATAGTTGCTTTGCGCTTTTGGTTCAGCTGACCCAGCTTGTTTAATAGATCAGAAGCCGACTTCGAATCAAGCGCCCCCGTAGGTTCATCGGCAAAAATAATCGTAGGCTCATGAATAAACGCTCTAGCCGCAGATGTACGCTGTTTCTGTCCACCCGAAATTTCATTGGGATACTTGTCCTTGAGCTCATAAATCCCCAGCTCTGTAGCCACCGCCTGAAATCTTCGGTTGGCCTCTTTTTTAGGCGTTTTGGTGATAGATAGGGGCAAAAGGATATTCTCCTTCACGGTGAGCGTATCCAGCAGATTATACTCTTGAAAAATAAAGCCTAAATGCTGTTTGCGGAATTCAGCCAGTTGCTTTTCTTTCATTTTCGTCATTTCGATATCATTGATCTTAATGGAACCGTGGCTTACTTTATCAATGGAGGAAAGGACATTTAGCAGAGTGGTTTTACCTGAACCGGAGGCTCCCATAATACTGACAAATTCACCTTCCTCAATAACGATATCTATTCCCTTCAAAACCTCCTGCATATTTAGCTTATTACCATAGCTTTTGTGAATCTTATGGGCTTCTAAAATATTCACTTCGATGCACTCCTTATTGTTCTTGTAGCCTTATTATAAAAATCGTGCCGATGCTTTTCCCTTGATTGGGCGAACAATACATAAAAGCATGTGACATCTCTGTCACATGCTCATCATACTTACGAAATCATTTCGTTTGGGGAAAATTAAAGTGAAGGTAGTACCCGTGTTCGGTTTGGAGTGCACATCTATATGTATGAGCAAGGACTGCGCTGCCTTTTTCGTTAAATATAACCCCATGCCTGTTGAAGTATGATCGGAATGTTGGGTCGTGGATGTAAAACCTTTCTCGAAAATACGAGGTATATCCCTCGGATCAATCCCACGCCCAAAGTCTTGAACCTCAAGCCGTATTCGATCCTTATGTTCATAGCTGTGAATGATAATATCACTGGCATCGCTATATTTGATGGCATTGGTTAAGAGCTGTCTGATGATAAAAGCTAGCCATTTGGCATCACTTAGCACTTCTATGTGCTCAAGTCGGATGTCAAAACCGATCCCTTTTTGGATGCACCATGACTGTAATGCTTTGATCTCTTTAAAAACCAGAGATTTTAAATCTACTTGCTCGACGTACAAATCGTTTTCAATAAAAGATATGCGCTTCTGATGCAACTGTTGGTCCAGCAGTAAATGAATTCGCAGCCATTCATAAGTTAGCTGAGCCTTAAGAGATTTGTCATCCAGTCGCTCAATCATCAAATGCATAGCGGTTAAAGGTGTTTTCACCTCATGAATCCATGATAACAGCTCATCCTTTTCGTGTTCCAGAGTCAATTGATTTTTCGAGATCATCTGTTGTAGTCGTTCGGTCTGATGGACAATTTTGTGTTCAATGATTCGCTCAAATGGACTTTCAGGTTCGCCCATTCCGGTTAATTGGAGAGGCCCCTCCCATTCTTCCAAGGCCCTATAGAACTTGGTTTCCTTGGGATAGCGAACGATTAAAAAAACCAGGAAAACCAACATAGATAAGAAAACGACATACAGGATCGGTATCAACGGGATTGCCGTATCCACATAAGCAATGAGAAGGATCAGCATTTGTTGGCATACAAAAAGTAGAATCCAGCTCCGCCTCTCTGTAAGGTATTTTTTAATCATAGGCAGGTGCCTCTTCTGTAGCCATGTAGCCTTGCCCCACTTTTGTTTCAATGAAACAGCCCAAATCCAGCTCGTCCAATTTTTTACGCAGGCGGTTCAAGTTGACGGTCAGGGTATTGTCGCTGACAAAACGTTCATCATCCCAGAGGCTTTTAATTAATTCCTCTCGTGTGACAATTTTATTTTTTTGTTCAATCAGCAGCTTCAAAATAAAAATCTCGTTCTTGGTTAATTCGATGGAGCCAGCCTCATTGGCTACTACATTTTTTTCATAATCGACCGTCGCTCCACGCCATGTTTTCAGGGAAACAGGTTCGGTATTGTAATTATATACACGGCGAAGTGTCGCTTGTAATTTTGCAATCAGTACATCAAAATGGAAGGGTTTTTGGATAAAATCATCCGCTCCAAGCTGCATTGACATTACTATATCCGTAGGGTGATCCCGCGATGATAAGAAGATAATCGGGACGTTAGAGTGGGATCGAATCATTCGACACCAATGAAAACCATCAAATTTCGGCAATTGAATATCAATCACGACCAGATCGGGCTTTATCGTTGTGAATTCTTGAATGACTTTACTAAAATCCCGGATGCCGTACACATCATAGGCCCATTGAGTTAACCTGTCCTTTATTTCATGGAACAAAGTTTCATCATCTTCAATCAGCAAGATTTTAAACAACGATTTCACCACTTTTTACTTTTTTATATAAAGTGTATAGCAAAATTTGTTTATGTGCTATATGTGAAAGAATCAACTTGATATTGCGATAATCTGCTGTTAATAGTTGAGGTTTATAGTTGGTTTATATCTACTATTTCATACCGTTAAAGGATGGATGTATTGATGGGAATTCACACCTATTTTCGATCGCTAAATGAATTGGAAAGAATTATTCGTTGTCCAGGCAAGTTTAAATTCGAGGAACATAGTGTATCGGCTCATTCCTGGAAAGTAGTACAATATGCCAAAACCCTGGCTGATATCGAAGAGAGAAACGGCGTCAATATTGATTGGAAAAAGCTATACGAGATTACCAGCAGTCACGATTACGGCGAGATTTTTATTGGAGACATTAAAACGCCTGTTAAGCATTCCTCCAAGGAACTACGGTTATTAATCCAGCAAGTTGAAGAGGGTATGATTGAGTATTTTATAGAAGAGAATATTCCCGAGGATTTTAAAGCCATTTTCCGCAAGCAGCTAAGAGAAGGTAAAGATGATTCTGTTGAAGGCTTAATTTTAGAAGTAGCGGATAAAATGGATCAGGTGTATGAAGCGTTTGCCGAGCTTCAGCGGGGGAATACCGAAAAGGAATTTATCGTGATGTATCGCAATGCGCTTGTAAAAATCAAAAATATTAATTTGAAATGTGTTGAATATTTTTTGGAAAATATCCTGCCGGATATGGTTAAGGAAGAAACGCCTTCATCCATTGATATTAAAAAGATCACGGAAGAGGCTTTAGCTCTGTAAATGAATTTTCTCGCCGTCTTTCAGAAGCCGCGAAGCGCTTCTGTTCATACATAACAATAGTTTTTTTTATAATAAAGCAGGTCGTTTTTTTACATAATTTAAAAAATAGAGTAAATTATTATAAGAGTATTTTAACTTTCTTCATTTGTATTCGTCAAAGAACGAGAAAGGATGTGTACATTTAACATGAATAAACCTGCTCGAATTATTTCTATTCTTATCCTTGCTGCAAGTGTAGGTGTGTTTGCTGGTTGTGGAAAACAGGAAGCAACAAGTCCATCCACCAATGAAACGGTACTGCCAGCAACCTCAGAATCGGCAGTAAAAGAAGAACCCGGTCAATCAGCTGTCCAGCATAGCTTGGACGAGATCAAATGGAATGAAGTTAAAGATCCTCTGATTGAGGATGGCATGATAACCAAACTCAAAGCGGCTATAGCCGCCTTTGTATCAAACGATTTGAATCAATTTCATGCTGCGCTTGCTCCAGACATTGGAACAGGTCACGATTATCTCTTAGAGCATCCAGTGAAGTTTACAGGGATTGCCGAAGCTATAAAAGAAAAGGATCGGGTATTGGTACCCGTAGTAGGCAAACGGCTTACTAAAGAAGAAGGTTCTTCACCTGATGTACAGTATACCTTTTATTTTGAAAAAGATAAGGGTGGATCATGGCAAATTGTTTCGATAGACTGATCATATCTCATTCCAACCCAAGAGAAGACGTTAGAAGACGTTCTGATAAAATCAGAACGTCTTCTTTTCTTTCTCTACATATTATTTGAGCAATACTGACCAGTTAGGATCTTTGTATCGTTTATCCACCACTTCCCTTACCAGGATAAGCTCATCTGGAATCTGATCTAGCTTTGTAATCCGGAATCATTAAGTCTGCTTTGCCCTACGATCGCTCTATAGCAAGTACGTTATACTGCTTACCTACTGCATCATATGCTCTCCACTCCTCATGCATTATTTCATTATCCATCTTCCCGTAGAATGAGATGACAGTTTCATATGCCCCTTTGTCGGCTTGCGATTCCTTAAGTGAAGCCCTAACCAACTCCAGGCTATCATCCATCATTTTAAAAGATTTGGGCTCAGTCAGCTCAGATGGTCTAAAAGGAAATCTTGCTTCCGTCCATTTCTGTATACTTTCATCTTTAGCGAGTATATTAACCCTTAGCAGCCCCTGCCACGAACTATTTGATCCGATTTGAACAGTCTGTTCAATTTGCCAAAGAAATACCTGAAAATGTTGATCCTACGGAAAAACCTATCCAATCGGTCTATATATCTATTTCAATCTCTTTCAGCTCCTTGAGCCATACTTCTTCCTTATTCTTCAGTGACAGACTACCGCCGCTAATAATGGATTTGTACTTAATTGCCGTTCCCATTTGTTTTTTGAGATCCGTTACACTTAAAGTACGGGTAATGGCAATTTACAGCTGCCCCTTACAACCTAATCATCAAATTTTATTGAAAAAAATGAAATACTGCGTACGAGACAATGCTTGACTTAAAGTTAACTTTAAGTAGTAACATACTGGGTGTAACGTATGGATTAGGACAGGCGATGGCTATTCTGACAAATTGGGAGTGATAGAGATGAAAAAGAAACAACTGGGTAACAGCGACCTTCAAGTATCTGCACTGGGTCTGGGCTGCATGGGAATGTCCGAGTATTATGGTGAGTTGGATGATCAGGAGTCGATCAAAACGCTTCATCGTGCGTTGGAGCTGGGGATCAACTTCTGGGATACAGCAGATGTCTACGGTGTGGGGAAAAATGAAAAACTGATCAGTCAAATCCTGCGGAGCCACCGGGATGAAGTAGTGTTAGCTACCAAGTTTTCGATTATGCGCGGGGAAGATGGTGCATTTATGGGGGTAAGCGGCCGTCCTGAATATGTAAAACAGGCATGTGATCGCAGCCTGCAAAGATTGGCTGTAGATGTGATTGATTTGTACTATCAGCACCGTGTTGACCCGAATGTACCTATTGAAGAAACAGTAGGGGCGATGAGTGATCTGGTCCAAGCGGGAAAAGTCCGCTATCTGGGGCTATCTGAAGCGTCTCCTGCACTGATCAGACGTGCTCATAAGGTACACCCGATTACAGCGTTGCAGACAGAATACTCCTTATGGAGCCGGGAAGCAGAAGATGAGGTTATACCAACATGTAAGGAGCTGGGCATTGAATTTGTGGCCTACAGTCCACTGGGACGCGGCTTTTTGAGCGGGCAAATTCAGAAGTTTGATGATTTCGCAGAAGATGATTTCCGTCGCACGGTGCCGCGTTTTCAGCCTGAGAATTTCCAAAAGAATCTGGATCTCGTGCAGCATGTTAAGGATCTTGCGGCTCAAAAAGGAGTCAAGCCTTCTCAGCTTGCTTTGGCCTGGCTACTTGCACAAGAGGGAATTGTACCAATCCCCGGCACCAAACGGGTCACGTATTTAGAGGAAAATGCAGGAGCAGTTGATGTGGGCTTGTCCGCAGAAGAAATGGAGACGATTAACGCCATCATCCCTAAAGGAATGGCAGCCGGCCTTCGTTACCCGGCAGAGCGGATGCCAAATTGGCAAGCGGAATAATAAGAATCACGAGATAACCCCTTAAGCCGTCTTTAACACGAATCGGCGTGAAAGACGGCTTAAGGACTTTATATATAAGCAGGAACGTGCTTCGTATAATGCCGAAGGCATCCTTTTACAAAACAGGAGCTTGCAATGCAGTATTGATATTTTGCAGATCCACCGACAGCTGCTCTTTTACGTTCCAGGGGTGATACCAGCCACGTTCGATCATGTACGTTGAGATTTGCTCATGCATATCGATAGCTTCATCCAGTTGTTTTGTAAGCATAGCTTTAATTTCTGGAGTTCCCGCTTCCGTTACGGCCATAGCGTAATTTCTCACACCGCTTTTGGCGGTGTTTAAAAAATCGGCAGCAATCACTTGGTCTGTTAAAATATTGAGTCCGGTCAAATACTCCAAGAGTATATTCATTGCTCCACCTCCTGTGATGACGAGGCTTGATTTAGAACGTTACCCAGCTCTTGCAATTGTCGTGTTGTTAGGTCAACATCCTTTTGCAATATAGCTTTGAGGGCCGGATCTGAGATCAATGCTTGCATTGTTTTAGATTTAGTAAGACACACTGTTTTGAATGCTGACAATTCATGGACTTCAAGTGTTTCGTGCAGGCCATACACCATATAACATTTGCCTCCAGTCCAATATATAGTTAAGGTTTAAGTACAACTTTGATGCAATTGTCTTGTCTGGTATCGAAAATTTCATATCCGCGCTTGGCATCGCTTAGTGGAATGACGTGTGTGACAACGTCACCAGGGTCAACCTTCCCCGTATCTATCAGCTCATACATGTAAGGCATATAGTGAATAACGGGGGCCTGTCCAGTTCGTAAATTAACATTTCGCTGAAAAATGTCTCCCATCGGAAAACCGTTATATCGACCGCCGTATACCCCGGTAACTTGAATGGTGCCGCCTTTTCGGACAGCCTGTGTAGCTATGACTAAGCCTCCCAAAGCTCCACCGTGAAGTTTAAGACCTGAAGCCAAGGATTCCAGCGGAGACATTTTGCCGCTCATGCCGGAGCAGTCAATAACTACGTCGGCGCCTCCTTTGGTCATCTCCTTCAGATAGTTGCCGACGTTTTCTTGCGATTCCACATTCACGATCTCCACATGATTGGTGCGCTTTGCGTGTTGTAGACGATAATCCAGATAGTCTGCCGCAATGACTCGTTTTGCCCCTTTGAACCAGGCGAATTTTTGCGCTAATAGACCTACTGGCCCACAGCCAATAACAATGACAGTATCCCCAGCCTTCACTCCGGCATTATCGACGCTCCAAAATGCAGTAGTCATGGCATCAGCAATCAGGCAAAGCTTCTCGTCAGAATGTTCGCAACTCTCCGGAATTTTGAAATGAGTGAAATTGGCAAAAGGCACACGTAAATATTCAGCTTGTCCACCTGGATATCCACCGGTTGTTCCGGAATAGCCAAAAAAACCGCCCATCTCTCCATTTTCATTCGAATGATCACATTGGCTTTCCAATTGGTTTTTACAGTAAAAGCATTCACCACACGCGATGTTGAACGGAATGATCACGCGATCTCCCTTTTTCAAGTTAGTCACGCCGCTGCCGACTTCTTCTACAACCCCCATTGGCTCATGCCCAATTACATAATCCTCTTGTAGATTCGGAATCATTCCATGAATGAGATGCAGATCTGAACCACAAATAGCGGTTGTTGTCAGTCTGATAATCGCATCATCGGCTTTTTGAATACTCGGGTCCGGAACATCTTTAACCACAACATTTTTGATACCTTGGTAGGTCACTGCTTTCATGCCTGGTTTCCTCCCATATGTTCGTCCGGCGTGCGATCAAACATCCCTTTGCGGGAGGCATCGTCTGGGAACAGTTTCATCTTGCTAATGTCCACTGTTTTATTAGCTGACAGTTGATCCAATTGATATTGCTTTTGCAGCTCATAGGGATGAAACCATTTTTTCCGTACCATCAGTTCAGTAATTTCCTGATGAAGCGCGATACCTTGATGCAGTTGATGGCGCAATAGGGTTCTGGCATCGGTAGAGACGGTTTCTGTTAAAGCTACTGCTGTATTCCGAACCCCTTCCTTGACGCGAACCAGAAAATCCATTGCAAGTGTCGTGTCTGCCATTTCGGGCATATTTAATGAGTTTTTTGGGTCCACATAATCCATTTTGGCGGACTGGGTCTGGTTAGGTGTCACATCATTCACCTCAATTTAAAATTGGTGTTGGGCGGAAGTCAGGAACAGGCGCTTGAAACGGTGCTTTAGCATAGATTGCTTGCAAATCGGCAATAGCCTGAATAGATTGCTGAACATCTTTTTCCATTAAATCCTTTAGCTCTTGATCGAATACTAAGCCCTGCATTAATTTGGACTTCGCTAAACATAAGGTTTTGAAGTTAAGGACTTCATGGATCTCTAGGGACTCATGCGCCGCTAATGTAGGCTGTTGGCTTATCATAGGCTCACCTTTCTTTTATGATTCTAGAAGGTATGTTGTCCAGCATAACTAGGTTTATTCCGAAAGGATCGTGCTATTCGGCTTCAACCTTGCCAAGTGCTTTTTTAGCGGGTCCTTCAATTACTTCGCCTTGATATGAAAAGCGTGAGCCATGACATGGGCAATCCCATGTTCTTTCGGCCTCGTTCCAGTCAACTTCACAGCCCATATGGGTGCACGTTGTGTCCACCAGGTGCAGTGCTCCTTGTGGGTCTCGATATGCGCCCGCCCTTTTGCCGTTTACCCGGACGACTGCCCCTTCGTCTTGCTGGAGTTCTTCGGCTTTTTTATAGCTGATTTCCAGCTTACCGGCAATCAAGTGCTTCGCCACATTCGCATTTTGAGTTACAAATGTTTTAATGTCAGGGTCTGCATGAAATCTTGAAGGGGAGAAAAGATCCTGATACGGGCTTTCCTTTCTGGTTATCAGATTCGTATTTAATAAAGCTGCCGCGACACTTGTCGTCATCCCCCATTTTCTATACCCTGTAGCAACGAGGATGTTAGGAACATCGGATAATTCCTGCCCGATATAAGGGAGTTTGTCTAACGAATACAGGTCCTGGGCCGACCAGCGATAGACGATTTCCTTTAATCCAAATGTTTGCTCTGCGAACTTTTCTAAGGCTTCATAGTATTGAAATGTGCAGATTCCTTGACCCGTTTTGTGGCCTTCGCCACCGACGATGACCATCGGTTCACCGTTTATTAGTACAGATCGAACCGAACGTTTGGGGGTTTCTGCACTTAGGTACATACCACCCGGATAGGTTTTGTCCGTCTTGACCGCTAGTACATAAGAACGTTCGGCATGCAATCGCGCAAAATAAAGACTGTTTGGATCATTAAACGGAAAATGAGAGGAGGATACGACATGGTTGCAGGTAATTTTATGCCCGTCGCTTGTTTTAATGATGGCAGGGTTTCCTTTATCCACACCCACAACGGTAGTCTGTTCATAGATTTTCCCGCCTTGCCGAATGACTTGATTTGCCAAATACCTTAAGAAAGGAACCGGATTAAACTGAGCCTGGTTTTCCATCATAATAGCTGCTTTAGTTGAGAAAGGCAGAGGTGTTTGTTCGACATAACTTCCCGGGATGCCAAGTTCCTTGTAAGCTTTATATTCATCGGATATTTTTTCCACATGTGTATCTGAACTTGTATAAACATAGGCATCTTCTTCTGTAAATTGACAATCAATATGATACTCTTCTACCGTTTGTCTGATGAATTCAAGAGCATCACGGTTGGCTTCGTAATAGAGCCGGGTTTTCTCCTTGCCAAAATGTGAAAGAAACTCGCTGTAGATCAAATCATGCTGTGCGGTAATTTTGGCGGTCGTATGGCCTGTTGTTCCATGAAGTATCCGCCCTGCGTCGACGACTGCGACATTTAGCCCTTTTTTGGAAAGTAAATAAGCAGTGGTAATACCTGTGATCCCCGCACCTACAATAGCAACATCCACCTGAATATCCTCATTAAGCTTAGGAAAGTTGGGGACGTCGGTTGAAGCTAACCAATACGATTCTGGAAATTGCGGTAAGGTCGTACGATGCTCGGCTCGTGTCATTTTTACAAATACCCCTTTGATTACAATTTATGTATATTGTTATCATTATGAGCTTTTATATTCACTAATCCCAGCATGATAAACGAACAAAGCCGTCCTTAACGCGGATCGGCGCGAAAGGCGGCTTTGGAGATATACATATGAAACTACGGACGTGGTTTGAAAATACCGAAAGGCTGTCCTACGGGCAGGAATGTACGGCCAAAATGAGCATTCAGCACGGCAGCTCCTGTGCCGTACAGCGAGAGTAAACCAATGCCCATTTCAGCATAAGCAGCGATGGTATGGAACACCTCTGGGGCGATGCCGAATGCATCGAAGCTAAGGCCGAGGAACAGAAAATCAATCAACACAAAAATAAAAAATAGAACCTTGTGTGTCTCCATGGCTCCAATGGTCATGAAGAGCGTAAAGATGAGATAGCCGGCAAAGGCAACGCCGAGCTGTCTGCCATCCACCGCTGATGCCAGCTCTGAGCCGAATACGCCCATTTTAATCATCCAACTACTAGCTACAGCTAACCAGAAGAAGGCGTAAGCGCCAAATGCCGTCATGCCAAAGGTGTTGTTATGCTTTGCATCCTGAATGCAGGCAAACAGCTGTGCAAAGGCACCAAGGAAAATAGCCCAAGGAATAATAAAGCTTAAGCCTTCAGTGAGACCAAGTTTTTGGGATGAAGCTACAAGCGTTACAATAGCCAAGCCAAACAGGCCGATCGCGCTCGGATCGGCCGTTATGATTTTTACGTTAGAATGAGATTCATTTTGCATGAAAAAATAGAAGCCTCCAATAATGTTCAAGTACGCGTCAATCTGCCGATGCCAGAATCACACTGACATATTGTAACGGAAACCAACCCACTCGCATAGTAGATAATGTGTTTTTATATTCATGAAAAGGAATACTTTCAGCTAGCGTTAATTTTGTTTTCAGCTTGACCGGGTACAATCAAGGCAATTTTCCCGGGGAGGATGCATAATTAATGAAAACAAAGACGAAAAAGACAGTTTGGATTCCGGCAATCATTGCAGTTACGGTAGCAGCTCTACTCCTAATCTACTATTACTACATGTCCTCGGTTTCCGGCGGCAAGCCTGGCATGCGACCTCCGGGAGGCAATGTACCAGGGCATATGGCGGACGTCCCAGCGGAAAAGGTGGTGGGGGTAACGGGGAAATATTTAATACCTTGGGTACGATCTCCGTTTTTCTTGGAGCGGCCACTTTCTGTTGGTTCTGGTTTAAGAAGAAATTGAGATCACCGTCCATGTTGGTTCGAAAGGCCGGAAAGTTGTTTCACTCCTTGCATAAACTGCTGGGTTGGGCGACCTTGATTCTTATTGCCATTCACGGTGTCTATTTCCTGATTACCAAATTTCAAGATCACAAAACCTTTTCCGGACTGGCAGCCTTTGCTATTATACTGGCGATCTCCGGGTACGGCTTCTATATTAATAAAGTACGTAACAAGTGGATGCGAACCATCCATCGTATACTTGGACTGCTGTGGGTTCCCGTGCTGCTGCTGCATGCCGGCGGATCAGCAATTATGGCGGTCATCGCCACCCTTGCCATAGGGGGACTTGTCTGGACACTCGAAAGAACGGCGGGGAGATTGACGAAGCCTGTCCCGGGAGACACTCCATAATTTTATGGAATGGTGTTACCTTCATATTTGTGATAGTATTTACACCTATATAGAATGAGGAAGTGACATAGTGATTAATATAACGATTCCAACTCCGGATATCACGATTACCAAACAGGTTAACCCTGAGCTCAGCCATATTTACGGATTTACAGATTTCCACCTGATTCCTAGAGATAAGGCTGGTATCTTTATGTTTTACAACGCACAGGAGGAATTGCTGTTCGTTGGTAAAGCAAGAAAGCTAAGACCAAGAATCAAAAAGCATTTTGAAGATAACGTATCGCCGATCAAGGCCAATCGGAACGAAGTGGCGATTATTGAGGTCTGTATTGTGGAAGATGCGGTAGATCGTGAAATTTATGAAACCTACATCATCAATTCGCAAAAGGCTAAATATAACGTTGAAAAAGTGTTTTTTAAATAAAGAAGCAACTGCTTTATGACAAAAGAGCAATAAGCCGCAGTCGTGCACTGCCCTTATTGCTCTTTTAAATTCGTGCATTTAGATCCTTTCAAGGACGGGGCGATGTAGTATGAACAAAACCGACCGGTTGCTGGCCATTTTGCTAGAGTTACAACGTAACGATATTTTACGGGCCGAGGATTTAGCGGCGATTTTCGAAACAAGTGTGAGAACGATCTATCGGGATATTCAGGCTTTAAGCGAATCGGGCGTGCCGATTGTAGGGGCACCGGGCATTGGATACTCCTTGATGGAGGGATACTTCCTGCCCCCTGTAAGCTTTACTGTAGAAGAGGCTGTGGCACTGCTAATTGGAGCAGATTTTGTCGAACAAAAATTTGATACAGACTATGGCATGAAGGCACAAGCTTCACGCAGAAAAATTGAAGCTATTTTACCAGAGAGCGTTCGCAGGGAAGTTTCTCAGGTGCGGACGACCATTAGACTGCTGGCGGTGGGTAAAGGGGCAGACCAGAGAGAGAAAACGTATTTGGAAACGCTGCGCATCGCTGTATTGAACAAACGGAAGGTTCGGTTTAGCTACTCCAAAAAATTGCCAGAGGCTGACGGGAATCGCCAAAGTGTGCGTGTGGTCGCCCCGTATGGTCTTGTACTGCTGCATGGTTCGTGGGTTTTGATAGGACAATGCGAATTGCGGCAGCAGCTGCGCCATTTCCGTTTGTCGCGTATGGACGAGCTGATCATGCTGGAGGATAGCTATCAGTTGCCTAGTGATTTTAATTTGCAGGATTATAAACAACCCGATGACCGCCATGTAAATGTCCGCATACAAGCCAATTCGAATATTGTAGATAAAGTGAAGGAAGCGAACCATTTTTACATGGAGTCCATGGAGGAGCATGCAGATGGACTGCATGTACTCTATCGCGTCAGACAGCCAGAGGAGTTACTATCATGGATACTTGGATGGGGTGCAGACGTGGTGGTGCTGGAGCCTGAATCGCTTCGCGAGCGCGTCCGTACGGAAGTGGAAAAAATGTTGAAATGCTACTGACATAATGCTGTCAGTAGCATTCTTGTATAGTAAAGCTACTTTGATAGAGAGGGGCATTTACTATATGAATACAAGCGAAACATTACAGCGTTTTGAAGAAACGGTACAACACTATCTTCTTGAATTGGACAGCTTCAGCTTGGAGCAATTGCAGTACACACCGCAGGAGGGACAATGGTCGCTTGGACAAATGTATCTTCATTTGGTGAACTCTGCTCTTTATATGCATCTTAGGAACATAGACCTTTGTCTACAGTCTAATGGGGAGAAGGGGGATAAAACGGAGGCGGGCACAGCCGCATTTAACTTGGGAAGCTTTCCACCCATACGTATCCAAGTTCCACCATCTCCGCAGTATACTCCCCCCCAACCGACGAGCAAAGAAGAGATTGTAGAAGGATTAAACGTGGTGATCCGTAAAATGAGAGAGATTGAGCCGACCGTTGAGAAATCAACAGGGTCGTCTACCGTCTCTCATCCCGGATTTGGCGCGTTGAATGCGGGAGAGTGGTTTAGACTCATCGAGATGCATTATCGTCATCATCTTTTGCAGATGGAGCGCTTGAAGCACGCAATAGCCGGTTAATCGTCTCCCGGCGCAGCCCGATGAACTGCCCAATTTCCTCCTGCGTCAGCACGTCTGTTAACGTAGCGGGTGCGATGTAGGAGTGGAACCAGCGTTGAAGCTTCCGAAGCTTCTCGGCAGGCGATACCTCCGTGAGCTGGTCAATTCGTTGCTGCATCATGCGCAGCTTATCCTGTAGCTGCAAAGCAATGGCTCGACATTGAGCCGGGTCTTGCTCTAGCTTCAGGTACCATTCTTTTTGCGACAGAACCTCAACCTCAGAGGTGACCAGCGCCATCGCGGTACCATAATAAGGATTGGGACTGATGAGAGAGTGATGCGGGATAATTTCATCGGGCACAATTACATTAACTAAAATTTGCGAGCCGTCTTCATGAACTCGGACAATTTTTAACAAGCCGCTCTTTAAGTGATATAAAGGGCCTGATTCCCCTTGTCGAAATAAGGTCTCGCCTTTGTGTAATATCATGAACGTGTATAGCCTCCATTTCATGTATTCCAGCTTTTAGATGAATCCGCCATTGACGCGGATGGTCTGTCCGGTAACCCACTGCGACTTAGCGCTGACCAGAAACTCAATCACATCAGCGATATCTTCCGGTTCACCGAGACGACCCATAGCATTCATTTTCTTCATGCCTTCGATCTGCTGCTCTGTTTTTCCTGCTTGAAAAAGCTCTGTGTTGACAGGGCCGGGAGCCACGGCATTGATCGTAATTTGCCTGCTTCCGAACTCCTTGGCCAGCTGACGGGTAAATTGCTCCACCGCGCCTTTCGTACCCGCGTATACGCTATAAGCCGGAAACATTTGTCCGATCACGGACGTGGACAGATTCACGATTCTTCCGTAGTTCTCCATGTATTTCATCGCTTGCTGACAGGCAAAGAAGGTACCTTTTACATTCAGTGCGAATTGTTGGTCAAAATCAGCTTCGGTCACCGCAGCCAGAGGTTTGGTAATCATCAGCCCGGCGTTGTTAACCAGAATATCCACTTTGCCGAATTCAGCAATCGTATTTGTAAATAAGGCTTCAATATCGCCCATCTTGCTCAGATCAGCGTGGAGAGCGATGGCCTTTCCGCCTTTTTGAAGAATGCCTGCTACCACTTCTTTAGCTCTGTCCGGACTGCTGGAATAATTGACGACTACACCAGCACCTAGATTAGCCAGCTGCTCGGCAATGGCACGGCCAATTCCCCTGGAGGAGCCAGTGATAATCGCTATTTTCCCTTCCAAATGCTTCATATGTGTTTGGCCTTCTTTCTATATATTTTAAGATATCCCTTTTTCTAAAAGTATCCACACTTCTGCAAACTCCTGATCAATCGTCGGATTTTTCCATTCATAAGCATGTGCGGGATGATGAAAACGGGCTGTGGCATAGAAAAGCGTACGCGCCAGTTGGGGCGGCTGATCCGCTGTGATACCCCCGCGCATAATAATATCAGCGAGCTGATCCACAATGTGGGCGATATGTTGGTCGATTAAATCCGCGGCTTGCTCGGTGACCCGGGTATACATCTCGAACATTTCCTCGTCATCGCGGGCATAATACTGCTTAAGTTCGACCAAGGTCTGTATATATCGTTTTAAGTGCGATATTCCTAGCACAGATGAATCCTGGCATATCTCCGTTAACGGATCGATAATCTTTTCATTTAGCCATTTTTCGGTCACGCCTTCAAGAAGCTCGGCTTTACTTTTAAAGTGTCGGTAAATAGTGCCGTGACTTACTCCTAACACTTTGGCAACATCCGTCACGGAGCTTTTGGTTACACCAAAACGTCTAAGGGTGTCTTCTGTCGCGATAAGAATCTGTTCCTTGGTCAGTATATCTGAGGATTTTTCCATAGAGACACGGTTGATTTACCGTGTGAGTCACCTCCTTGAAGTCAGGATAACACAAAGAGTATCAAATGACAAATATACGTTTTTGTCATTTGATACTCTTTGTTTAAGAATCTAAAGAAGTGACCAGGAAAACTACAATAGCGATTCGATGACAGGGTCAATAGCACAGGTTGCCGTTGTTACTTCAAATCTGGCTTTTACATAGCCGCTGCGATCAATCAGGAATTTGGAAAAATTCCACTTGATACCGTCGCCAACGTATATTTCTGGATATTTATTCTGCAAGAAATCGTTCATCCATTGACCGTCTTTGGCCTGGGTATCGAAGCCTTGAAACGGTGCCTGTTGGGTCAGATATTGAAATAAAGGATGAAGCGAAGAGCCTCTTACCTCCGTCTTCTCAAATAGTGGGAAGGTTACTCCATACTTAATTTGACAAGTTCCCTGAACCTCCGAATTGCTACCCGGCTCTTTTTCATTGAATTGGTTACAAGGAAAAGCAAGGATTTCAAAACCTTGTTTCCTCCGTCTTTCATAGAGCTTTTGCAGATCAGCGAATTGACTGGAGAAGCTACACATGCTGGCAGTCTTTACAATAAGGAGAACCTTACCTCTATAGTCTGACAATTCAATCGGTTTCCCGTTAATTGAGGTTGCTTGAAAATCATAAACAGACATGTTATCGTTCCTCCTCGCGTTATTTTTTAATACATCATATATCTAGAGTTGTTATTGGTCCAATATATTATCGGGATTAACTTTATAGGTATTTACAATAATTGCGTCATGTAAAGACCCATAGTACCCCTCTCTCTCTCTTGAAATCAAAGAAGACTTGGCTTAGAGAAAGTAGGAGATTTGCCTCTTACATAGCAAACTGTGGCATTCGCCGTTACCAAGATAGAATATAGATGCATATTCATGTAGTGTGTGCAAAAACCCAACAGAATCGAGGGATATTCGTGCCCATTGGAAAGATGATTCAATACAAGGAAATGCAACAACATCCCATTTTACGCTCGCACTTGCCCGAAACCCGCTGGATTACGAATGCAAGGACTTTACGGATGCTGGATACCTACCGCACTGTCTTTATCAAGCCTAATTATGGCAGTGGAGGAACCGGCATCATACGCGCGAAAAAGGTAGGGAGGAGATATGAGGTTCGTTGCGGCTCCAGTCGCAGAGTCGTTAGATCCCACGCTGTAAGAAGAGCAATTAGAAGCTATCGGAGACCTCATCGTCGTTATTTGGTACAGCAAGGACTTAAGTTAGCCAAGTATAAAGGTTCGATTTTTGATGCCAGAGTGTATATGCAGAAGCCAGAATCGGAATGGGTCATTTCAGGGATAACCGGCCGTGTCGCTGCACCTCGAAAGGTCGTTACCAACTATCGGAAGGGAGGACATGCGGCGCCGTTGTCCAAAGTGCTTTTAAGGGTTTTTAAAAATGACAGAGCGAAAATGAAAGAGATTTTGGACCAGGTCATTGAGCTTTCTAGAATCATTGCCGACACGATTGACCAAAATCATCCGGTTCGCGAGCTGGGCATCGATCTTGCTATTGAAAAGAGCGGTCAAATCTGGATTATTGAGGCCAATCCGCATCCAGGACATATGTTATTCAGGCAGCTCCCTAATCATAAGATGATTCGCAACATTTTGAGAAATAAACGTCGTATTCATCATCATTAGAATAAAGTGTTTTAAATCATTTATGAATAAGATAAGGAGGAGAACGCCCCGGCAAACTTGCGGGAGTATCCTCCTTTTTAGGTTCTAGCTTAACAGCCACCTTCTGTCTAAGAAGGCGGCTTGTTTTTTACCTAGAAGCCCAGTAACTTTATAGCGTTTGTCCGCTGTCTACTGTAATCATCTGGCCTGTCATGGCTTCCTGTTCCAAAGCAGAGCAGACCATGCTAGCAATATCCTCAGGTGTGGAAATGCGCTGTAGCAGCAGATGAGGAGCCAATTGTTTCATTTGTTCTTCCCTACCTGCCCACCATCTTGTCGCCACCGCTCCTGGTACGATGCAATTGACTCGAATATCAGGGGCCAGGGATCGTGCTAACGATTTAGTCAGCCCGTGAACGGCTGCTTTGGATACTGCATAGGGTAGCGAGGAACCTAGCCCTGTTTGTCCAGCTATACTTCCCAGATTGACGATAGCTCCTTGTTGACGATGCTTCATATAAGGAGCCACGGCTCTGGCACAGTGAAACATGCCTTTCACATTGACATCCAAGAGATCATTCCACACCGCTTCCGTAACGGCCTCTAGATCATCCATCGGAATATGATGTGTAATGCTGGCGTTATTCACCAGTACATCAACCGTGCCGTATTGCTGAACAATCTGCTCGACCATCGCTCGAACTTCCCGATCTTGGGAAACATCTGCCTGTAATGCAATTGCACTTCCTCCCTGTTCAAGTATCCTACATACGGTTTCCTCTGCATCGTCTTTAGAACGGGAATAGTTTACGACTACCGTAGCCTTACGATCCGCCAGCTCCATACATATGGCTCTCCCAATTCCTGTACCGCCTCCTGTAACCAGTGCTACTTTTTGATGTAAATCCATGTATGTCCGCCCCTTATCCAACTCGTTAGTTTTGTGTGAAAAATAATATGATCTAATATGGATCATTGTAGAGGATGTATTATATTATGTATAATTGAATTAACTGAACTTGAAATTCAATAAAACTGAATTAAACGAGCGACTTAGGAGTAGGAGAATGGATATTAAAGCACTTAAAACATTTCAGATGATTGTGAATTGCGGAAGTTTTATGCGTGCAGCGGAAGCGTTGAATTATGCACAATCCACCGTGACGATGCAAATACAGAGACTGGAATCCGATCTAGGAGTTCAGCTTATTGAACGGGGCAAGAAAATAAAGTTAACTGAAGCGGGCAGGATGTTTTACGAGCAAAGTCTGCATATTGTAAAAGATATGGAGCAATTGCAGGAAAATATGGAGAACCTGCAAAAGGGAACCGCAGGCGACATTCGCATAGGGGTGACTGAACCGACCGCCAGTTACCGACTACCTGAAATTTTAAAGCGATTCTTAAACCATTATCCTTACATTCGGATTTCTGTTGAGTTTGGGAATACCCCTACATTAAGCGAGCGTATTCTCAAAGGGGATGTGGACATCGCATTATGCTCTGCTCCGGATTTAGGTACAGAACTATATTTTGAACCTTTATTTAAGGAGAATTTTGTAGTTTTGATGCCTGAACATCACCCTCTTGCACAAAAGGAGTGCATTGGACCCGCAGATTTGCAAGGGCATCGCCTACTTATTACGTCGTCCATCTGTCCCTATCGGCGCAAACTTGAAATGGTCATGAAGGAACATGGAATAACCACGTTAGACACGATGGAAATTGGTAGCATGACGGCTCTGAAATCTTATGTGGAATGTGAATTGGGGATTGCCCTTGTGCCCCAAATTCTAGTCCATCCTGTCCCGGCAGGAACAGCGGTGAGGCAATTAAGCGGCAGCCTGATCGATATGACCTTTGGTCTTCTTTGTAAAGCAACCGAGGCACCGCTGAAGCTAGCAAGTGCAAGGCTATATTCTGTGTTAAAGAAAGAACTGGGGCAATTGTCCTGAGCATACGATATCAAACCGACTGCAATAGGCAGCCGGTTCGTTTGGTTATTTTTTCGTAATCGGAATCCATACTTCACTTCGGTAGTCCTCAGCATGAGCATCCCCCATGGTATACACTTCCAGCTCGGGACCGCCTGAATGCTCATAATTGCTGGCAGGGAACCATTCTTGGTAAATTCTTTGCCATACCTTCTGGATCGAGTGAGGCATAGGGCCGGTGGATGTAAACACGGCCCAGGTGGCAGCCGGGATGGTTCTGGCTTCTAATCCGTTCGAGGCTGCTACGTCTTCGTTACCCTCTGCGGCGATAAGGTAGCTAAACGTCTCCTCACCATGCTTCATGTCCAGACATATACCGAGTATATCGTCGCCTGTCCCCAAGGCATGAATGCGATCTGATGTGCCATCTCCGTTAAGCCGATCCCAGAATTTTGGGATTTCCCGAAGATTTTCACCGTTCTTAGTAGTAACTTGAATGGACTTCCCAATGACCGTAAACGCCGCCTTCTCTACAATTTTATAATCCATTTCCTGATCTCCCTTCAGCGATAGGTGGAAGGTGATGCGCGGAAAGGCTTTCAGGTTCACTCCCGGGTTTCTGGCCTCAGAGGGAGAAATACCGTGTACCTTTCGGAACGCTTTAGAAAAAGATTCGGGGGAATCATATCCGTACTTGAACGCAATATCTAGTACTTTGGTGGTAGAAAGACTCAATTCCTGAGCAGCCAGGGTCAATCGACGTTTGCGCACATATTCTGCTACCGTAACGCCAGTCAGCATATAAAACATCCGTTGAAAATGAAAGGGCGACGAGTAGGCAGCCTTTGCAATTTCATCAATATCGAGGGGCTGCTGCATTCTTTCTTCCATTAGATCGAGTGCGTTCTTGATCCGAAGCAACCATTCCAACCACATCACCTTCCTTGGTTGTAATCATATCATTCACGGTGTCCGTCATCCTGTCTTTGCGTGCTGTTGTTGAACAGGATTTCATCAGCCTGCCCCCTTGTGTTCATAATTAAAATTTGGGACAATAAAAGAAGTGTTTGAATAGCGCAGAGCGCTCAAACATGCTATGATGCAATGATAGTTGAGACGAGTCGTGATGGCTAGGGTTTATATATAGAAATACGAATTTTAACGTTTGTGAAAAGAGGATCGAACATGAAAAAGGAATCCATTTATGGATTAACGTTAGACCAATTGACAGCATGGCTCATGGAGCATGGACATAAAAAATCTCGGGCATTACAGGTATGGGACGCATTGTACCGGAAACGAATTACTGATTTTGCGGCGATGACAGAGGTTCACGAGAGTTGTACTCGCTTGTTGGCAGAGCACTTCTCTATTGAAATCCTGGAAGAACACGTGAAGCAACAATCAGCAGACGGGACGGTCAAGTTTTTGTTCCGCTTGCAGGATGGGAATTTGATTGAGACGGTATTAATGCGGCATAAGTTTGGACTATCCGTATGTGTGACGACCCAGGTGGGATGTAACATTGGATGCAGCTTCTGTGCGAGCGGATTGTTGAAGAAGAGCCGTGACCTTTCCAGTGGTGAAATTGTAGGACAAATCATGAAGGTGCAGCTGTATCTGGACCAGGAACGTCCGGGCGACCGGGTCAGTCACGTTGTGGTAATGGGGATTGGCGAACCGTTTGATAACTTTGTGAACCTGTCCGATTTCATTCGGGTCATTAAGGATCACAAAGGGCTGGCGATTGGGCCGCGGCATATTACTGTGTCCACAAGTGGCCTTGCCGATAAAATTATTGAATTTGCAGATTCCGATCTGCACGTCAACCTTGCGATCTCCCTCCACGCTCCGAATAATGAGATTCGTACCCGCATTATGAAGATCAATCGGGCGATCCCGATTGAGAAGCTCATGCAGGCGATTGATTATTATTTGGACAAAACCAATCGTCGGATTACGCTAGAGTACATCCTCCTGAAGGATGTTAATGACGGTAAGGAGCATGCGCTCGAACTGGCTGAGCTGGTGGGCCATCGTCGCAATCTGGCGAATGTGAACCTGATTCCTTACAATCCGGTGGATGAGCATAGTCAATACCAGCGGAGTGAGTCGGAGTCGATTACTGGCTTCTATGATGTGCTAAAAAAGCAAGGCATTAGCTGTAGTGTTCGGCTGGAGCACGGAGTCGACATTGATGCGGCCTGTGGACAGCTACGCAGCAAGCAAATTCGCAAGGATGCGAGCGGCAGCCGCAATGCGGAGCGCGAAGCGATTAGTTAAAATGCACGAGCGTACTCTCTAACAGGAGTACGCTTTTTTTATATACGAGCCATCGAGCAAAACATCATCTGTAAATGTGAAAATAGTCACGTAATAGTTGCTGCTTTTACGTTATAGTGAGTGGTTAGTGGAGGGGTTATATGGCTAACGTAATTTCAAATGTGGCGCTCGTTCCGGGCATTTATGTAATGAAGATAGAGGGCAAATATAAAGGGAAAATGGGTCAGTTCTACATGCTGCGCAGCGGAAATGGTTACCCACTGCTGCCAAGACCCATCAGCATTTATGATATCGGGGAAGAGAGTATTTCCTTTTTATACCGGGTTGTTGGAGAGGGGACCAATCTATTTTCCCAATTACAGCCTGGTCAAGAGATTCAGTTGGAAGGACCTTTCGGAAACGGGTTTCCGCAGGTCGAGGGCAGTCTAGCTTTAATCGGCGGTGGCATGGGTACAGCACCTTTGTTGTTGGCTGCAAAATATTACCCACATGCAGACGTTTATCTGGGTTTTGCACAGCAAGCCTTTGGGGTTGAAGCGTTCGAGGCAGCGGCAGCATCTGTACAGGTCAAAGTAGGGGGAAGCATCGTCGAACAGGTCGATCCGGCTCGCTATGCGAATATGTTTTCCTGCGGGCCCACTCCGATGTTGCAAGCACTTGCGCTGAAAACGGCGGGTACAGCGTCCCGTTTATATATTTCAACAGAAAGACACATGGCCTGTGGTATTGGCGCATGTTTGGGCTGCACCATGCGTACCCGTGAAGGCAATCGGAGGGTATGTAAGGAAGGGCCTGTATTCCCGGTGGAGGAGGTGGAGTTCGATGATCTCCATGGCATGTAATATAGCAGGTGTACCGTTCAAAAATCCAATTATCATGGCATCGGGTACGTTTGGGTTCGGGCGTGAGTATGCAGAATTCTATTCTCCTGAGCTACTCGGCGGCATCGTCGGCAAGGGACTAACCCTTCATCCGAAGGCGGGGAATACGGGGCAACGAATACATGAGACAGCATCCGGTATGCTGAATAGTGTAGGATTGGAAAATCCGGGTGTGGCAGCTTTTTTGAAGGATGAACTGGATGACATGACTCGCTGGAATACGGCTGTTATTGCCAATGTGGGCGGCTCCAATCTGGAGGAATACGTACAGGCCGTAGCTATGATTACTGAAAACGCGCAAAAACGCCGTACAATGAACCGCAGAGGCGTTGACATGCTGGAATTGAACATTTCATGTCCCAATGTGAAACAGGGTGGAATGCAATTTGGTATCCAGACGGAGGTAGCGCGGGAGGTTGTGCGTCAGGTGCGCAATGTGACGGCGCTTCCGCTGATCGTCAAGCTATCTCCGAATGCAGAGAACATCACGCAGATGGCAGTGATGTGCGAGGAAGAAGGCGCGGACGGGGTTTCGCTGATCAATACATTTTCTGCAATGAAAATAGATATACGTCGGCGTCGCAGTGTCTTTGCCAACACGTATGCAGGCCTTTCCGGCCCGGCAATCAAGCCGATTGCCTTGCGCATGGTTCACCAGGTGGCGCAGGCGGTATCGATTCCCGTGATCGGGATGGGCGGGATCAGCTCGGTGGAGGACATTATTGAATTCACCATGGCAGGGGCCGCCGCCATTCAGGTGGGAACGTATAATTTTGTCCATTTACATGCAGGGGCTGAGCTGGTATATGGACTAGAACAATGGATGCAGCAGGAAAAGGTGCAGTCGTTGGATGAGATACGAGGAATTTTGTGAAGTTTGTACTCGTTTGTGCATAAACTTAAGCATACAAAACCGGCTTGTCTTTTTAGGCAAGCCGGTTTTGTATTTTATTCTACCGAACCAGCCAGACTCGACTAATGGTTAATATCGCATTTGTTCAAGATGAACGAAATTTGATTTTCCAGCCGATGAATGGCTTCCTTGGATGCCTGGTCGTTGGCACCTTGTGCCTGAAGCGTAGCGAGCTCCTGCTTGAGCTGGTGAAGGTCTTGTCCTGCATGGGAGCAGTCGTAATTGCTTTCGAGATTGTCAATCATCCGTTATCCTCCCTTTCGTTAGGTATACGTCCTTATTATGGAGGATTGATCTTTCCTTATTCAGCATATTGTTCTATTTCAGGTACAGACTACGTTAATTCACGATGAGGCGCGTAAAGCTTGCAGAATAAGAAGGGAATTTGTCAAACAATGTCGAATAAAAAGGGATTATAGGGGCAAGATAGACTCTTCTTCTCATGGAGAGCTTGATAAAGAAGCTGGGTGATAGGGTTGCGGTTAAAAGGCAAGTTGAAACCGAGAAGACAATTCAAAGTTTCGCTACAATTCATGATTATTATTTTGGTTGTTTTAGTTATTATTATTTCCTTGATTATATCCTTGCTTCTCATTCGTAATTTCGTGATTAACAAGCATTTTGATAATACGAAGGAAAAACTTTCAGGTATTGCCAAGGTGGTTGCCAGTGACAACGATGTGATTCGTAATGTTGAGCGGGGAGTTCCTGTGAGACAGATCCAGGATTACTCGCTTGGAGTCATGCATAACGTTAATGTAGATTTTGTAGTCATACTGAACCACGATTTAATTCGGCTATCACATCCGAATGAAACCATGATTGGCAAGCCTTTCTCTGATCTGAATGATGCCAGAAAGGCGCTATCCGGTCAGGGACATTTCTCTGAGAATATCGGTGTTTTGGGTCAAGGCTACCGTTATTTTACGCCGATATTCAATCAACAGAATGAGGTCATTGGCATTGTATGTGTAGGACTGACCATGAGAACGCTAAATCATGATTTGATGCAGGCGCAGTATACCATTTTTGGAGGACTGATGCTGGGGCTCTTTAGTGGAGTTCTGGGGGCGATCATTCTGGCGCAAAAAATCAAAACGATTTTATTTGGGCTGGAGCCACAAGAGATAGCAACACGATTACGTGAAAAAGTAATTATTGAAAATGAAGTCTCTGAAGGCATTATAGCCATTTCCGCTGATAAGAAAATTATGCTTATGAACAAGGAAGCTAAGGCCAAGTACCAATTGGCGAATCAAGACAAGAAAGCACCGATTGGCGAGCAGATCGATACCAACTTTTATAACGCGCTCTTCAAGAAAGTGTTTGATGATAAGAAGAAGATCAAGGACCGCTCATTTTATGTGAATGGTATAGAAGTCATTGCGACAGTAACCCCTATACATGTAGAAAATGAGTTTTTTGGGGCAGTGGCTACGCTGCGTGACCAATCCGAGATGATTCATCTTAGCAATCAGTTAAGTGGCACCAAATATTATATTAACTCTCTTCGAGGGCAGACGCATGAGTTTATGAACAAAATGCACGTGATCTCCGGACTGATTGAGATGAGGAAATATGAAGAGGTCAGTCAGTATATTCAGCAGCTAAATCACCGGTATCAAAATGAAGTAGGCTTTCTAACAGAGAGAATTAAAGTTCCGGCGTTAGCAGGTTTTATTATGGGGAAAATCAACGAAGCACGCGAGCAAAATATTTCGGTGTTACTGGAAGAGAGCTCAAATGTCTCCAATCTAGAGATGCAGGACATTGTTCATGATGTCATACACATATTGGGCAATTTTTTTGATAACGCGATAGACTCCATTTTACAAAAAAAAACAACCCGGCAAAATTGAATTGAAATTGAATTATGAGTGTGAGGGAAATGTGTTCATTTTGAAAGTGAAGGATAATGGTATGGGGATTGATTCCGAAATGCAACAAAGAATATTCGAGCATGGCTTCTCAACCAAAGGAGAGGACAGGGGTTACGGCTTGAATCTGGTTAAAACCATGGTGGATAATCACCAGGGCATCATTGAAATTGACAGCCAACCTGGCCTGGGAACAAGTATCTATGTAGAGTTGCCCTGTACATTGGAGGTGACGAGTGAATGAAGGTACTCATTGTTGAGGATGATCCCATGGTTGCTGAGCTCAACCAACAGTTTATTGAGCGTATGGACAACTTGGATGTGGTAGGTAAAGCAGATACCGTCCAGAAAGCGCAGGATTATCTTCAGAAACACACACCGGATTTGGTATTGCTGGACGTGTATTTACCCGGAAAAAGCGGATTAACCTTGCTATCCCATATGCAGGAGCATCAGTACCATGCTTCGGTTATTTTAATTACGGCTGCAAAGGATATCCAAACGGTGAAGGAAGCTGTTTTTTATGGAGTGGCGGACTATCTAATCAAGCCTTTTACATTCGAACGTTTTAAGCTGGCTGTGGAGAAAATCCAGCGTCTGGCCACGGTAATGGAGGAAGGGAACGGAATTAATCAGGCTGTCATTGATCAATATTTTAATAAAGAAGAGCCTATGGGTGTGGAAACGAAAAAAACTACTGAACATCTATCCCCAAATCTATCAAAAAATCTGTCTAAAAACTTGTCCAAACTGACCATGACTACCATACTGAAGAGTATCCAAGAGCTGGACGGCCCCTTTTCGGTTGAAACCTTAGCCAGAGAAGTGGATTTGTCCCGGATTACAGTCAAAAAATATATTCAGTTCCTGGTAGACGATGGCCTCCTGATCGAATCGATAGAATACCACAAGGTTGGAAGACCACTAATGCTCTATCAGATCAATCCTGATATAAAAGAACCGCCATTTCCAGTATGATCTGGAGATAGCGGTTCTTTATTGTCCAATGAGTGTGCCAGACTTCCTACTTTATTTCATAGCGAGAACAGGAAGTGGAACCAGATTGTCCGAAGAATGAGTTGTAATGATATCATGGAAGTTTTCGTAGCTGGTTTCAATCATGTTGGATAACGCAGTAACCGTATTCGAGCCCGCATGAGGGGTTACCAAAACTCTTGGATACAGCTCTACAAGCTTCTGGATTGTTGGGTCCGGGAGCATTTGCCATGGGTCAAATGCTTTGAAAAATAGTTCTTCCTCTTTAGGAAAGACATCTGTTCCGAACCCTTCCAAATGATTGCTGAGCAATGCATCCAGAATGGCTTGGTTATCTTGTAATTCCCCGCGTGAGGTGTTGATGAGAATAGCTCCCTTTTTCATTTTTGCTAAAAAGCTGGCATTAATCATTTGGTCGTTCTGTCCCGGCAGGTAAGGAACATGCACACTGACGATGTCACTCTCTGCCAGTAACTCATCCAAGGTTGTGAATGGAACGACGGCCTTGGCCGTGTCCGATTGGTACACATCATAGCCGATAACAGAAGCACCTAATCCTTTAAACAATCTGGCTTCCGTCAGACCAATGCGACCGACCCCGATAATCCCGACTTTACAATTGTGAATCTCTTTGCTGAACGTATGCTCGTCCACAATAAAATTTTTGAAAGAGCTTTTGGTAGTCATATAAGCGGTGTGACGGAGCAGCATCATAGCCAGCGTTAGGGATAACTCTGCAATAGCATTCGGAGAGTAGGATGGGACGCGTGCGACCTTCATTCCAAATTCGCTGCAAGCATCCAAATCAATGTGGTTGATTCCGACCGTTCTGGTGAAAACATATTGAATGCCGTACTTATTGAATTTTGTAAGATTTTCTCGATTGGCAGCACAGTTTCCTCTTAACAAAACAGCATCGTGATGCTGCGCCAGTTCTGCATTGCTGGAGGTCAGTAGCTCTTCTACCAGCGTCAGTTGAAAGTTATATTTATTAAGCTCATGGAAATAGGGCTTCTCATATGAACGGGCACCATAGCAGATGATTTTTAACATGTTGTTTTCCCCCTGGTTTAGAAAATTCCAATTTTATCGATGACATTGAGCGTAATGATCCACACTGGAATCATGACGACGGAAGTAATAGTTGATAGAAGCGAAGCGTTGGAAGTCAGTACAGCTTCCTTATCAAAACTGATAGCATAGGCTGCGGCTACGGTAGCTGTAGGAGTAGCCATCATAATGACAATAGTAGATAAAGCGACAGTATCGACCGACAGAATATGAGATACAGTCAACAAAGCCAGCAAAACGATGTTCACAATAGGTACTAGCCAAACTTTAACAAGGCTGTAATACCATGATGTCTTGTCTGTAGCTGCCGATTTGAAGCTGATCTCACCCAAAGTCGAGCCAATCGATAGCCAGGCCAGTGGAGAAGCTAGTCCGGCAAGGTAAGTCATGGGCTTGAACAGCCAGACAGCGGTTTGGTCAATTCTTAGAAAAGCAAACTGCTGAATGGTTCCATCCTCTGTAGCCACACTCATTTGTGGTAAATAACCCTGGAACAACCAAACAAACAAGCCTATAAAAGTCGCGATAACGATCGGATTCAAAAACATAGTTTTGAGATTTTTAAGCTCCATTTTTAAGCCGCTCATTTTGATATAGCCATAAGAATATAAGAAAATGCGGTAGCCTATATTAAAAATGGAACTGTACATGACTCCGGTAGGACCGTAAATGGCACCGACAATGGGAATTCCAAAAAAAGTAGTAGAACCGAAAATAGTGAGTACCCGTAAAACATCCTGCTTATCCTTGTTGTAGCTCAGGAAGAACGGCTTGGAAATAAAGATGAGAATGATATAAATGAGAATCCCCCATATTAAGACATTCATGCCTTGTTTTAATATTGTAGGATTGATATCCTGCATGAAAGAATTAAAGGCTAGTGCTGGTAGAGCCACAGTGAGAACAACCTTAGATAGCATCTTTCCTACGGCTGCGGTAAAAATCCCCTTCTTGCGGCAAAAGAAGCCGAGCAGGATAATAAAAACGGTAGAAGCGATAGAACTGACAATACTGTTATCTGTTAAGGTCGCTGTAATCATTTCTAGTAAAGACATAGATAAAACCCTCTCTTGTACCTTTTTTCACATAAATGAAGATGCAAAATGTGACAATGCAATTCCCTGATCTTTTGGCCAAAGTGTTTGGTTTGCACCTTTATAGTAAAAAAACTTTGTGAAAAAAAGAACAATATCTAATTAATTTAACTTATGAAACTAATTTAAAAAATTTATACGTTACATCAGGATGTAAATGTGAGGTGCTTATCAACATACATGCTATAATATAAAAAATTAATTCCAACCTGGTTAGTGGGTTAAATGGATAAGACAAGCAGGAGGGTCCGCATGAATCCGATACAACGTATACTGAACAAATTTCAGCTGATCGTGCTGGACGGCGCAATGGCGACTGAACTAGAACGTCACGGGCATGATCTAAACGATAGCTTATGGTCAGCCAAAATCCTCTATGAACATCCAGATTCGATCAAGCGTGTACATCGAGATTATTTTGAGGCTGGGGCAGACTGTGCGATTACGGCGAGCTATCAGGCCACTGTGGAGGGCTATGTTCAACGCGGGCTGAGCGAAAATGAGGCATTGAAGCTTATTCAGTCATCGGTGCAGATTGCTGTACAGGCACGAGATGAGTTTTGGGCCGATGTGACGGCTACTGCGAGTCAGCAGACTCGTCCCAAGCCGCTGGTTGCGGCCTCTGTCGGACCCTATGGGGCGTTTCTCGCTGATGGATCAGAGTATCGCGGTGATTACAAGCTGAGCGAGGAGCAGCTTATGGAGTTTCAGAGGCCGCGCATGAAGGCTTTGATCGAGGCGGGAGCAGACATTTTAGCTTGTGAAACGATACCCTGCATGGTTGAAGCTAGGGCCATCGCCCGGCTGCTGAAGGAATTCCCCGGCACGTATGCCTGGATCAGCTTTAGTGCAAAGGATGAGCAGCATATCAGTAACGGTGAGTCTATCGCCGCATGTGCAAAGTGGCTGAATGAGCACGAGCAGGTGGCTGCAGTAGGGATCAACTGCACGTTGCCCAAATTCATTCCATCCCTTATTCACGAAATACACAGCCATACGGATAAGCCGGTGGTGGTATATCCCAATCTGGGGGAGGAATATGACCCGGTCACCAAAATATGGCAAGGCCATACTTGTACAGAAACGTTCGGACAGAGCGCCCGTCAGTGGTATGAAGCAGGAGCGCGTATGATTGGTGGCTGTTGTCGGACTCAGCCACAGGATATTAGAGAAATCGTGGCATGGTCGAGAGAGGTATAACGAGGATAAACTTTTAGGGAAGGTTATCATGAAGTTTTCCTCCATTGCCGCAAAAGAACAAGCAGGCTGAACCGAGTTATACTCCAGTAATGGAGCAACCTGGTTCAGCCTGCTTTTTGTAAAGAATGAATTTCTAAAGCCTCACTTCGTTCGCTATTTCTCTACCTCTCTACCTCTCTATCTCTTTGCCAATCCGGATCAGCTTTCCACCAAACGTTCCAGCAACGCATCTCCATTGCGGCTGACCCGAATATAGGCGTAACGAGCGTTCTGTTCAACAGTACGCCCGGTTCCTTCAGGGATGAAATAATTCTCAATACCGTACAGAATACGAGAACCATTCCATTGTCCGTTAAGAATGATTTCATGATTGGCAAGCATTTCACCATCTTGATATAGACGATCAGCGATGTATACTCCTTGGCTATCTGGTGTGAGAACGACTTTAACCTTGCCTCGGTTCCAATCCTTCTCCTGAAGAGGGTCCTTGGAAGGAGGGGTAGAAATATCGTAATTCAGTGCCACATAGTCGCCCTGCAACAGGGAACGCGGGTCTATAGGAGCCAGCTTGAGCTTAACGGAGGCACCTGTGGCGAGCAGGGTTTCACTTCTCGCCGTCTGATAGCCGATAATCCCCAGCTGTAGTACGATGACGATGGCAATGAGTAACGGGCTTAAGCGCATAAAGCTAAAGCTGCGGTGGTCGGCGTCGAATGCTGCTTTGCCGCTATGAGCCATTCGTCGATCGAACCACCAGGTAATTCCGAGTGTAATGATCCCCAGCAGCGCCAGTGTAAAAGATTTATACAGCAGCGTCCACAATAAATCATAGTATTTGAAGCCGATAAAAATAAACCAGTATACGACGCTCGTAATGGCCTGCGATTTGTGTTTGTGACGGATAAAGGCGAAGACCATCCATGTAACGATAACAAAATAAAAAATATTAATGAACATATAGGAGTGTGGAATGACATCCTCAAAAAACGTCGCCCAAAACAGGAACAATAAGCTGAAGAATAATGAACTATCCCGAAGATGTTCTTTCAACTCTGTCTTGAGCACAAAGTAGCTTACCCCATATAACACGGCATTGAGCACGAATAGGGCGAAGATGATGAATTCATAGGTCCAGTTCCAACCATACCATTCTTGATACTGCTTTAATAAAACAGTCGCCATATTCAGGTTTACAAAAGTATAGGCAAAAAATTGCTGCCTTTTCCCCTTGGAGCGAAACCATCCGGCGATGGAAACGATCAGAAATAATACTGAAAGTAACGTCTGGTCTGACCATAGAATGGCCGCCAGACCGGTAATATAGCTGATGGTCAGCAGTGTATAACGGACTACAGAATCCAGCTTGGACTCCGGTATGACAATCATCGTAATCATCAGCAGCAAAGACACACTCAGCAGTACATATTCGGTGTGATTTACGTTCGTGCTAATCATAATCAGTCCAATGAGGGATATACTGCCAATCAATACTCCAACCACTTTGATTACACGGGATACGGTTTTGCTGATCCATTCACTACTGCGGTCTTCGGAAACAGTTGTCTGCGCATCGGATTTTGCAATATCTTCTTTGTTCTCATTGGGTATTTCTCCAGCCTCCGGAGACGGTTTTCCCAAACGATTTAAATAACGAAAAAACCATACGTTACCCGTCAGTAGCAGTGCCACAAAAATCAAACCGAAAACAAAGAATAGAGATGAAGAGTACGCCTCTGCTAGCTCTATAAATTTAAAGACAGCAAAAGCCGAGAGCGCCAATGCATTTAAGGTCAGTAACGTTTTATTCAGCCGAACCTTGATAAATATATAAAATCCTAAAGCAATCACAGCGATATGCGGTATATTCATGATCAGGCCATACCCATCGAATGCAAAGGAGTTGGTCATCGCCAACATAGCTATATGGAGAACAGTAAAGCTCATATATTGTAGTGGAGCAGAATGTATACGATGAAGGAACGTCAATAGAAATAGAACCAGATTAAATATTGCGAACACTCCAGCAATGGACAACGATTCCAGTTGGCTATAAGCCGCGCTTTGCATCGTTGGATAAAAATAAAGCCATACCCCCAAATGAATCAATACATAAGACAGCATATAAAAAGGATTATAGCGGGTGATCCAGCTAAGCAGTAAAGCCGGCACTGACCAAATGAGAAACAATCCATAGCTGTCCGCATGGGAGTTGTAAATTTGACCGAGCAACGCCACGGAAACGCCGAAGGCTACACAGCCAGCCAGCAGAAATATATTGGACAGAAATGCTTGTTGCCCGGGAACAGCACGAACACGTGCAAATACAAAAGACAAGCCATAGAACAAAACAATAAGCGCAACAGCTAGCACAATTTTGGCTGTCCGATCCAGTCCGCCCCAATTGGAGGCGAAAAAATAAATAATCGCAGCCAGTACCAGTGAGATGCCCAGCAGATAACCTGTACGTATAGCATTAAATCGCAGCATGGAATTCACGTACCTTTCCTGTTGGTTTGATGCCTATTATAGCGTTGATAGCGCTCAGAACCAAGTACAAATTAGGATCAGGTCATAAAAAAGGGGAGAGCCGCCGTATGATGGTGGTTCTCCTGTATCGTTGCTGGATTCCGACTAAGCGTTGGCAGTGCGGATCTCTTGCCGGGACTGATGCCGGAAGCGATATTCTCGGGGTGGGATTCCTGCTGTTTTCTTAAATGCCTTGGAAAAGGTGGACATGTCGGTATAACCGATAGATTGGGCGATGATCGACAGATTGTAAGTGGTCTGTTCCAGCAATCTTTTCGCTTCGTTAATCTTGAGGGTTTGCAAATATTTGGCGGGGGAGATAAGGAAGGTAGAATGGAATTTACGTGAAAAATGCGCACGATCCACACCTACATGCTCAGCAATTTGCTCAATTGTAACACGGTCACAATAATGCATTTCGATGTAATCCTTCCCCTGCTGGAGCCAATAATCAGAGCATACAGAGTTGCGCAGAGCACCAGATGTGTTGCGGGACAACTCCTCGAAGATCTGATGTAGTGTAATTAAGCGGGCCAGATCGCTGCCCTGTCTGTTGTGGTCGTTGACGATGGAAAATAGGTTGGAGATCAGTTCGAGGATTTCCTCGCTCACTGCGTTAGCTATAAATGGCTTAGAGGGGTTGATCCCGATCCGCTCCAGCAACGCCAGAGATTTCGGTCCCTCAAAGGCAATCCATACCTTTTGTAACGGGTGCTCTTGGTCGGTGTAAAATTCATGGGCAAGATGCGGAAAAAAACAGAATACATCAGACTTTTGCACACGATACTTCTTTTCCTTATAAATGAACTCAGCTTGACCTTCAAGTACAAAAATAAAATAAAAATAAGGGACAGCCTTGGGGCCGACATGACAGCTTGCCTTCGAAATATCCATACCCAGTCTGACTGGCCAAATGGCACTGGATTTTTCCAGTTCGGTTGTTGTGAAATAATGGTCTTCCACGATGTCGAAGTGATCTTCATTCTTTGTTCTTCTCATCATTGTCACCTCTCCTTTGGTGGAGATAAGGGAATTTTGATTTTATTGTATATAAAGGAAAGTACAATTACAAGTTAATTCATTGGAATTTAGGGTTATAAAATTAAAACGGTAAAGGCTCCATGGCTGGTTTGAGACGAGCCGTGGAGCCTTATAGAGTCCTGCGCTATACGATTAGCCTGTGTTTATACGTTCAGGATTCCTTCTTTTGGAGTAACATTAAAGGCTTTAGCCAGATCTGATAGCTCCTGATCTGTAATCCGTTGCTGGATATCATGCTTAGCAATCAGCATATAAATTTGCGCTGCCTTTTCAATCGTTTCAATCAGGCCAAACGCTTCATCAATGGAGCTACCTGTTCCGAAAATGCCGTGATGAGGCCATAATACAGCGTGATGATCCTTCATTTTTTTCGCTGTTTCACGGCCGATTTCGCTGGAGCCTGGCACCATCCAAGGGATTACACCGATACCGTCTGGAAAGACTACGATACATTCGGTACACATTTCCCACAGCGTTTTGGTAAATTGGTTTTCGTCCAGACTATGAATGAAGGTCATGGCAATGACATGGGTGGCATGATTATGGATTACAACCCGATGGTTGGGACCGACCTTCAAGCGCTCAATATGGCTCATAAAATGAGACGGCAATTCGCTGGTAGGAACCGCGTCATGCTTGAGGCCCCACAAAATTTCTAGCTGCTCACCATCTTGGGATACACGCAGGACTCCTAAATTGGCTTCCGGATCGGCAATAACGTTTTTGAAGTACTTGCCTGATCCAGTGACGATAAAATATTTGCCTGCCAGTTCATTCACGGGGAAAGCAGGTTTAATCGTTCGAATGACTTTATGAATATCAATATATTTGGCAACCTCGGCTTCATCCAGAATATAGCTTACATTTCCTCCGTTGCGTTCATCCCAGCCGAATTTCCACATGTTTTGCGTAATTTCCGCCATCTCGCGAACAAATGGGATATCCAGTCCTGATTTTCGTTCTTTTTGATTCTCCAGCACAGTAGTCATGGATGATCTCTCCCTTTGGATGATATGAATATAAAATGATCAGTGCAGTAGTTACCGTTTCAGCAGGACTCGTTGTTCATAGTTTTTAGCCTCGGTTAGCCATTCCTCACGAACAGGAACGCCGTTTTGAGCGCAATAGTAATCCCATACAGCCCCAAACGGATAGGATTTAAACTCTTCGACCAGGGCAAGTCGCGTAGTGAAGTCTCTTTCCTCTTCGGCTTTTTTCAGTTCCTCAATCGGCTCCAGCATGGCGCGAAGCAACGCTTTGATGGTGTTGCGTGTTCCGATGACCCATGCAGCCACATGGTTGATACTGCCATCAAAGAAATCAAGGCCGATATGAGTGCGGGAAAGCAGCTCACCGCGAACGAGCTCACGGGCAATGTCCAGCAATTCGTCGTCCATCGTCACGACATGATCGCTATCCCAACGAACAGGTCTGCTGACGTGTAGCAATAATTGATCGGTGAACATCAGCACAGAGGACAGTTTGTTCGAAATGACTTCTGTCGGGTGGAAGTGACCAGAATCGAGACAGATAGATTTCCCCCGTGTCAGGGCGTAACCCATATAGAACTCATGAGAGCCGACGACATAGCTTTCCGAACCGATGCCGAACAGTTTACTTTCAACTGCATCGATGTTGTAATCTTCACTAATTTCCTCGCTGAAAATCTCGTCCAGAGCATCCCGCAGACGTTCTCTTGGAGCCAAGCGATCCACCGGGGTATCCTTGTAACCATCCGGCATCCAGTGATTTGTGACACAAGGCTGACCGAGTTCCCTTCCAAAATATTCCGCAATTCTGCGTGATTTCTTACAGTGTGTGATCCAGAAATCGCGAATTTCCGGGTCCTTGTGGCTTAGGGTGAAGCCGTCTTCCGCTTTAGGATGGGAGAATAGGGTCGGATTAAAATCAAGTCCAAGCCCTTGCTGTTTGGCCCAGTCTACCCAGTTCTGAAAATGGCGTGGCTCCAGTTGATCCAAATCTACTTGTTCTGTAGTATCTGCATAGATCGCATGCAGATTAACCTTGTGTTTACCGGGGATGAGCGATAGGGCTTTTTCCAAGTCCTGACGTAGTTCATCTGGCGTACCTGCTCTGCCCGGGTAGCTACCTGTTACGGCAATTCCCCCGCTAAGCTGTTTATCTTTGAACAGGAATCCTTGCACATCGTCTCCCTGCCAGCAGTGCAGTGATATTTTGATTTGTGAGAGCTTCCGTAAAACGTCATCCACCTGAATACCGTGGCGGGCATACAGCTTTTTCGCTTCGTTATAACTCGCTTCAATGGCTTCGTTCATGGCTTTACTCCTTTATTGAGATATGTGAATAGGGGGTGTTGCTTGTATCTTGAGGCGTTCCCAGCGATCCAGAAGCTCTCCCATGCCTTCCACCGGTTGCGGCTCATATAGCCGAGTCGGGAAGGAATTGGCTATGGTTCGGCCAGCAGCTTTCAGATCTCCAAGAGCACCAGAGCTGATTAATTGCACGACAATATTGCCGATGGCCGTCGATTCGGAAGGTCCTGCCTGAACCTCAATTTCTAAAAGGTCGGCTGTTAGCTGACATAGTAATTCGTTGTTAGCGCCTCCGCCGACAATGTGCAATCTGGTAATCGTTTCGTCTGTTAAATGTTGTAGCTCATGTAAAGCATCCCGGTAGCTTAAGGCCAGACTGTCAAAAATACAGCGGGCGAGCGAGCCAGGTGTGCGTGGGACAGGCTGCCCGGTTTTTTCACAGAACCTCTGAATCTCAAGGGTCATACTATCCGGATTTAAGAAAGAGGACTGGTTACAGAGGACGAGACTGACAAATGGTGTCTCTGCTGAAGCCAATTGGGCCAATTCGGCAAAGCTATGTGCAGAACCACCTTCTCTTCTAACCTCCTGAATCATCCATAAGCCCATGATATTTTTCAAAAAACGGTACGTGCCGTAAGCGCCCCATTCATTGGTGTAGTTCGCCTGCATAGCTGTCTCGGTATTCAAGGGTTGGGATCGTTCCATACCCAATAGCGACCATGTTCCGCTGCTGATATAAGCCCAAGACTCCTCTCGCGATGATGGAACACCTGCAACCGCTGAGGCGGTATCGTGTGTAGGCACAAGGATGAGCTGACAGTCGGGAAGATCGTATTTCCGAACAAGCTCCGGCAAGATGGAGCCCAGAACACGTCCAGGCTCAGCCAGCTCCGAAAATTGATTGCGCCGAAGCTGGAGCAGGGAGAGCAGGTCCTCATCAAACTCTCGGGTGTTCACGTTGAGAAGCTGCATCGTGGATGCATTGGTCATTTCATTGACCATAATGCCTGTCAGGCGATAGTACAGATAATCGGGTACCATCAATATTTTATCTGCTTGGGCGAGTTGTTCCCGATCATGGACGAACAGTTGATATAGGGTATTAAAGTTTAGTTCCTGGATGCCCGTTTTCTCATATACCTCTTCTCGGCTGATGAGCTGGTGCAGCTTATCGGGGACATGTAGAGTGCGTGCATCGCGGTATGCGTACACCTCATGGATGCGATGACCTTCCTTATTAAGTAACACGTAATCTACAGCCCATGTGTCAATGCCGAGCGTACAGGAATCGATTCCATTTTGTTTGGCTTTTTGCAGTCCCTGGATGATCTCATCAAATAAATTGTCTATATTCCAGTAATCGTGCCCGTTCCTCTCAGTAAAGGAGTTGTTGAAACGATGAAGTTCTTGCAAGTGAATTTGTTCACCTTGTAGAGTTGCACTCACGAGTCTTCCGCTTGAAGCTCCAATATCAACAGCAAGATAGTTGTTCATATCTAATCTCCTTGCATGGATGAAATCCCGGCAGCCTGAAAGACTGCCTTTTGTTTCTTAACTAATTCCATACTACTTCCGTTTGTCTGTGCAGTCAACATAAACGGAAACATTATTATTGGTTTTATTTTTGAATTTAAAAATGAAATTAATTTTAAATGTTGTTTTGTATTGTTTTCCGTTTTTTAATATCTGGTTTCTACTATATATATACTTCAAAAATGGATCGGTGTATGGCTGCGATATTCAAATTGTGGAAGGTTCTCCAAATGCCGCTGTTTGTATGAAAAATAGTCTTGAAACCGCCCGCCAGAGGGTGTAGTATACAAGATATCAATTTCATATGACTCGTATAATATTGGGGATATGGCCCAAAAGTTTCTACCGGATGACCACTGTAATCGTCCGACTATGAGTGATAGCGCATCAGCTTCGGATGAATGCGGGCATTTTATTTGTGCGCCAATCCGTCAGGGATTACGACCCCAAGGACAGGCTTCACTTGAGAAACGACTCAAGGGAGCTTGTCCTTTTTTGGTTTTGGCAGGTTTTATTCTATTTTAAGTACAGAGGAGCGATATTCGCATAATGAAAGCTTTGGAAGAACGTATTCGTCAAGAGGGACAAATTTTATCCGATACGGTGTTAAAGGTAGATTCATTTTTGAACCATCAGGTGGATACAGCATTAGCATTGGAGATTGGTAAGGAGTTCGCACGTCTGTTCGGCAGTGCTCCAATTACCAAGGTGCTTACTATTGAAGCTAGTGGTATTCAATTTGCTATGGCCACTGCTATTGCTTTGGGAGTACCGTTCATTTATGCGAAGAAAAAGAAGGCGATCACGCTGAATGAACAGGTATACTTCGCAGAGGTTCATTCGTTCACTCGGCAGGAAACCTATCAGGTGAGCATTTCCCAAAAATATCTCGATGCCAGCGACCATGTGCTGATCGTGGATGATTTTTTGGCAACTGGTGCAGCTTTGGTCGGACTTACCGATATTGTGAAGGAAGCAGGAGCAGAGCTGGCCGGAGTTGGCTGCGTAATTGAAAAGAGCTTTCAGGAAGGCCGTGGACTGTTGGAGCAAAGAGGTATTGCCGTACGTTCTCTAGCGCGTATCGCTTCCATGGCACCGGGCGAAGTCCATTTTATAGAGGAAGCTGGCACGGTAATTCCTCCCGTTAAGGAGAATGTGGGATGTTAAGTAAACAAAAATTATTTGCGCTGGGCTTCCAGCATGTCATGGCGATGTACGCCGGAGCCATTGCCGTCCCTCTGATTGTAGGGGGAGCGCTGCACCTGACGCCAGCCCAGATGGCTTATCTAGTGGCTGCTGATCTATTCACTTGCGGGATTGCTACATTATTACAGATTATGGGCACACGTTTTTTCGGAAGTAGACTGCCTGTCATTTTGGGCTGTACGTTTACGGCAGTAGGACCCATTATCGCAATTGCTTCGACATCAAATCTGGCGACAGCGTACGGTGCCATCATTTTGTCCGGTATATTTGTGGTGCTTGCGGCACCGTTGTATGGCAAACTGTTACGCTTTTTCCCAACAGTGGTTACCGGCTCGGTCGTTACGATTATCGGTCTATCCCTTATTCCGGTGGCGATGAACAATGTAGCGGGTGGTCAGGGCAGCGCGGATTTTGGACAGCCGCGTAATTTGCTGCTGGCGCTGGTTACACTACTGGTTATTCTGCTTGTCAATCGAGTAGCCAAGGGCTTTTTACGCTCGATTTCCGTTCTTATTGGTCTGTTCGCAGGTACTGTAGTCGCCTATGCGATGGGAATGGTGCATTTTGCTCCCGTAGCGGATGCTTCGTGGGTGAGTATTGCGCAGCCGTTTTATTTTGGTAAGCCGGAGTTTAGCATTATGGCAGTATGTACGATGATTATCGTCAATATTGTGAGCATGGTCGAGTCTACAGGGGTTTATCTAGCAGTAGGTAAAGCGATTGATCAGAAAGTGGAGCAAAAGCAAATCGTCAATGGACTTCGTTCGGAAGGACTTGCAATTATGTTGGGCGGTATTTTTAATGCGTTCCCTTACACGGCCTTCTCCCAAAATGTGGGTTTAATCTCGCTGACTCGCGTCAAATCCCGTAACGTTATTTTTGCTGCTGGCGGCATCATGGTCGTCCTCGGTTTGCTGCCTAAGCTGGCTGCCTTGACGACAGTAATTCCTAACGCTGTGCTGGGCGGGGCGATGATCGTCATGTTTGGCTCGGTTGCTGCATCAGGCATGTCTATTTTGTCAGAAGTGGATCTGCGGAAAGAAAGCAATCTGCTGATTGCAGCATGCAGTATTGCCGTGGGCCTAGGCTCAGCTGTTCTGCCGCAAATGTTCGACCAACTGCCGAGCTTTGCCAAAATGCTGCTGCAAAATGGCATCGTATCTGGCTCGATTACGGCAATTGTCTTGAACATTGTTTTGGCAAGAAAACAGGGTGAATCGGTCAAAGGCGTTAATGTCTCAGAAGTTCCACAGAAGGTTTGATGAATAGGAAATAAACAAAAACAGCCGGAGAAAGGGCGTTGCCTCTTTTCCGGCTGTTTGGCATGGGGTTATCCAGTACTAGTTATTTATTAAGCAGCATGAAATTATTGATAAAACCCTCTTTCTGTATGAAGATCGGGGTTTGGATTTTCGAAGTGAAGTCATAATAGTACACGCCGCGTCCTTCCTCCTGATTTTTCGGGAGGCGCTGCCTAAATAATAGACCCCTTTGCTGTCTGGGGACATATAGATAAAGCTGCGGGACGAAATGGGGAGCTTAGTTTGGTGCGTTTTCCAGTTGCACTTTTAGGTTGGTTTATCTACTAGAGGAATTTGCTAGAGTGGTAGGAAGAGGCATGGTATAATCTACCTTAAGGACTTTGGATAGTGGTGGATGTTTTCGGATCACGGCGCAGCTTCCCGAAAGGGGGTGAAGCCGATGGTCAACCTTGTGTCGTGCTATGATGTGCTGCGTTGGATGGTTACGTTACTAAGCCTGGTGTTTAGTATTCGTAAGCTTTATCGCTGGCTGCGTCGGAAATTTCGGAACAAGCGAAAACCCACCGCGTAATTAGGTTGGCCCCTAACAGTGGGTTTCGTTCGCATTAACATTCAGTTATGCAGCGCGCCGTGGTGGTGATCCACAGCCTTTCAAGTCCTAAGAGTCTTTGCCGTTGGAGCGGCGAAGGCTCTTTTTAGTATACGGATACGGTGGTTATCTCTATACCTAATTTTAACACGTGAATTGTGTGCACGCAACGTTAAGACATACCTTCAATTGCGCGCAAGCAATGAATAGCCTTGGTCTTGATTCACACTATATCATTCAAATTTAAATTATTACGCAACATTTGTTGACAAGCCAGTAGCAACAAAATAAGATAATCCTAAATCGTAATAAAAAGGAATAAAGGAAGAAAACAGGTGTGAGCCGGACAACTCTATATACGAAGTTTCGTAGAGACGATGTAGATAGTTGTTGAGCGTGTTCACTTAAAAGGGAAGTTCGGTAGATTCCGACACGGACCCGCCACTGTATACAGGCATCAGCAGGGTACTGCTGGAGCTTTCAGAACAAGCCACTGGAACTGTGAGGAACCGGGAAGGCCTGAAAGATACGCTTGGAGTCAGGAGACCTGCCTGTTTTGACATCACTGTCAGACCCACGGGATGCTGGGGAGGTGGTTAGGCGTGCTGCATACGGAATGTCTGAAACCGATCTGATCCCTTCTATGTTTTTGGAGCTGGCTTTGAGGTGAGTTTTGACATTTTATAATGAAAGCATTTCTGACTGCTGATCAAGTGGTTGGGAATGCTTTTTCGCGTTTTGCGTTAGGTTTATACGATTTTACAAGATAGAGGGGAAAATGTGGGATGATAGGCAATCGTAATAGGCGTTCATGGTTCATATGTACAGGATTGCTGCTGCTGATGGCAGTTATGACTCTTTCCGGATGTGGCGTAGCCACGAAGACGGAGGATAGCTCGGGCAAGGGTGAGAACACGTCTGCACAACAGACTCAAGCAGATAAAAAGCTGGTGATGGCGTATACGTGGAAACCGTCAGGCGTCGATCCGCATGGAGACAATAGCTGGGATGTGATGCGTTCCGGTGCCGGTGAGACACTCATTCGTTTGAATGAAAAGCTGGAGCCTGTGGCTTGGCTAGCCAAGGAGTGGAAACATGACAGCCCTAACGTGTGGTCGTTCAGCTTGCAGGATAAGGTCACGTTTCATAATGGAAAGAGCATGGATGCAGCAAGTGTAAAAGCATCTTTGCTGCGCTCAATCGAGAAAAGCCATCTGGCGAAGGATTTACTGGATGTGAAGTCCATTGATGTAACTGGTCCGCTGACGCTGAAAATTACGACAAACCAGCCGAATGCAGCGCTGGTATCCAATTTGGCTGATCCGTCAACGATTGTACTGGATGTGGCATCCATGAAAGATGAGCAAAGCTACCCTGCAATGACAGGTGCTTTTAAAATCAAAGCCTTCAACAAGGATCAATCCTTGGTCGTCGAGCGTTATGACGGATACTGGGGCGAAAAGGCGCGATTGGCCGAAGCGACGATGAAATTCATTACGGACGGTAATTCGCGCCTGATGGCGTTACAATCTGGTGAGGTGGATGTAGCGACGGATATTCCGGTAGATAACGCAGAGGTATTAAAAAAGAACGACAAGCTACAAGTGCTGTCGGCTCCATCCTTGCGCACCCATATGATTGTGTACAACATGGAATCACCTGTGTTCAAGGATGCAACCAACCGTAAGGTGGTGGACAGTCTGATTCCGCGCGCATCCATTGTGAGCGCCGTCATGAGAGGCTTCGGTACGGAAGCAAGCAGCCCGTTTCCGAGCATTCTTCCCTTCGGTAAGATTGAGCGCAAAGCATTGGACGGAACGGCGGAGCAGTTGTTGACGAAGGATGGCTGGCAGAAGGATGCCCAAGGTACGTGGACCAAGCAGGGCAAGCCATTCGAGGTTACGCTGCTGACCTTCCCACAGCGTCCGGAGCTATCCGTCATGGCTGAGGTGATTCAGAGCCAATTGCTGAATGAGGGAATTCAGGTCAAGATTCGCAAGGTGGAAAATATCGACGAGGCATTGACCAAAAATGATTGGGATTTTGCTATGTACAGCATGCTCACGGCCCATACAGGGGAGCCGCAGTATTTTATGGACATGTTCTACTCCTCTACAAGTGAAGCGAATGTAAGCCGTTATGCTTCCAAACCGCTGGAGAATATTCTTCACAGCCTGAAGTTGGCGAAGGATACCGCACAGCGTAATGCGGTAACACTGCAAGCGCTGGATATCATCAATACAGATTTGCCGCAGTCGTTCATTGTGCACCCTGACAATGTGTTTGGTGTGAAAAAAGGAGTAAAGGGCTTTACACCGCATCCGATCGAGTATTACTACATTACAGCGCAATCCGATATTGCGGAATAACGAGCAACGTATCCTATGATTCGTTTTATATTGGAACGTGTGGCGCAGCTGCCCATCATTGTATTCGTTGTATCTACGCTGACTTTTGTACTGATGAGGCTGGCCCCTGGTGACCCTGCTCTCATTTTGCTCACCGCGCATAATGTTCCTGCTTCTGGGGAGGCGCTAACCGCGCTGCGAAACGAACTGGGCTTGAATGAGCCGCTTCATATTCAATATGTGAACTGGCTGAGGGATGTGTTCACAGGACATTGGGGAACCTCGTATGTGTCCAAGGAGTCAGTGCTAAACGAACTATGGAGCAGACTGCCCGCCACGGTGGAGCTAGCTTTGGCGGGCTTTGCCGTCATGACGGTGCTTACGCTTGGGATGGGACTGGCTGCCTCGCTAAAAGTCAGCGGTCCACTAGATCGTCTGGGCAGGCTGTTCGCTTTGCTGGGATCGTCAATCCCTTCTTTTTGGCTTGGGTTTCTGCTGATCTATCTATTTTCCGTTCGCTTGGGCTGGCTCCCATCCATGGGAAGGGAGGACTGGACACATTTAGTACTCCCAGCGCTGACGCTTGGTGCAGGATTGGGAACGGTGCAAGCCCGTGTATTGCGTGCTCAGATGCTGGAGCTGAGTGACCGGAATTTTGTGAAGGCAGCGAGGGCTCGCGGTTTTTCACGTATGCATATTCTCTTTTTTGAGATATTTAAACATGCCGTTCTGCCTATGATTACGCTGCTAGGTACGAATCTATCATTTATGCTGGCAGGTAACGTCATCGTAGAAACCATTTTTTCATGGCCAGGGTTAGGAAAGTATTTTATAGATGCAATTACGCAGCGGGATTACCCGGTGATTCAGGGGTATGTTATGTTTGCCGCGTTTTTAATTGTAGGTGTTCAGTGTTTGGTGGATGTGGTCCAGACGGTGATAGATCCAAGGCTGCGTTTGCGTTAAGGGGGAAGCTGAAAATGAAAAAGATACGGCTTTCCTTTAGAGGAAGCTTGCTGGCAGGGGGCGCACTGTTTGGCCTGATCGTGCTGCTTGGGTTGCTGGCTCCCTGGGCCGCTCCGCATGATCCTCTGCATGTGGACCTTCTGAACCGTTTGGCACCACCCAGCCGTAAATATCCTTTCGGTACGGATCATCTGGGTCGGGATGTGCTGTCACGGCTCATTTATGGAATTCGGACAAGCGTGTTAATCGCTTGTGCGATTACGGTAGCTACGCTATGTATTAGTCTGCCCACAGGCTTGCTCATTGGTTATGTGCGAGGACGTGTGGATCAGCTGATTATGCGGGGAATTGATGGTGTACTGGCTTTTCCCGATATTATTTTAACGGTGGCGATTGTGGGTATTTTGGGGCCGGGTTTCGTTAACATGACCTTAGCGATTATTGCGGTACGGTGGGCGGGCTATGTCCGCTATATCCGTAGTTTGGTTCAAAAAGCCTGCCAGGAGGACTATGTACGGTATGCCCGTTTGTCCGGCAATTCACACGTGCGCATACTAAGACGTTATGTATTGCCACAAGTATGGCCGCAATTATTGGTATATGCGGTATGGGATATTGGACACGTGGTGTTAATGATCGCTGGACTCTCCTTTCTTGGACTGGGTGTACAGCCGCCCAAGCCAGAGTGGGGCGTGATGCTGCATGATGCAACCTCGTATTTTCAGGTGGCTCCGCATGTTATGATCTTTCCGGGTTTGGCGATTATGCTGTTTGTGCTTGCCTGCCAGCTTCTGGGTGATCATTTTTCAGAAAAGGGGGCGGCGAAATAGTGGGAAAACGACCAGTCATAGGGTGGAAGGATACGATAGAACGAGCTTACGTACAAAAACCGTTGTTACACGTGGAACATTTGGAGATTAGTCGTACAGGTGCAGGAGCAAGCGGAAGCGGGAACGGGAGCAATCCGCTACTGCGAGATGTGAACTTTTCCGTCTACCCAGGGGAAATTGTGGCTCTGACTGGACCAAGTGGATGTGGCAAGAGCCTGACCGCACACGCAATCGCGGGTATGCTGGACCCAAGTGTTGGTGTTACGCAAGGGTGCATCTACTATAACGGGGAAGACATTATCCCGTTCCATGAACAGCGCTGGCAAAGACTGCGCCGTGAGGATATTGCCCTGCTCATTCAACAATCGCTGAGCGGGCTGAACCCGATCCGTACCGTCCGCGCCCAGCTGACGGATACGCTTAGACTGCACAGGCGGCGCCAAATGCACGCCCAGAAGGAGCAGGGCCAGGCTGATCTTGCCCCGTCCCACACTGCATCACAGCAGACCCATCGACGACAGGGCGTAATGTCACGGATGCGACAGATGCTGAACCGTGCCACGGAGCTGGCTGGAGGCCACACTACTCCAGGGCAGGAAGCTTATTTGTGTTCTCTGCTCCGCAAGGTCGGTTTTGCCGATCCTGAGTATATTCTGTCATCATATCCTTTTGAACTAAGCGGAGGTATGTGCCAAAGGGTGCTGCTGGCTGCAATGTTAAGCTCCGGCCCGCGCCTCTTTATTGCCGACGAGCCCACTACAGCGCTGGATGTGATCAACCGCGACAAGGTTCTGTCATTGCTTTTACAGTTGAGAGAGGATTTCGAGCTCACTATTTTGTTAATTTCACATGATCGCCAGGGTATGAGTCGCGTAGCAGATCGAGTACTGGAGATGACCCCGGAAGGAAGGATGCAATCGTGATATTGGAATTGAAGAACGTCACCAAAGCTTATCCTGTCCGCAGACGGAGAAATGGCTGGTTCAACACGAGACGGGGTGAGCAACAGGCAATAAAGAAAGTGAGTTTGCAATTACGACAGGGAGAATGCCTTGGACTGGTTGGAGAAAGCGGAAGTGGTAAAAGTACGCTGGCGCAGTGTATCCTGGGGCTGGAGTCGTTGACCTCGGGGGAAATCTGGCTGGATCAGCAGCCCATACATACCGGAAGGATGAAAGATATTCATCTGTACAAACGAATCCAGTTAGTCACGCAGGACTCGGCCTCCTCACTGCATCCCCGTATGACCATTCGAGATATTCTGATGGAGCCGATCCGGAACTATTTCCCTGAGCGAAAAGTAAGGGCACTGGATATCTGCCTTTCCTTACTGGAATCGGTAGGGTTAGAGGCTGACAGTCTGAAAAAATACCCTGCGCAGCTAAGCGGTGGACAAAAACAGCGGGTGTGCATTGCTCGGGCGTTGGCCGTTGAACCAGAAATCATCCTGTTCGATGAATCCGTCGCCAATCTGGATACGACAACCCAGTCCTCGGTGCTGAACATGCTCAAAAGAATGCAGCTCGAACGTCAGTTGTCCTTTCTTTTCATCACCCATGATCTTCAATCCACCCGTACGTTCTGTGATCGTGTTGCCGTCATGGTTCAGGGAGAGATCGTGGAAATATTTGAGGATTGGGATGAAGAACTAGTGAAGCATGAATACACGCGTACTCTATTTCAAACGTTGGCGGATTAATCCATAAATTTAATATTATACAAATTCAAAATAAATAAGAGCTTTGCTTGTCGAATATTGTTGACAAAATATAATGTGGTACCTATTCTAAATATGATTATGATAATCATTATCACATATATAGAAAAGGGGAAATACATTGATGTCCGTTCGACACCGCAAGACTGCCACCTTTATGTTGGTGACGCTCCTCTTATTATCCGTTATTCTGGGCTGCGCGAAGCAGGAGAACACACCTGCATCCACCTCTACTAACGGAGCTGCCAATGAAAAGTCGATCACGCTATCGTGGCCACGGGACATTGGTACAATGAATCCTCACGTATACAACCCTTCCCAGCTATTTGCACAATCCATGATTTATGAGCCGTTAGTCAGCTACAAGCAAGGAGGCAAGCTAGAGCCTGCTTTGGCTGAATCTTGGACCATATCCAAGGACGGCAAGACATATACGTTTAAGCTGCGTAAAGGTGTGAAATTTTCCGATGGAACGCTATTTAATGCGGCGATTGTGAAAAAGAACTTTGACGCTATTATGAAAAATGAGAAAACGCATAGCTGGCTTGGTATAGTAGGCGTTCTCGACAAAACTGAAGCTGTAGATGACAGTACGTTCCGAATGACGCTCAAAGAGCCATACTACCCAGTTATTCAGGATCTGTCTGTCGTTCGCCCGTTCCGTTTTTTGGGTGAAGCCGGGTTCCCGGATGATGGAGATACGTCCAAAGGAATTAAGAAACCTGTAGGTACAGGACCTTGGATGCTGGATGAATACAAGCAGGATGAGTATGCAACCTTTAAGCGTAACCCGAATTATTGGGGTACTGCACCGAAGGTGGACAAAATTACGGTCAAAATTATTCCCGATGGTGAAACACGTGTAATGGCCTTTGAAAAAGGCGACCTGGATCTGATTTATGGAGAAGGTGTTATTAGCCTGGATGCTTTCAAACAGCTTCGCGACACGAATCAGTATGTTACCACGCTGTCCGAGCCTGTCGGCACAAGAAGCCTGTTGCTCAATTCGTCCAATCCCAAGCTGGCAGATCTTCGGGTACGTCTGGCACTCCAGCATGGATTTAACAAGCAGGCGATGGTGGAAGGCGTAACCTCGGGGCTCGAGGAAACAGCGGATACGGTTTTATCCAAAAACTACCCGTATACGAATGTCGACTTACAGCCAATAGGCTATGATGTGGAAAAATCCAAAGCATTGTTGGATGAGGCTGGCTGGAAGCTGCCCGCAGGCGGCACAGTACGGGAGAAAGATGGACAACAGCTGGATTTTGAGCTGATTTTCGATAAGACCGATCCGATCCAAAAGGCGATGGCTGAAACCATCCAGGCTGAATGGGGAGAGCTGGGTGTCAAAGTGAATCTGACCGGACTGGAGCTGACGGTTCAAATCAAGCGGCTTAGATCCAACCAGTTTGATCTGTATTTCTGGTACAACTATGGTGCGCCTTATGATCCGCATTCCTTTATTAATGTTATTGCCAAGAAGAGCTTCGGAATTTCTGAGGTGCTGAGCGCCCTTCCGATGAAGAAGGATCTGGATCAGCAAGTACACGAAGCACTTTCATCGACAGACGAAACCAAGCGTCAGGAGCTGTACGCCTCAATCTTGAAGACACTTCAGGAGCAATCTGCAATTGTACCTATTTCGTATATTAAGAAGACGGCAGTGTATCAGAAAAAGATTACTAATTTTGTATTCCCAGCTAATCGGGATGAAAATTCATTTGAGGGAATTGAAATTGGAAAGTAACTGAAACGGGAAGGTAACGTTAATTTACAGGATAGGAGGACAACTATGATTAGCTATATCGGGAAGCGAATGGTAGCGGTCATTCCTATTGTTCTCTTTGCCACCCTTGTTACCTTTGCACTCATTCACATTTCACCGGTTGATCCGGCTGAAGCTTATTTGACGGCTGCTCATATTTATCCTACCCCGGAAATTCTGGAGCAGAAGAGGCATGAGTTCGGGCTGGATCAGCCATTGCTGACACAGTATATGCATACACTTCAAAGAATCAGTCGGTTGGACTTTGGTACTTCGTATCTGACCAACAAGCCAGTGTGGGATGAGGTGAAGGCTCGATTGCCTGCCACTGTTGAGCTGGCCTTAAGCAGCATGGCATTATCCATCGTGGTGAGCATCCCGCTGGGTGTGTTGGCGGCGATGCGTAAAAATGGCTGGATCGACATACTGAGTCGAGGGATTTCGTATTTCGGGGCATCTATTCCCCAGTTCTGGCTGGGATATTTGTTAATCTTCTTTTTCTCTGTACGATTGGACTGGCTACCTGTAGAGGGTCGGGGAACGTGGCAGCATCTGGTGTTGCCGACGTTGACTCTGTCGCTGGTTCTGATTGCTTTATATACGCGTCTGTTGCGCTCCAGTGTGCTGGAACAGCTTCAGGAAACGTATGTCCAGTATGCCAGAACCAGAGGAATACGCGAGCGTGTGATTATGCTCAGGCACATACTCAAAATGGCCATTACTCCGCTAATAACAAGTATGGGCATGAATCTGGGCAAGTTGCTGACTGGAACGATTATTGTGGAGCAGGTGTTTTCATGGCCTGGGTTTGGCCGTTATTTCGTGGAAGCCATTTTTAACCGGGATATTCCCGTCATACAATGCTATGTGTTTTTGGCGGCATGCCTGTTCATCGTATGCAATTTGCTCGTTGATCTGGTGCACTTGTATATGGACCCCCGAATTTCTTCGAAGGGACGAGCAGAGCAGTGATGATAAGGTTGCGTAAAATGTTCAAAGGTCAAAAGGTAATCGTGGTTTGCTCTATCGTGCTGGCAGCTCTTTTTATCATAATGGTGCTGGCTCCGTGGCTGGCTCCCCATGATCCGGTTAAAGTCAATTTACTGCATAAGCTGGAAGGCCCCTCAAAAGAGTATTGGCTGGGAACGGACCATCTGGGTCGGTGTAATCTGTCCCGGCTGCTGTATGGAGCGCGAATTTCGCTCGGCTTTGCGACATTAATTTTCTTGTCCTCGCTTAGTATCGGTGTTGTGATCGGATCAGTTGCAGGTTATTTGGGCGGTTGGGTCGATAGTGTACTGATGCGGTTTTGCGAAGGCATTATGGCGTTTCCCAACTTGGTGCTTGTGCTCGGCATTGTTGGTATTTTTGGGCCAGGTCTCATGCAGGTGCTGTTTGCCTTGATGCTGGTGCAGTGGGTGTACTATGCCCGAATGTGCCGTAATATGGTCGTCAGTCTGAAAGAGCAGAATTTTATAGCGGCCGCAAGGATTAGCGGCTCCTCCTCAGGGGCCATTATCCGGCGGCACATCATTCCGAATGTGCTGCGGCCGCTTGTGGTCATTGGTACGCTGGAGATGGGCTGGGCGATCATGGATATCTCCGCGTTGTCATTCCTGGGTCTAGGCATCCAGCCGCCGACTCCTGAATGGGGAGCCATGATCCATGAGGGAACGGGATACATCCGCAGTCATCCGGAATTAATGATTTATCCGGGTTTCATGATTCTGGTGGTGGTAATGGCCTTCAATATATTGGGAGAGGCGTTGTCCGACCGATATGGAATTGCCAAACGTCAGTAAAACAGGAGTGAGGACAACGATGGATGACACAGCCAAGACGCAGGTGCTGGAGGTCAGTGGCTTACAGGTAAAGCTCAAAACTGATGCAGGGGCGGTATCTCTGCTGGAACCTATCCATTTTGAACTGAAAAAGGGGCGGGTTCTGGGTCTTGTCGGCGAGAGTGGTAGCGGTAAAACAGTAACCTGTAACGCGCTGCTCCAGCTACTGGATCGCCAGACGATGGATGTGGAAGGCAGTGTTCGTCTGAACGGACGTGAGTTGAATGGAATGCCAGCCGAGGAGATGCGCCGCATTCGGGGCAAGGAAATTGCTTTTATTATGCAAAATCCGATGAGAGCTTTTACGCCAGTATATACGATTGGGGATCAGTTTATGGAAACGATCCGCACGCATACCGGATTAAGTAAACGACAGGCCCGTGATCTTGCTATAGCGGCTCTGGAAAATATGAATCTGCCCGATCCAGCCAAGCTAATGAAGTGTTATTCGTTTCAGTTGAGTGGCGGGATGCTGCAACGGGTCATGATCGCCATTTCCATGTGCCTGCGGCCAGCAGTGGTTATTGCGGATGAACCGACGACGGCACTCGATGTGGTTAATCAGCTACAGGTGCTGAGAGAGTTGGATCGCTTACGTACGGAATATGACACGTCTATTTTGCTGATCTCGCATGATCTGGGTGTCATCTCCCAAATGGCGGATGAAGTGGCAGTGATGCAGCGGGGGCGTATTGTTGAGCAGGCAGAGGTGTTTCAGTTGTTCGACCATCCACAGCATGAATATACGAAAATGCTGTTGCAGGCCAGACCTAAGTTGTCCCTTCAGGGCATAAATCAGTAGGGCGATGAGTTGCCTGTTGGATACTTTCAAAAGGGGAGCGAATGCATGTGCTGCAAGTGAAGGAAGTAACTCATAGCTATAGAAAGCGCAAATGGCTGGGCCGCTCCGAATCACGTCTCCCTGTGCTCACTGATGTGTCACTTACCATAGAGAGCGGATTTTGCCTAGGACTGCTTGGAACCAGTGGAGCGGGGAAGAGCACGCTGGGCAAGGTTATTCTGGGGCTGGAGAAGCCGCAGGAGGGTCAGGTGCTGTTTCAGGGGCAGGACATCTATAATGGAAGTCCTCAAGTACGCAGGGGATTGCGACGGGATATGCAGGTTGTATTCCAGGACTGCTATTCTGCTGTAAACCCTCGCATGACCGCCGGACAGATTATCGGAGAGCCCTTGGACAATTACGAACGGTTATCAGTGCAGGAACAAAAAAGAACGGTAGAAAATCTGCTGGAGCGGGTGGGTCTTAAGCCGGAGGATCGGAATAAATATCCGCATCAATTCAGCGGCGGACAATTACAGCGGATTAACATTGCACGGGCGATTGCGCTCAGACCCAAGCTGATCGTGCTGGATGAGTCCGTCAGCAGTCTGGATATGGTTCATCAGATGCGCATTTTATCCCTGTTGGAAGAGCTGAAAACTTCATTTGGATTGTCATATCTGTTCATCACACATGATATTCGAGCGGCTTACGCCGTCTGTGATGGCATTGCTGTGATGGAACAAGGGAAATTAGTCGAGCACTGTGCTGAGAAAGATCAGATTTTTGAATCTGCTCACCCGGCTGTACAACGTTTAATTTCGTCCATTTTGCCGGAGCATCCAGCAGACCGTCTCCCACTTCATGAATAACAACTGACCCGCAGGGGTCTTTTTTTTGTGCAGCATCTGGTTAGATAATCAAAATGAAATTTGCTAGTTGTATTATTTGAATAACTCGTTATAATATAAAATCATAGTAAATTACTTGGATTTTAAAAGGGGATGTCATTTATGAAGAAATCTGCTTGGGTAGCAGCGATTGGGCTATCTCTTGTGTTAATAACGGGTGCCTTGAGTGGTTGTTCCTCGAAGGAAGCGGCATCAGGGGATAAGGTACTCTATGTGGGGACACAAAATGACTACCCGCCGTTTGCCTTTACGAATGATAAAAATGAGCTGACCGGATACGATGTGGAAGTAGTCAAGGAGATCGATAAGAAGCTGGACGGCTATAAGATTGAATTTGTACCTTCGGGCTGGGATGCGATATTCCTTGCGCTGGATGCGAATAAAGTGCAGATCATCGCAGATGAAGTTGCCAAAAATCCTGAGCGTGAGAAGAAGTATTTGTTTTCGGATGAGTCCTATTTCTCGGCTCAGTCGGTTATTATTGTGAAAAAGGGTAGAACGGATATCCATTCTCTCAAGGATTTGGAGGGCAAGAAGGTAGCCGCCTCGGTAGGCGATTCCTATACGCAGTTGCTGGAGCAGTATAATGCGAAGAACGGGAACAAAATTATTTTAAAATATAATGATACAGGCACTTCGTCCGACAACCTTCAAGATGTGCAAAATGGCCGAGTGGACGCTTATGTGAATGATCCAGTGATGGCGGCAGCAACGATCAAGAAGGAAGGCTTACAGGTGGAAGCTGTGGGCGAGCCTGTGCAAAGCGATAACATCAATCTAGTGTTCAAGAAGGATAAGCAGGGTGAAGAACTGAAAGCTAAAATCGACCCGATTATTAAAGAGCTTAAAGCGGACGGAACACTGAAAAAATTGTCTGAACAGTGGACAGGTGGAGAATTTATTCCTCAGTAATCACAATGTAAAGAATAGAGTGGGGTTCCTATGGAAAAGCTGTTTGATTTAGATTATATGCTGAAAAGCCTTCCCCAGATCGTGGAGTATCTCCCCGTTACCTTATGGATTGCGTTTGTCTCCATGCTGCTGGGTGCGATCATCGGGTTAGCTACGGCCTTAATCCGGATATACAAGGTGCCTGTCTTGGCACCCTTGTCTACATTGTATGTCTCGTACATCCGGGGAACACCGCTCATTGTGCAGCTGTTTCTCGTATATTACGGAATACCTAAGTTTTTGTATTATTTTCAGAGCGAATATGGCTTCTTGCAGCAATTCAATGTCTACGTCATTCCACCCGAGCTGTTTGCGTTGCTTTCATTTTCATTGAACCTTGGGGGATATTTGTCGGAGACGTTCCGGGCAGCGATTCATTCGGTCGATCGGGGACAGTTTGAGGCGGCCAATTCCATCGGAATGAGCCAAACACAGATTATGCTTAAAATTGTATTGCCGCAGGCGCTAACGGTGGCTTTGCCCAATCTGGGAAATACGCTGATCAGTACAGTGAAGGATACGTCTTTTATCTTTATGATTGGTGTCGTCGATATGATGGGGCAGGCCAAAATTATGGGCGCGCGGGCGTTGGCTTTTTTTGAGGTCTATGTTGCGGTGTCTTTGATCTACTGGCTGGTGTGCATCATTATTGAGCGCGGGCTTGTTGTGCTGGAGAAACGTATTCGAATTTACGAAAGAAGTGAGTAAGGGCATGATTCAACTTCATCAAATTCATAAGCATTTTGGGCAGCATCATGTGTTAAAGGGCATAGACCTGACAGTAGGTAAGGGAGAAGTGGTGGTCATTCTGGGCCCAAGCGGATCGGGGAAGTCCACACTGCTGCGCAGCATTAATTTTTTGGAACAGCCGACCAGCGGTAGCATTGAAATTGATGGTCTGAAGGTAGATGCGGCCAAGGCCGGAAAAAAGGACATTCTCGGACTGCGGATGGCAACGGCAATGGTATTTCAGCAATATCAGCTGTTTAAAAATTTGAATGCACTCCACAACGTGATGATTGGTCTGACCAGTGTGAAAAAGATGGATCGCAAGCAGGCAAGGGAGATCAGTGAAGGCATTTTGGAAAAGGTCGGGTTAAAGGATCGTATGACCTATTATCCTGCCCAGCTTTCGGGTGGACAGCAGCAGCGTGTTGCGATTGCCCGCGCTTTGGCGCTGAATCCGCAGGTGCTGTTGTTCGATGAGCCGACATCCTCGCTTGATCCTGAACTGGTGGATGAAGTGCTGTCCGTGATTCAAAAGGTGGCGAGTGAAGGCAATACGATGATTATTGTCACGCATGAGCTTGGTTTTGCGAGGGATGTAGCGGATCGGGTCGTGCTGATGGAGCATGGTGCGATCGTAGAACAGGGACCGGTGGAGCAGTTTTTCAATCATCCGAAGGAAGAACGGACACGGCAATTTTTGGGCAAAGCTTTGGGGCAAAGAACGTTACAGGAGCAACCGTAAAATTCTGTACAATGACGTGGAAAGGGGTAGAACTTAGAGTAAAAAGCACGTTAGACTTATCGCAGGAGAAGAGAAACCTGTGTATGTCTGACGTGCTTTTTGGCGTGCTATATATAGATGCATCAGGCTACTAGTGGATGTACCCGGAGAATCCTCAGGTAGGATGAGAGGTCTTTTCCCGTGGGTATCGGGGAATCAGAATGATCTTCTGCTGCGTTCCCTCCGCAGCAAATATACAAAATAAGGAGCGCCCACAAGTGCTGTCATGATCCCGACGGGTATTTCACGTGGAACAATGAGCATTCTGCCCAAGATGTCGCCCATCAGCATCAGATTCGCTCCCAGCAGGGCAGCCAGCGGAATCAGCCACTGATTGTGGCTGCCAACAAATCTTCGAGCCATATGGGGTGCCATCAGTCCGATGAAGCCGATGGCGCCGACCGCCGAGACTGAAATTCCGGCCAGTGTAACGGCAAGCAATAGAAGCAGCAGGCGCTGGCGAGTCATATGTACCCCGAGGGAAGTAATGGTCTCATCGCCAAGCTGGTAAACATTCAGTTTTTGGTAGCTGCCCCAGGCCAAGGGTAGCAAGACAATGATCCAGGGCAGCAGTGAGATGACCTCCCGCCAGCTCCGGCCCCATAGGCTACCTGACATCCAGAGCAAAGCCGTGTTCACATTGGTCGGGTGGGTTACGATGAGATACTGCGTGGCTGCCATGAGGACGGCCCCCATAGCGACCCCGACCAGAGCTAGAGCTGCTGGCGCCAGCGTAAGTCTACGGCTGAGCAGCAGCAGAATCAGGAATGTTCCCACGGCTCCGCCAAACGCCGCCAAGGGCAGGATATAGGCTGGAGACTGGGGGAACAGGAAAATCACAGCCGCCGCTGCAAATCCGGCTCCTTTGGAAATGCCGATCACGTCAGGACTGGCTAGCGGATTGCGAAACAGACTTTGCAGAATAGCTCCTGCCACGGCTAGTCCCATGCCTGCCAGCAGTCCAACCAACGTCCGGGGCAAGCGAACCTCGTATACGATAAAATGAAAACGGCTGTGCGTATCCAGCAGAGCCGAGCTGACATCATGCAAGGGAATAGAAAGTGCTCCCACACTGACCGAAACGATGCCGAGCAGGAGCAGCAAAAGCAAGGCGGCCACAAGATAGAAAGTTCTGGTCATCGTGTCCCCCTCCTTTTTTTACGGGCCAGATAGATAAAAAACGGCCCTCCGACAGCAGAGGTTACAATTCCCACGGGCGATTCGAACGGAAACGAAATGATGCGGCTGAGCAGATCCGCATACACCAGCAGCAGTCCTCCGCCAAGCGCTGTCATCGGAACGAGCAACGAGAGACGTGTTCCAACCAGCGCCCGGGCGATGTGGGGTACGATCAGACAGACAAAGCCGATCGGTCCGCATACCGCCACGGCTGAGCCTGCCATTACGATAACCAGCAGCAGAGCCAGCGCTCGAACAAGAGGGACGCGCTGCCCTAGTCCGGCTGCGATCTCATCCTCCAATAGCAGCAGTCGCAGGGCTGGCAACAGCATAACGAGTAGCACAAGGCTCGCAATGAAAAAAGGAAGAATCATTCGTACCTCTGTCCAGCCCGCCTGACTGACAGAGCCAGCCAGCCAGAAAATCATGGACTCCGTAGAGTACTGATTTAATATAATGAAGCCCTCTGTTAGTGACGACAGCATGAAATGAATGGTGATGCCCGCCAGCGCCAAGCGAACAGGCTGCTTGTCTGCGAATCCAGCCAGCGACCAGACCAGCCATGCACCTGCCGCTGCCCCAGCAAAGGCCATCAGCATCGTGGATGTTGCCGATAGCTGTGCGGATAAGACGAGTCCCAGCACCACGGCGAGAGAAGCCCCAGCGTTAATGCCAAATACATGTGGTGAAGCCAGCGGATTTCGTGTGGTGAGCTGGGTCAATAGCCCCGCCAGCGCCAGCAGGGTACCGACCATGCAGGCGGTCAGGGTGCGCGGCAGGCGCAGCGTCTGAATATACAGATGTACCTTGTCGCTGCGCTGATAGGTCAATGCCTGATACAGTTCAGCCCACGATATAGAGGCGGGGCCCCATTTGAGGCTGAATAACAAGCCCAGGATTAATAAAATCAAAGACACTAAAAACAGGAAGAGCAGAAACCGCGAACGGCTCTGCTTCTTGGTGGATATGGAATGGATCATTTTACTTCTCTCCCAGGCTGTTTACGATGTCCTCGGCTATTTTTTCACTTCCCAGCATCCCGCGGGACAAGGACCAATTACGTCGTTCTACCGTAAATACACGGTTGTTTTTAACTGCGTCTATTTTTTGCCACAAGGGATTGCTTTCCCACTGGTTCACGATCGTTGCAGAGTCTGTCGGCATCAGGAACAGTACCTGTGGGTTGGCTTCAACTAATTGCTCCAGCGTCAGCTCGGGATATGCCTTGTCGCTGTGCACCGGATCGGTAAAGCCTAACAGCTTTACAATGGAGCCAGTATATGCATGGTCCGAATGGGCGAAGAAGCCTTTAGGATTGACGACAGCAGGCAGTACGGTCAGAGAGGTGCTCTTCAGCTTCTTTTTGGCTGCATCCATTTTGACCTGATGTTCTTTTAGGCGTTTTTGAGCCTCTTCACTTTTACCTACGGCCGTAGCGAGGATCGTGTAGTTTTTTAGCATATGCTCATAGTCTGCCTGAAAATCGTCCAGTGCCAGCACTGGGGCAATGCCTTTCAATTGAGTTAGGGCGTTTTTGTGCTTATTAATATCCACAATAATCAGATCAGGCTGCAATGAGCTGATCAGTTCAATGTTGGGTTCATAACGGGAGCCTACGGAAGTGTAGTCCTTCAGCTTGCTTTTCACGGAATCCATGAACAGCTCAGGCGTACCGTCATCAGCAATTCCGATAGGCTGCACACCAAGAGTCACCAGCATGTCCGTAAAGCTGAAATCCATTGAAATAATACGTGCAGGCTTGCCTGGTAAAGTGAGAGTTCCGAGTGCGTCCTGAACGGTGATACGGTCTCCGTCAGATGAGCTGTTCGCTGGTTGGGAACCCGTCGAATTGCCGTTTGCCGCAGTCTGATTCGTGGAGGATGAACTACAAGCTGCCAAGCTAATAGCGAGCAGTAAGGTGAAGGCGAGGCCCAATATACGTGTAAACCAATGATGCATCCTGTTTCCCCCTGATAATAATAATTATTCTCATTTGAATTTTAGCGGTAACCTCTCTTTTATACTATGTCTGATTTGTAGACGTTACATGTTATATTATTAGATTCTTTGAAACTGGGTGGGGGAGCAGCCGACTTCTTTTTTAAAAATACGACTAAAATGAAAATAATCCGTAAATCCAACCCGTTGGGCGACTTCCTTGGCTGGAAGTCGGGTCTGCTGGAACATTTGCTTCGCTTTTTGGATACGGAGATGACGTAAATACTGGGTCATGGTCATGCCAGTGGCTTTTTTGAACAACACCGTGTAATGTCCTTCGCTCATGCCCGCCCGATCAGCCAGAAGCGGCAAGGTCAGCTTGAGCATATAATGCTCATGGATATAAGACAGGGATTGTTCAATAGATACCGATGAGTTGTGGTTGTCCTGCACCATATGCGTCTCATAGATATAAATGAATAGCAAGCGCTCCAGAAGCAGTCTTTTTCGAAATTGCCGGGCCGCCTTTTCCACGCCAGCTTCATCCTGAATGCTTGGGGCTGTTGTTCGTAGCAGCTCGTCCAGCATATATTTGATTTTGTATTCACTCAAGGTACGCAACGGACCATGCAGCGTCCAATCCGTGGATTCGCCTTGCAGCACACGATACGTAAGCACGATATATTCGGCTTCCCGGGTTTTGGGGACCTGAATGCTGCAAGCGCCATATTGATTATGAAAGGCAAAGCCCTGCGTGAAAATAACCGGCTCTTGGTCTTTAGCTGAGAGAGTGACATGTCCGTGCAGCGCAACAATCAGGAGATGGCTGTCGGAGCCAGGATGCAGGGTCTGAGAGGTGTTGCCGTATTCGATATGCTCCAGCAACGGGATGACGGTTGCTAGCTGCTCCAGATTCATGAATGCACCATCCTTCATTATTTCTTTTCTTTAGCAAAGTAGCTAATCACCCTTATTCATGATAAATTCTAAGAACAATAAAGTGAAGTTGTAATCGGGAAGGAACATTGGCAAATGAAAAAGGTTCTGTTCATTAATACCGGAGGAACAATTTCTTCCTCCTATCAGGAAAACGGCCTGACTCCAACTCAATCGGCTGAAAATATTTTGGCTGAAATTCCGGAGCTCCAGGAAATATGTGAGATTGATGCCTACAATCTGATGAGCATTGATAGCACCAATACACAACCAGAGGATTGGGCTTCCATCGCCCGGATGGTACATCGTTCGCTCGATCAATACGACGGTATTGTTATTGCCCATGGCACAGATACGATGGCTTATACGGCTTCAGCCTGAGTTTTATGTTGGGGACTGTGGACAAACCCGTCGTTGTGACAGGGTCACAAGTATCCATATTAGCGGAGCACAGCGATTCCAAAAAAAATGTAATTGACTCATTCCTGACCGCATGTGGCGAAGTGGCAGGGGTTTTTGTCGTGTTTAATGGCAAGATTATCAACGGCAGCCGCAGCTCGAAGATCAGAACACGCAGCTATAATGCTTTTGAGAGTATTAACTATCCGTACATAGGTCTCGTGGAGAACGGCAAGGTGGTCTATACGGAGGGCATATTTGCAAATCGTGATACCGTTCGTCACCCATACAATGACAGGTATGCTTCTGAAGTATTTCTGCTCAGGCTGATTCCAGGTACAAACCCGGCGATTTTTGATGCTATTCAGAGCTTGGGCTATAAAGGTATCGTCATTGAGGGCTTTGGCATGGGCGGCGTGCCTTTTAAAGAAAGGAGCCTCATCAGTAAAATTGAGGATCTGATGAAGGACGGTATGAGTATTGTTGTTACCACTCAATGTCCTTATGAGGGCGGGGACCTGACGATTTATGAGGTAGGGCAGAAGGTGCTGGAAAAGGGTGTTATTCCGGGGTATGACATGACAACAGAAGCGCTGGTAACGAAAATGATGTGGGCGTTGGGCCAGACGACTGACCCGGCTGAGGTAGCCAAGATTATGGCAACGAACTATGCGGACGAAGTGTCCCTGCCTGCGGATACAGCTTCCTGATAGGAAGCTGATTTCCGAAGGTACGGGCTAACTACCGGCTAACGCCGAGCTTGCTCCAGTCTGTTTTTAATCTCAATGGCCATTTCCAGTGCTTGTACGGCCGACTCCAATGGAATCAGACATTCCGCATGTCCGCCAAAGCAATCAAGTGCATGATCCCAACTTTTTTCGTATGGATTGGCGGATTCGAGGTTGATTTTTTGCTGTCCTGATGCGGTATACTCAAATAATGCGGTGGGTATGGGATCGTTTTCGTCACTCTCATGAAATACCAGCTTGGCTTTTTCAAAATAAGCTTCATAGGCCACCGTGAAAGGATAGCTTTTCGGCATATGGGAAGAAGCGATGACTTCTGTGAATGTATCCCGATGCTGAAAATAAGCCCGAACTTGTGCCTGTTCGGGATGGACTACCTCTGTACCCCACACTGTATATGGATCACATGGACCCCATAGCCAGGTGAATAAATCCAGTTCATGAATCATGAACTGCGTAGGGAGGGAACTTAGTCCAAGGTCTCCCCATAGGGGAGGGGTTTCTCTTTTCAAGGACAAGGAAATGAGTTTTCCGTATTTTTGTTGGTGATAAGCCTCGTACAGATAGGTATAGGCAGGATCAAACTTAATGAACTGGTTGACCAGAATTTTTTTGCCATATTGCTTCTCAGCTTGTTGCATAAGAAGAGCGTCTTCGAGATGAAAGCAAACCGGTGTTTCACAAAATACATGCTTCCCGTGCTTTAGCGCATCAATGGCATGTGACCTATGCAGGTGGGAGGGCAGGCATAGATCGACGATATCCACGTCCGGATCCAGCAGAATATCCTCTATATTTTGTGTGACTTCTACGTTTAGCTCCTCTTTCAATTTTTGCAGCTTGGTTTCGTTCCTTCCAAATACAATGAGACTGTTTACCTTGGGATGGTTGTTTAACAGCGAGGCATGATACGCGCCGAATCCCGTCCCCAAAATTCCAATATTCATCATCCATTACACCCCTTTACTTCTATGATACACACCTATTGCTGCCAACAGGGTGTCAACAATCTTTGCATCATCTTTTCATTTCGGGTTAACCATCTATTGTGGAGGTATGATTGTGAGACTGCATCGTTTAATCGCGATTTTATTATGTATCGAATCTAGAGGGAGAATGAAGGCCAGGGAATTGGCGTTGGCACTGGAAACCTCTGTACGCTCCATTTACAGGGATATCGACCTTCTGGCTGAAGCCGGAGTTCCGATTGTTACCGCATCCGGTCCGAAGGGCGGAATTTATTTAATGGAGGGTTATACGGCAAACCTGAAGCAGTTGAATGGCGGGGATGTCATTCAGTTGTATTTAACGGGGATGGGCATTTATACGGGCGGGTCCACGGAATCGGGTTTGAAGTTAAAGAATACTTTGCTCAAACTGGAACAGACGATGCCGGCCCCCTATCAATCCGATATTCAAAAAGCCAAAGCTCGGTTTTATTTTGATGATACACCGTGGTGGACGGAACGTGTAGCGATTCCTTGCCTGGAAGCCGTGAGAGCGGCAGTATGGGGGTCCTATAAAATAACTATACAATATGAGAAAGCTGACGGCTCTTGCACTTCTCGCCATGTACATCCCTATGGACTTGTGGTGAAAAAAGGAGATTGGTATCTTATTGCCTTTTGTGAAGTCGGGCAGGAGATTCGGACTTTTAAGTGTGAGCGAATTATGGAGGTTCAGCCGTCTGTTGAAGTCTTTAAGGTTCCTGAGGATTTTTCACTGGAATATTATTGGACAAGTAAAGAAAGCGCTTTTAAGCAACTTTGTAGAGAGAAAGAATACTATCCTGTTCTGGTCCGAGCGACTAAGAAGCAAGCTGGAATACTAGCGAAAAGGATGGAAATCATCCAGTCTGTACAGGAAGGCAATCACTTCATTCTAACCGTCAACATGTATAGCTATGAAGCGGCCTGCCGCGATGCGATGGATTGGATCGGCCGGGTTGAAATCGTGGAGCCTGCAATACTCCGACAGTTTGTGAAGGAGGAAATTAGCCGACTCCAGAGGATATACGGTTAAATCATCAAAAAAACATCTGCCTATAGCAGATGCTTTTGCTTGTTAAGTCCAGGCCCAGAGGAATGCATCGCGATCCCAGGCGATTCGGCCACCATGTAGTTTGCGAAATGCCTTTTTGATTTCTTTTTCCAAAGATACATGACCATGCTCGCTTATAAACACATACTGCTCTCCGTATTCAGAGCGTACATATGCAATGGCATCTTCTTGTTTCAGAGTGCCCACTTCACGGATTTGCGCGACCATCCATTGTGCAATTTGTTGTTCTATAGTTGGGGGGTTGTCCATTTGTCGTATCCTTTCCTGCGACCGATTGGTTGTAGCTGTTCAGCTCGCCTCCTGTAGTATACGGCAATTCGGAGAATTATTGAATTTTTTGATATAAATGTACTTATGCAGTTGGCTAAGTGGGCTTTCTTTTGTATAATTAAGGGAATATTCACGGGAATTTTCTTTTTTTTGTATTGAAATCATGCAAGTTATCCCTGGGGGTGCCTGATTTGAAGGAAACAACCACTATTCGCGCAGAGCTGGAGCAGTACATCAGACGAGAAGGAATTACGATTAGTAAGTTTGGGGAGAACACAGGTATTAATGCAGGAACAATCAGTGCCATTATCAACGGTAACCGGCCAATTGCGATGCTGCTGCTGGATCGGATTGCTGCAGGTATGGGGCTTGAAGAAGGAAGCCTCTATGAGCTATACATTGATGAATTTATACGGAATACGGCACCGAATTGGCGACGGGTTCGGCCCTTTTTGCATCGCTGTGCAGAGCTGAACAAACTCGATTGTATTAAGCAAGTCGTGGAGTTTATCATGGACTATCTCATATACGCCCCGGCTTTGTTTGAGACAGCGGAAGAATTATTCAGCGAAGGTAGGTTGGAGGCTGCGGCCATTATTTATAAAAATGTCGCGGAAAGTGAGAAGTATCAACATTCGGAGCGGCTGGCGCTCTGCCAATACCGTTTATTTACGATTACCGTTGGCGATGATCAGGATGAAAATTTATGGGCAGCCACACATTTTGAAAGCTTTGTAGAGCGATTGGGTGAGGCAGACCAACTGGATGCCTTAAGAGATTTGGCTAATACGTATGCCTCCTTGCGGCGTTGGGATAAAGTAGAATGGTTTGCTGAAAAAATGGCTCAAAAAGCCAAAGTACAATACGAGCAAAAATACGGAAATACCAGAAAATCAGAGCGTGGCAAGGAACCTAAGGGCCCTTTGTTTATGTATATTGTATACTCTTACGTACTCCGTGCCGGGGTGTGGGATGAGCGCGGGGATTATCAGAAGGCGTTGGAATACGTATCCCTATACTCTGATTTGAGCTGGGTGCAAGAGGATACGGAGGAAGCTCGGCATTTGAAGGCCCTTTGTAGCAACTGGGCTGAGGCCAACAGGTATTTGTATCAGTTGATGTCCGGTAGCCTGGATGTGATTCCACAGTATGTAAATTATTTGGAAAAAAATGAGGGCGAAATTCTGGTGGGGTTACATAAGATAATGGTAGCGGCCAACCGTTATGATTTTAATGTAGATCATGTACTGCAGCACTTTGAAAAACAAATTGAGGCATTTGCAGATCAGCATGCCAAGGTAGGCACCTATACCGAGCAAATGTCAGCAGATCTCTATGCACGATTTTTGGCAGAGATGGCTTGTTACGATCTCAACAAACATCGTTATTCCAAAGGTATGAAATTCCTGCTTGAGAGCCTTTCCTATTCTGTCGTGCTGAATGGTAATCCTGTCACCATCAAGTGTGTAGGACTATTTGAAAAGTATCGGCATACTGCCACTTCTGAGGACAAAGAGGAATATAAAAACTTACTTGGAGAGGTAGAGTACATCTATGATAAAAAAGATCGTTTTTTCTCTGCTCGCATTTAATGTTTTTATCCTATTGAATTTTCCACCCGTCACCCCTCCTATAGAAGACCCTAGCGATGTCCACAGTCATGGGCTGGGGGGATGGGCATTGTCATCTCCTGAACCATCGGCTTAGAGGGTCTAGATAACATTAAAAAAGGTATTCTCTTATGAAGAGGATACCTTTTTTATTTGCAAGTGCATTTGAAGGTTGAAGGAGCGTCCTTGCCGTCAAGTGTGAGGAGTTGGAGGTTGGGCAGGCGGAAACCAGACATGACGAAGATCCACCCAACCTTGGCTGTTAAAGGATACGCCGCGAACAGTAGGAAGATAGGCCGTCTGAACGGGCTTTTCATATAAAATATGCAGCTGGTGCTCATCCATGAGCCGAGTTTCGATATGTTCAAATTGCTGTGCTCTAACGGTATGATCGGCTTCCCGTGCAATTTCGCGCAGCAGTCTTTCGATATCCACACGGCTATGCGGCTCCACATGCCCGGATACATTGAGATACAGATCAAACAGACGCAATTGCTCATCACGGTCACGAAACAGAGAAAAGATGATTAAGTCTGACTCCATACGAATAGATGAACTTTTGAATTCATTCATGGATGCGGCCACAATGTTACACGTATATCCACAGGATTCGAGCTGAGCTGCGACCCGTTCTGCATCCGCTCTATACTCGGGAATGGTGGCAATTTGTAACGCCGTCAGTGGTTCGCATGAATCGTTAGCGTTAGATGAATCCACTGCTGAAGGAAGGGGACGATGATCCAGACATGCTACAATCCGAGCACGTATTTCCGGGTTGCGCAGCGGTCCATCCTTGTGTGTGTTACATGTGATAAATTTGCGTACCGAAGCCGCCGAGTGAATCTGGCTCCATGCGGTATCCGTGTCTCTTGCCAGTATAGGATTATGGATAATGTGAAAAGAAGAAGCGGTATCTTCCATATCCGGCGATTCCAGCTTAGTCGCCCACGGGAGTTGAACGATTTCCACCCGATCTAGATGAGCACGACCCTGAAAATAAGGCGCAAAAGCCTCAAGTAAGCACAAGCTTTCGTTCATTTCCGTGACCTTGAAAGCCCCCGTACCGATAGGACGAATGCCAAAGGCGGCTTCACCCACCTGATTAAGCTCACGCGGTACAATGGCAGCCCGGCTGGTACACAGGAAGGATAAAAACAGCTCGTTCGGCTCCTTTAGTACAAAGCGTACCATCGTCGGACTCAACGCTTGAACGTGCTGAATTTGCCGGACGATAAAATGGTAAAGTCTCCTTCCCGGCGCCCGACTCAGTCGCTCAAAGGTATAGACGACGTCTTCCGCGGTCAGTATTTTGCCGTTATGAAACAGCACTTCTTTACGCAGGAAAAAGGTCCACTGCGTACGAGTAGTGTCCACCTCCCAAGCGTGCGCCAGTCCCGGCAAAATCTCACCGCTCTCGTTCGCCCGGCGGGCCAGCCCGTCAAAGACATGACTGGATACGAAGGACTCGGCGAGCCAGTTCAAGTACAACGGGTCCAGCGTATAGAGCTGCTGGCGAATGGGCAGACGCAGTGTGTCGATCTGCTGCTGATCACTGCGCACCTCCGCGTGATGCCCGAAATAATTCAGCAGCCAGCCCTGCAAATGCTCCTGCATGGTGGAGGAGCGTGAATGAACTCGGATTTCATCCAGTGCGCGTTTGATATCATGGCGGTCTATGGCTTGCATCATGGATTGCACAGCAATGTCTTCCGGCTGAATAAGGAAGCGCAGGCTGGAGCGGCGGCCTCTGCCTCGGCGAGGAGTCCATTGTATCCAGTCGTGCTGCTCCATTTTCTGAATGATCATCAAGGCATTGCGGTGGGTGCAGTCAAAAATAGCCGCCAGCTCATCCAGCGTAGTCTCTATGGTATGGTTCTCGTCCCTGTCGTCAGCTGCGTGGGAGTGAAGCCGTAAAAATTGGGCGTGAAGTTTCATTCAGGAATGCTCCGTTTCCCCTATGCTTGAGTAAAAGCGCAACTGCTTTTATAAAATAGGAAATTTTATTTTGATTAATTTCTCTTTATCTTCTTATTTTATCATCTACAATAAGGGTTATAAAGCATAGTTGTGGAGGTATTTACCATGCATGACAAGGTGAATGGATCGTCTTTGCCGAAAGCGTCGTTGTTGTCCGCCTTTGCCGGCGCCATTGTATTGGCGCTGGTCCATCAATATCTGTTCTTCGGACATGGGCTGGGCGTGTCTATGCCTATTTTCGTTATTGTATTTTACGTGTATATGTATTCCTTTAATCGAGATCGTTGCCAGCCCATTACATGGATAGGACGTCTGCTGTTTGTGGTCATTATGATGCTGGCACTGACATATGTGCTGTTCGATAACCCGATCTTCTATGTGTTAAATGCCCTGGCTATATCTGCTCTGATTAGCGTACATATGGTGTTGCTGTTCGGGGAAAAAAGGCATGGCTGGTCAGAAATCGGTATTATCGGTCAGGCGCTAAGCCATTGGTTTTATCAAAATTTTCGCCATATCGTGACTCCGTTTCGAATGTTTAAGACGGCAGCCTTTCGGAATGTAAAGGATGAGCGTAAGCGTGTATTGGGTAAAGTGATAATCGGTCTACTTATTGCCTTGCCGTTGCTACTCATTATTATATCTCTGCTGGCTTCCGCAGATGGGGTGTTCGAAGAGTTGTTATCTGGCATACCCGCATGGATTGGCACATTGACCTTTGGGAGTGGTTTGCCGCGGCTGATCTGGGCCTGCTTTTTTACCTTCTGTTTTTTCTGTTACTTGTGGGGATTCGTACAGCCTGCTCCGCGGAATACGGAAAGAGAGGCTCAGTCAGCAGCAGCAGTACCTTACCACGAGCCGGTCGCAATCAAGTTTGATCCTGTCATTACCGCTACAGTGCTGATTGTCATGAACCTGGTGTATGTGGTGTTCGTCGTGCTGCAGTTCGGATATCTGTTTGGTGCATGGGAAGGTGCTTTGCCAGAAGGAACCTCGTATGCCGAATATGCGAGAAGAGGATTCGGGGAGCTGGTTATGGTAACAGGTATCAATTTTGTGCTGATGATCAGTGTATTGAAATGGACTGAATTCGGCTCAGGTATAGTGCAAACATTGAACAGCGGCCTGCTGTACATACTCGTCGGTTGTTCGGGTGTGATGCTGTACTCGGGATATACCCGGCTGGTTATGTACGAAGAAGCATACGGATATACGTATATCCGTTATCTGGTACACGCATTTATGATTTTTCTAGGCTTGCTGCTGCTCGTTGCGGCCGTGCGTATTCATGTCCGCCAGCTTCCGCTGGCGAAATATTATATTGTACTCGCTCTAATCGCCTATGTCGTCGTGAATTATGTGGGTATTGATGTACGGATAGCTGAAAATAATCTCGAACGGTATCGTACAACATCGGTGATAGACAAGGAATATTTGAGTGAGCTATCAGCGGACGCGATTCCACTACTGATTGATTTTAGCCGTAAGGAACACGGAGCGCTGGATGAGTTTTTACAAGCCCGCTTGATGAGCATGACGAGAGAAGAATCGAGTTGGCCCGAATTCAATTGGGCTAAGTATCGAGCGCAACAGGAATTGCACGCCTATATTTTGGAATGAGAGGTGTTTGGGAATGATCGGAACAGATACGTTACAAGGTATGGTACTAGAGCTACGGGATGAAATGTCACACTACCAGCATCAGTTTGGTGTAAGACGGAACGATTTCCTCGTGGAGGCTATGTCCTACGGAATGAGTAAGGAGGAAGCCCGTGCTTATGCTATCCAGCGTATTGGCCCGGTCGTTCCCGTCACCTGTATGCCTACGTTGGCTCTAGGGAAAGTGAGACCGCTCAGTCCGATGTTGGCAATGCGGTACCAATATGCAGGGGATTGGAAGGACATCCATGAGCATCTGCTCCTTCCTGATGAAGTGCTCCGGATCGCAGGTACACAGCATTTTCGCAGCTGGATCAGCGATATGCGAAATTACTGGGTGGAATCGGCCCCTTACCGATTCGGGGATGATCGTCTTTCGCTGCTGTCGGTTGCAAGCGAGAAAGAAGGTCACTTTTCCATGCTCGTCTGGAAGGAACCTGGTGAAGAGCCGGAGGTATGGACGTATGCTTCCCAGCATGAATACCGATTCAGTCATTTGCTCCACTGGTTCAAGTGGATGAACGGGCGCAGTGAAGAATGAGAGGTACAGATGATGAAAAAGAATCGTAATTGGATCGTGCTGTTTATTGGCATTGCTATAATGGTGGGGGTTGCAGACTATTTTACACCAGCTAAGCCTGCGACTACTCCTGAGCTTATCGTTCCAACCGTAATCAGTGAAGAAAGCCTTCAGCTAAGTGATGACTAAACAATAAGGGTCACATTATGGCTGCTGTTAAGTTGATTTTGAGCAAAGTCTCTGGTTTCGATTGAAATTAAAAAAATATAGTTCATTTTCTGTGGTATTCCGTTGTTAAAGTAAGCCGGAAATCACCCTAATAGTTGAGAGGGAATTGAAGCTAATATCAATCGAATGTGGAGCCATTCAGATGTTCAAGCGACTCCGTCATTTCCTCTACAACTTATATTCAGGGGGAATTTTCAATGGCTAGAAGTGCAAGCACATACGCATCTGTAATCGACGGTTTTAAGGTAGAAACGAACAAAAAGTATTCGCCAGTAGGTGGAACAAAATGTAATATTTTTGCACAAGACGTGATGGCTGCGATGTCGGCTTCCTTGCCAAGTGGCTTAGCCAATCAAATGGCTGATGCTTTACTGGGTAACAACACGCCGGGCTGGTACTCCGTAACTTTTCAGGATGCTCAGAAAAGAGCAAACCTCGGGTACCCAACCATCGGGATCAAAAAAGCGGACGGACATGGTCATGTCGTTGTCGTCAGACCAAAGGGTTCATCGATCACGATCTTGAAGGAAGTACAGATCGCTCAGGCGGGAACCAAAAATTACAACAGTAATACTATTAATTACTCTTGGGTGGCAGCTGATCTGCCTGGCGTAAAATTCTATACACACGACTAAGTGGTTTTGAGATATTAGCAGTCAAAATAACCCTGGAAGCAGATCCATTCGATCTGCCTCCAGGGTTATTTTTTTATTTTGAAGCAGAATGTTTAGAAACAATGAAGGCTTTGCCTGGCTTGACAAAAGCAACAGCATAACCATTAGAGAAGGAAGAAGATTCCGATCTGTATTCAAGCTTGGTCAGCAGTTGCCCTTGGCGATTGATGTAACCGAATTTTCCGTTCGAGACAGATGAGTTTGCTTGTTTACCAACTAAAGCAATGCCTTCCTTGAATGGAGATGTAACGTCATACTTTTGTTGATATTTAATGACCAATGTTCCGGTTTTATCAATAAACCCAACCTCATTTTTCGCATTTTTCACACTGGCCAAGCCCTCGCTAAAATCCTGTGCATCCGTAAACTTAAAGGGAATCACGACTTTTCCCTGTTTATTGATGAATCCCCATTTACCCTTGGCATTTTGTACTGGAGCCAATCCTTCCGAGAAGTCTCCGCCGGATTTGTATTGAGGTGGAATGACTTCTTTTCCTGCCGTATTGATATAACCGTATAGTCCCTTGCTATTTTGAACAATAGCCAAGCCATCCGAGAAACTACGACTGTATTTGTATTGATAAGGAATCGCTAGCTTACCGGAAGCATTCACAAAACCAATCTTCCCAGTGTTAGGGGCATAGGCAAGGGCCAGACCTTCTGTAAATACATATTCTGAATCCACATGTTCTTTAAAATGAGAAAGGGTTTTTCCCGTTCGATCTATAATTGCATTTTCTTTGGTGTCTGCTATGGTGACCTTGGCCTTGCCTTCGGAAAAGACATTGGCTTCGGTGTATTGGCAAGGAATGACCAGTGTCCCTTTCGTATTAATGTACCCAAAGAGATTGGTTTTTGTATTTTTGACTACAGCCCGCTGCTCTTGAAAATCACCAACAGGTTTAAGCTCGGCGGGAAGAGAGAAAGCCTTTTGTCCCTTGGTATTGTAATACACAAGGTTTCCGGCAGATGTTTCAGCAGCCAATAAGCCATCATGAAAAGCACCATCGCTTGAAGGACGAGCAATGTTGTAATCTACAGCAGTTTTAGAGACTTCAATGGTTGTTGTGCTGGGTGCGGCCCAGCCTGTTCCAATAACAGAGATGCCAGTAATCAAAATTAATGCAGCTAATCCTAATTTTTTCAACATGCATAAGCTCCTTTGTGAGTTGATTTTTAACTTCGGGCTTCAAAGAATCCTGCCCTCATACGTAAGGCCTTCCATAATATAGACGATAAAAATGTAGGAATGTTTCTTAATATTCAAAATTTTTCTAATTTTCAGTGCGTGAAAGCTCTATTTTTATGTAGGATGCTTGTTCATCTCGTTTCTACTCATCTCTTCTCACCTCAGCTATTCTTTGGCTACGGAGGGACTATCAAGCCTATTCCGTAGCTCATGTTAACATTTTACAGAATCGAATAACATATCATTGGCAGAATCTCTTATAGTGAAAATCGATTATTATTGAGAGATTAAAGATGAGGGATCAGTTCACTTTCAAAAAAAAAGAAGAAAATGTGTCATATTAAAAAAAAGTCTATACATATATGTTAAATGTATAGACAAATTCAAAAAGCGGATTTATAATTACGCTGTAAACGTTTTCTAGTAGTTATCATCCAATCAGACCTTGAAGGGAAGGAACAATCATGAAGAAAATTTTACTGGCGTGCAGCTCAGGTATGTCTACAAGTTTGCTGGTTACTAAGATGCAGGATTATGCTAAGTCCATTGGAGACGAGGCTGAAATTTGGGCAGTAGGTCAAGATCAAGCCGCAGAGGACATGGCTAAGGCTGACGCTGTATTGATCGGCCCGCAAATGAGTTTTCTTAAAGGACAGCTGGAAAAGGAAGCAGCCCAATATGGTATTCATGTAGAAGTGATTGACATGATGGCCTACGGAATGGTTGACGGTAAGAAAGCCTACGAACAGGCTGTGAAACTGGTGGAACGTAAAAATGGATAAAGTTAATATAGCTGATCTGACGGAAGAACAAATTAGTTTCCAACTTATTTTGCATAGTGGAAGCGCTCGCAGCAAAGTGATTCAGGCGCTGACTGAATACAGAAATGAAAATGTAGAAGGTGCGGACGATTTGCTCAAACAAGCCAAGCAGGATTTACGTGCCGCGCATGATATCCATTTTCAAATGGTTAAGAAGGAAGCGGGAGGAACCCAAACTCCCTTCTCGCTCCTTCTAATGCATGCCGAGGATCATTTGATGTCCACGGCTACCATGAAGGATTTGGTTCAAGAGCTGCTGGAGCTGTTCAAATCCAGAAGTTTATAGCTGGACCTGTAAATTTGTGAATTTTGGGACATGAAATGCTTGCAACCCTATTGATGCAAGTCACTTCGCGGGGAGGAATAGGCTTTGTTTGAAAAATTAAGCCGGATACTGATACCTATTGCCGGTAAACTGAACAACAACCGCTATCTTACTGTACTGCGTGATGCATTCATGCTGTCATTTCCATTAACAGTTTTTGGCTCCATTATTGTAGTTATTATTAATCTGCCGTTTCTAAAAGGGTGGATGGGCGACGGCAATTATGCGACTTTTAGCAGTCTGCTGAACATTGCGCCTAATGCCACACTGAATATTATGACCTTATTTGTCATCGTCGGGATTGGTTATTATCTATCTCGAAGTTATAAGGTCGAGCCCATATTCGGCGGTATGATCGCGTTGGCCAGTTTCTTAATGCTCACCCCTTTTGTACTGACACAAGAAAGCGGTGCCACGATTGCTGGTGTCATTCCGGTGGACCGGATTGGTGCCAAAGGCATGTTCCTTGGTATGATCGTCGCCTTTATCGCGGCTGAGATATACCGGAGGGTGACACAGCGAAATTTTGTCATTAAAATGCCTCCAGGCGTTCCGCCAGCCGTTGCCAAATCGTTTGCCGCTTTGCTTCCGGCATGTATTACATTGGGTATATTTTTGATCATTAATGTTGTAGTTACACTGACCCTTCACAATAACCTGCATGATCTGATTTATCATGCCGTACAGGCACCGCTGGTGCATTTGGGCAGTGGTATTATACCTACATTAATTGCTATTTTCTTTGTTCAGCTTTTATGGTTCTTTGGGCTTCATGGTCAGATTATTATCAACTCGGTTATGGACCCAATCTGGAATACACTGGCACTTGAAAACTATGAAGCGTACTCCAAAGGAGCGGAACTGCCGCATATTATCACCAAGCAGTTTGTGGATATTTATACAGTAGGTATCGGTGGTACAGGTATGACATTGGCTGTCGTGCTTTCGATTCTGATCTTCCTGAAGAGTAAGCAATTGAAGCAGGTCAGTAAGCTGGCTCTTGGACCAGGTCTGTTTAATGTCAACGAACCCGTCATATTCGGTCTGCCGATTGTGATGAATCCGCTTATTTTTGTTCCGTGGGTCATTTCTCCAATGATCGTTACGCTGATTACTTACTTTGCCATGACTACGGGGATTGTACCGCCGCCCAATGGGATACAGGTTCCTTGGACGATGCCGTTGTTCTTTAGTGGAATGATGGCTACCGGTTCTCTAATGGGAGGCATACTGCAGTTGTTTAATATGGCTGTCGTCTTTGTCATCTGGTTCCCGTTCCTGAAAATTATTGATCGGATGAACGTTCGTAAGGAGCAGGAAGAGGAGCTTAAACAAGCAGCCGTTGCAGGTAAGGATCAAACTGTTGGAATGTAACATGAATGAGCTGCTAGTGTAGTGGACTTGTTCTTTGCAAAAGAGAGAGGAGTAGAGCTGTGAATCATACCGAAATGAAAGATATAGAGCAGCAAGCCATTCAATACCGTTTTCCGACTGACTTCTGGTGGGGTTCCTCAGCTTCGGCTACCCAGACAGAAGGAACTGTGGAGGGAGACGGCAAAGGACCGAACATTTGGGATTATTGGTTTGAGCAGGAGCCGAACCGTTTCTATGACGGGGTCGGTCCTGCTGATACATCCCGTTTCTATACCCGTTATAAAGAAGATATTGCACTCATGAAAGAGCTTGGCCACAACTCTTTCCGGTTCTCTATCTCCTGGTCACGCCTGTTTCCGGCAGGGAAAGGTGAAATAAACCAGCAGGCGGTTCAATTTTATAATTCCGTCATTGAAGAGTTGCACCAGGTGGGCATTGAGCCGTTTGTGAATCTGTATCATTTTGATTTGCCGATGGCTTTACAGGAAAAAGGAGGCTGGGTAAACCGCGAGACGGTCGAAGCTTACGTGGATTACGCGAACACTTGCTTTGAGTTGTTCGGGGATCGTGTAGCCAAATGGTTTACGCATAACGAGCCAATTGTCCCGGTGGAAGGCGGCTATCTATACGATTTCCACTATCCCAATGAAGTGGATTTCGGTAAAGCTGTACAGGTGGGATATCATACCCTGTTATCGAGCGCCAGTGCCATTAAGGCTTACAGAGAAGGCGGCTATAAGGGCAAAATCGGTATTATTTTGAACCTGACGCCGAGCTATCCGCGTAGTCAGCATCCGGCAGACGTGCAGGCTGCTGAAATATGCGACGCGTTCTTTAACCGTTCCTTTTTAGACCCATCTGTGACGGGAGAATTTAACCCTTTGCTTGTGGAGCTGTTACGCCAAGAGGGATTTGTACCGAGCATGGAAGATGGAGATCGGGAAATTATACGCCAGGGTACTGTAGACCTGCTGGGGATTAACTATTATCAGCCGCGCAGAGTCAAGGCTCGCGAAAGTCTCCCAAATCCAGACGCACCTTTTGTGCCGGAACGATTCTTCGATTATTATGCCATGCCTGGTCGTAAGATGAATGAGATGCGAGGCTGGGAGATTTATGAGAAGGGCATTTACGACATTCTGACCAATGTCAGAGAAAATTACGGCAACATTGAATGCTTCATTTCAGAAAACGGAATGGGCGTACAAGGTGAAGAAAAATTCAGAGATGAGCAGGGTATGATCTGCGATGATTATCGTATTGATTTTATCCGTGAGCATCTCAAATGGGTCCAACGAGCTATCTCAGAAGGGTCCAATGTGAAAGGCTATCACTTATGGACGTTTATGGACAACTGGTCCTGGACGAACGCATATAAGAATCGTTACGGCTTTGTATCCGTGGATCTTCAGAACGAGGGTAAAAGATCCGTTAAGCAGAGTGGGTACTGGTTCAAACAAGTGATCGAAAATAACGGATTCTAAGGTAAGGTGGGGGGTGGTCCTTTGGACCGCCTTTTTTTTCTTCATTGCTGAAAGGAAGCTGTGCTGTATACCGCTGGTGAGAAAGTATAATGTTCGGTATACTTACTATACCGTCATACCTTAACGTCCCGCCTGCAGAACAGAAAAACCAGCGCTACCGATATTTTGGTAAAATGCTGACATAAAACAATTTTTAGTACAGGTGGTAGACAGATGAACAAATACGAGCGGATTGCACAAGAGGTCAAAGAGCGTATTATGAATAAGACCTACTGCAGTGATGATCCCATCCCTGATGAGATCTCATTGGCAAAAGAGTTTCGTGTAAGTCGAATGACGATTAAGAGGGCATTGGACACATTGGTGATGGACGGACTGCTGAATCGTAAAAGAGGACACGGAACCTTTATCGTCAAATCGGTCTACAATGGCCCGGTTAATGTCGTTGTGAATGAAATGCTGGGGCTGACCAACGTACTGCGCGGGAAAGAAATCAAAAGTAAAATCATAGCCTTTGACGTTCAATTTCCATCCGAGGAAGTAGCGACTCATCTGTTTATTGACGTCAATTCTCCTGTATATCATGTGATCCGTCTGCGTGTTGTGGAGGGCGAACCCTATGTTATCGAGCGCACGTACATGCCAACGAAGCTGATTAGCGGTATTACCGAGGAAGTGTTGTATGGCTCGGTGTACAAACATATTAAGGAGGAACTGGGCCTTAATATTGTCGGTTCACATCGTACTATCCGGGCATCCAAGTCGACGGAACTGGATCGGGAGCATCTGGATTGTGCAGCAGATGACCCAATCTTGGAAATTGAGCAAGTGGGTTATCTGGATACGGGGATACCATTTGAATACTCATTCTCGCGCCATCGGTATGATAAATTTGTGTTTACCACAGTGAATCGGATGCGTTGAGCCAGTGAGTAAGAAACGGATGGTAAAGCACAAGCATGGCAGAAGAAGGCCTAACTGATGTGGGCACTCTCCTGCCATGTTCTTTTTAATGAAGCAAATTAATTGCCAAGCAATCTCACTTCATGCACCGTCGGAGTATACCAGTTGTTCGGATTATTGAATAGCACTGCATTTACAAGATTGATTCGCACGTAACGGGCTTGAAAATTAACTTTGTCACTGGTAAAGCCGTATGCAGTATTGCTCGTACGGTCAATGGTGGAATAATGAACGCTATCCGTACTATATTCGATCTTATACTTGTAATATGCCTCAGATCCTTTGTACATAAACCATGAAATATCCACTTCGTTAATCGTCTTGGTACTGCCCAAATCCACCTGCCACCAAGCAGGCCAGGATGCAGATGTAGCCTTCCATGAGGTTTGGGGATTGCCATCGTTCGCCAGTGAGGCCGGGGAAGCAGATGCGGCTGAACTGGCAGTAGCTGTTTTGCCTTGCGCGTGATTCACAAGGGATGGCAGGATGACTGTGCCTGTAGCAGCATCCATATCCCAGCTACTGTACCAGTTTAGAGTAGCCGTTTTATTGGAGTCATTCAGGGTCAATGGCAACCAGATGAATTTGTGATCGCTCAGATTGAGCGGGTTCCAGCGGTCGCCCATATAGATGTAGCTGGTTCCTGCGCTGCCTGTAATTGTGGCGATGGAATGGATTTGCGAGCCGTAAGCCGCCGGATCACCGAAAGGCGACAAAGCAGACCAGCTTCCAGTCATGGAGCTGGCGGTTGCATAAGCACCCTGATTCGGATACCAGCCGGATGCCTGCGAGGTAAACAGGTAGTAGGTATTGTTCTTTTTCACAACAGCGGGGGCTTCGCGATAGCCATTTTCAAAAATCCAGCCAACGAACGACTGCACGCCTGTATAATCGGCCGTCAGCTTGAAGATTGCCATCGTATCATTGGCGCCACCATTTTTACGGGAAGCTGTAATGAGGTAGCCGCTACCGTCGGTATCCGTGAACACCGTCATATCACGGGACTCATAATTCAGCGGGCGGAAGCTGCCTTGGTAGGTGAAATTCCCGTCTGGTGTATCGCTGGTAGCAACAGCTACGCGACCGAGTGAGTAGTCCGTGCCATTTTCATAGTGTGCCCATAGTACATATTTTCCGGTGGATTTGTTGTAAATGACTTTAGGCCGCTCGATTTTGCTCGAATTCAGCTCAGGGGCGGAATCTTTGGTGAGGATACTACTGCGGAAGGACCAATTCTTCAAATCAGTCGAGGTATATACGTTCACTTTTTCAAATTTCCAGTTCTCAGCGTGCTCGCCGTACCAATAATAAGTGGAACCTACTTTTAGGATATTGCCGCTGTTCGCCTGAATCGGGTTTCCTGCGGTGTCCTTCCAATCCGTTCCATTCGTAATGGCTGTGCTTGCTGTTGCACTCAAGGACAGTTCTGCATTAGCGGCGTCCAAACCATTCATCGATGGGTTCATCTCGCTCCCATAGGTTGCTTGCGTAACGCCTGTTGTATTGGCATGTACTGCATCGGGTTGAAGACCTGCACCGACCACTGCGATTATAATACAAATCCATGGGGCTAACCATTTGCTGTTGTTGATCCACTTCACGATATCATCTGCCTCCCTAATATAGATAGGATGGCCCCGAACAGCTTGTCCGGTACCTCATCTACGATTCTATCTTAATTGGAAGCGTTTACAAGTGGAATAAATTGAAGTCTTTCGAATCATAAATTGGAATCGGTACTGAATGAAAATGGGAATGTTGGTCGGCTGAGTTAAAAGAAGCGTCTCTTTGCCTACTTGTGGATGTGCTATTATCTACACCGGGAATGTATATAATTGTGCGTTTTGTCATTGACACGTTCACATTATTTCAAATTTAAAGTGACTGGAATCACATAAACGGTTACTTTATGTGGGTATACTTGCTTTAATTGAAGGTTAACAAAAGGGAGCTATGTTGTAACGCCTTTTGTTCATCATTATTTTGGAGAAAAGAGGGATACAACAATGCTAAGTGAGCAAACCATTGCAACGATCAAATCGACTGTACCTGTTTTGGAGGTACACGGAACTACAATCACCAAGCGTTTTTATCAGATGATGTTCGAGGCCCATCCCGAGCTTCTCAATATATTTAATCACGCGAATCAGAAGCAAGGACGTCAACAGGGGGCGCTGGCCAATGCTGTATATGCGGCCGCACAGCACATTGACCGTCTGGAGGAAATTCTTCCGGTGGTACGCCAGATTGCACATAAGCATCGTAGTTTGGGGATTAAGCCAGAGCATTATCCTATCGTCGGGAAATATCTACTCGCTGCGATCAAGGACGTGCTAGGGGATGCAGCAACAGATGAGATCATCAACGCATGGGCTGAAGCCTATGGTGTGATTGCGAATGTATTTATAGATGTGGAAGCTGAAATGTACAAGGAGGCTGAACAGCAGCAGGGAGGTTGGTCAGACTTTAAGAACTTTGTTGTACAGAAAAAGGTTAAGGAAAGCGAGCGAATTACGTCCTTTTACCTGGTGCCGCAGGATGGACAGGTGCTGCCTGCATTCGAGCCTGGGCAATATATCAGCTTGAAGATGGAGATTCCGGGTGAACATAATACTCATATCCGTCAATATAGCCTTTCTAGTGCACCAGGAAAACCTTACTACCGGATATCCGTAAAACGAGAGGATGCTGTAGGGTCTCGTCCAGCGGGCAAGGTATCTGTGTATCTGCATGAGCACGTGCAGGAGGGCGATGTACTATTGGTATCTGCACCGGCGGGTGACTTTACCCTGGATCGGACAGATCGCAGACCTGTTGTATTGATCAGTGGTGGAGTCGGGCTCACCCCGATGGTTAGCATGCTGGCTTCCCTGGTGGAAACTGCTCCGAATCGGCCCGTCACTTTTGTCCACGCAGCAGTCAGCGGAGATAACCATGCTCTGCGTAATGAGGTGGAAGAACTAGTCGCCACACATGCACAGGCGGCCGTTCGGTGGTGCTACAGCAGACCAACCGAGCAGGATCGTCTAGCCCAGGCTTTTCACAAGGAAGGACGTTTGGATCTGGCCTGGCTGCAATCCGTAATACCGGAACGTAATGCGCAATATTACTTTTGCGGCCCTGTGGGATTCATGCAATCGGTATACGGCCTGTTGAAAGAGTGGAATATCCCTGCATCGGATATCCACTATGAATTTTTTGGTCCTGCTAGTGCATGGGAAGCAGAAGCGCAGTGAGACATTAAAAAAAGGCGAAGGATGGTTATCCTTCGTCTTTTTTGTGTTTATGACTATGAGGAAATCCTACTCATTGGCTCTACGCTTCTTCAAAGTGTGCCCATATTTTCATGACATGGGCGGACGCAAAAATTCTATATGCTGCGGCATATACTGTCGTAAAGCTTCTGGAATGCGGATCGAACCGTCCTCTTGTTGGTGATGCTCTAGCAACGGGATCAAGATCCGAGGCGAAGCGACCGCTGTATTGTTAAGTGTGTAACAATATTGTAGCTTGCCGTCCGCATTACGGTACCGGATGTTGGAACGACGCGCCTGAAAATCAAGCAACTGGGACGACGAGTGTGTTTCGCCGTAAGCCTGTCTGCTAGGCATCCATGTCTCAATGTCTAACTGCTTGTAGGTTTTTTGAGACATGTCGCCTGTACAGACAGCCATCTTGCGGTAGGGTAGCTCCAGCAGTTGAAGCAGATCTTCCGCATTGCGCGTAATCTCCTGAAACATTTGCTCTGAAGCGTCCAGACTCGCTTCGCAGATGATGACCTGCTCCACCTTGGCAAACTGGTGCACACGATACAGTCCGTGCACGTCCCTTCCGGCCGAGCCAACCTCGTTGCGGAAGCATACGGATACCGCCGCCAGCCGAATCGGGTCTGTAACGTCCACAATCTCACCGCTGTAATACGAGACCAGCGGAACTTCCGAGGTGCCTACAAGCCATTGATCTTCTCCTGCGATACGGTACGTCTGATCCAGTCCAAGCGGGAAAAAGCCAGTGCTGCGCATTGCCTCAGAGCGTACCATTAATGGTACGTCCAGCAGCTGAAATCCTCGTTCGCTCAGCAGATCAACAGCAAGCTGCTGTACAGCCCGGTGCAACGCGACCCCAGCTCCCGTCAGATAATAGTTACGGGTACCGGCTGTTTTGACACCGCGAGGCACATCGATCAGGTTGTGAAGCTGGCCGAGCATCATATGATCCTTGGGTTCAAATCCAAAGTCAGGTATCGTTCCGACCCGTTCCAGTTCTACATTATCTTGATCCGACTGGCCTCGCGGCGTATCCGGGGATACGATATTAGGCATTAGAAGCAAGAGCTGTTGAAACTGTTGCTCTAGTTCCTGTTGCGGGGCTTCCAGAAGATCTAGCCGTCCGTTAATTTCTTTGACCTGCCGCTTAGCCTCATCCGCCTGTTCATTTTTCCCGGCCTGAATTAGCGCCCCAATATCCTGACTACACTGATTACGCATCTGGCGAAGCTGCTCCACTTCCTGAAGCAGCTGCTTTCTCCGATCATCCAGGGTTAACAGCTCTGCGACCGATACTTGTATTCTTTTGTCGTCTGCCGCTCTCTGAACCTGCTCTTGATGCTCTCTAATCCACTTGATATCTAACATGACACCGCACTCCTTTTCGGATAAAAATACAAAAAGCGCCCTCATCCACACATGGGACGAGGAGCGCTTTGATCTCGCGGTGCCACCCAAATTGATCGGACAGCATGACAGAAGTCATGACTCTCCAATCCACTTTGCTCCGCTTTAACGGGCGGGTCCGGTTTACTTAGGAACATATCGCCATATCGTACACTAACGTATAATCCTTGGCGTAAACGCCTCCGAGTTGGATGCTCTTCACAGGCACAATGTCGTTTGCTTTTTTGTAAGTATACGAATTTTTGGCAGGTTAATCAAGGGCATGAGTCAGTACACTGGATTACTTCCTTTTTTCAACATGATCTTTCCAATAAAAATAAATACACAATGCGATTAAGATAAGTGGAAACAAGTGAAAAGCCGATTTCATGTTTGCGAAGGGGAAAGGTAGGCTTTATTTCTTATGTATTTCCATTCTACTTCATCTGTGATAATGAAACTGGAAGAATATTTAAGTAATAGCCTTAATTCAGCGTTCAAAATGGGCTATAGTCTCTATAATGCTATTTTAATTTCATGTAAAATGTAATGATTACCAAAACGACAGCGATGGAGGGGAACATGGAGGATTTTAAAGATCGTTTACATACGATCCGCCAAGAACAGAACAAGCTGCTCAAGGAGTATCAAACATTAATCGCAGATTACGAGGCTTCAGATATCATTTTGGAAAACGAGGTTCTGCGAAAAAAGTTCGAGGATTATCAGGCTCGCTGCATTCACTTGGAAGAGCGGGTACGACATATTGAGCAGGAAAATGGAAAGCTGCGTACTGCGCTGACGGAGCAGATGTTGAGCGAAAAGGCGAATATGATTCGCATTTCGCGGGAAAAGCTGGAGACCTATTTTGCTTCCAGAACCGCAGAAGGGGAAAACCGGCTGACATCCATTGAATATGGGGCTAAAAACCGGGTGGACCAGCTTATTCAGCAAACCACTCATGAGCTTAAAGAGGATCAGGATGAGATCGTCGCTAGACTGAGACTGTTCTCGGAGGAGATTCGTGACCGGATCATGGAGCAACGCAGGCGGTTTCAGGAAGCAGAGCGCAAATTGCTTCATCAGACGGAAAACGAGCTTCATCAGCTCGGGGAAGAAGAGATCAGCGAAGAAACGATGCAGAAGCGCATGAAGCAGAATCAGTTTGAAATGATGCTGGGATTGAACTGGATTAACAAGCTGGGGATTTTGCTCATTATCTTGGGTGTGGGAGCCGCTTTTAAATACTCATACTCAAACTGGTTTACAGGGAATATGAAGGGCGTTGCGTTCTTTTTGCTAGGAGCGCTGATGCTGGGCGCCGGCGAGTGGTTGTATCGCAAGCAGAAGCAGACCTTTGCGCTCGGTATTTTGGGCGGCGGTATTTCTGTACTGTACGGGTCCATATTTTATAGCTACTTTTTGCTAGAAATCATAGGAATGTATACAGGCATAGGCTTGTCCGTTCTAGTTACGGTGACCGCTGTGCTGTTGTCCTTAAGATATGAGTCTCGAACGATATGTTCCTTCGGTTTAGTAGGGGGATATCTTCCGTTGTTCTCCTATATGGCAGCAAACGGGCTGGAAGGAAACGCCGTGTATATCGCGATGGGCTATCTATTCCTGCTGAACCTGCTGATCCTGCTTGTATCCTTCCGCAAACGGTGGGTCATCGTGCAATATATCAGCTTTCTGCTCAATACCCCATTAATGGTTGTACTCGCGTGGTTATCAGAAAGCAATATAGCCAGCATGCTATATGCAATCATTACATTTGCGATGTATCTCGGGATGACACTGTGGGTGCCGTTCCGACTCAAAACAAAACTATCATGGCTGGATTTCTCCTTGTTGGCTCTGAATACAGTTGTGAGCTGTTCCGTTCTGTATTCTCTGTTCGGCGATGCAGGTCTGGATGATTACAAAGGATTACTGGCACTCGTCTTTTGCTTGGTGTATGGGGCTTGGGCCAATGGGTACGGCGATATATTCCAGAGGAGAAACAAACCAAAATACTGTTTTATGCGACATCATTGACCTTTGCCATTCTCATGATTCCGTTCCAGTTTGGAGTCAGATGGTTGTCCATGGGCTGGTTAATCGAGGCTGTGCTTCTTACATTGTATGGACATCGCTATCGCTTGAAAGAATTGAAGCGTGCAGGATGGGGCATTCTAGGATTGTGTCTGGGCGCATTCTTTTTCATTGATTTCCCTATATATCTGTTGTCAGGCTTTGAGACAGATTATTTTGGGCTCAAATATACGCTCATTACACTGGGAATGTTGATCGTTACTGTCTTCTATGCGATTGAATATAGTCGTCCGAATGCTTTCAAAAACAATCGTTTGTACGAAATGCATATCATGCAAGGATTTAAGTATGTAGCTTTGGTGAACGTGTACCTCTATCTTTTGTACGAAGCTGGGCATTGGTATAACATCGTCGTATCCGATGAGTTTGCACATTACACCTTGTACAAGGTATTGTTGTTCACCTGCGTATCCCTGGTGTTAGCTTATTTCCTGCCTAAAGTGAAACTGCTGTACGATCGGGTGATTAAATACTATAGCTTGGCATTGTACGTCATAGGCTACGCGCTGGCATTGGTGGTTACCCTAGCGATTCCAACCTTGCATGAGGATTATGCGCAGAATACGGCTGCTGATTACGTTGCGCTAATTGTACTGGTAGCCTTTAATGTACTGGTATTCTTCAGCAGCAGGGACTTCCTAAACGCACTGATGACGCGACATTATAGAAGTAATGAGCTATATCCGGTCATTATGGGTGTATATTTGTTGGGCATCATTACCGCCTTTCTCGGAGTTCAGTTCCACCTGGGAGACGCAGGTCTTGTGTTCAGTCTGGTGTATCTCCTGTTGGCCATTTTGTATATTGTATACGGCTTCCTCAAGCGAGTGGTCTACATCCGCCGATTTGGGTTGGGCTTGACTCTGCTAGCTACAGGTAAGCTGCTATTGTACGATCTACACCTATTAACGTCGGGAAGTACGATTGTAGCCTATTTCTCCTTTGGGGTTGTATTGCTGGCCATTTCGTATATTTACCAAAAAGTATCCAATCGTATGGGAGAGACCATTATAAAGAAGGATACTGAAGAAAAAATGTAGTTTTTTGTTGTATTGTGTAGATACCGAACATTATGAAAATAAATCCGGTAATAGTGAAAAATTATGCATGACCTTACATCCTACTTACGCTATAATGAGAAAAAATTATTTATGTACGCATGCTCAAGTTTATGCGTAAGTAGAGAGAATGAGGGGGATACCATGAATTTGGGCAAGGGGCAGAATAACCTGTCTGATAAGCATGAACGCTTCTCGTCGGCTGGATTCATTTTGGCAGCGATCGGGAGTGCGGCAGGACTAGGTAACATCTGGAAATTTCCGTATATTACCGGACAATATGGCGGAGCTGCATTTTTCTTGTTATTTATTGTCTGCTTGTTGCTTGTTGGTTTGCCTGTACTTTTAGCAGAGCTTGCGCTTGGTCGTGCAGGTCGAGGAAGTGCTGCCTCTGCAATGGTGAAAGTAGGCGGACATCCAATTTGGGGCAAGATGAGCATTATGTTTGTTATCGTGCCGTTTGTTATTTTGTCGTTCTATGCCATTGTAGGAGGATGGACACTGCATTATGCCGTAGAGGCATTTAGCGGAAGTCTGTTTTCGAATAATGATTTTGCTGGTCAGTTTGCTTCATTTTCCTCCGGCTATGCACCGTTGGTATGGTTGTTAATTGTTTTTGCATTTACAGCAGTCGTGGTTACCCTTGGGGTATCGAACGGAATTGAAAAGTTCAATAAAATTTTGATTCCTGCTAAGGTCATCCTGTTGCTCGTGCTGATGATTAACGCTCTCATGCTGCCAGGTTCTGGTGCGGGTGTATCCTTCTTTTTGAATCCTGACTTTTCTAAGTTAAGTATAGAATCTGCATTGGTTGCTTTGGGACATGCCTTCTTCTCCCTCTCACTGGGGATGGGGATCATGGTCACATATGGTGCTTATGTAGATCGTCGACAATCGCTGGGTGGAGCTATGCTGGCAGTGGGTGGCGGGGATTTAATCTATGCATTTATCGCAGGTATGATCATTTTCCCTACAACCTTCTCCTTTGGTATTAACCCTGCCCAAGGACCGTCTTTGGTTTTTATTGCTTTACCGGCTGCATTCTCTGCCATGCCTTTCGGAGCTTTCTTCGGCGGTTTGTTCTTCGTATTGCTGGCGGTTGCAGCATTAGGCTCTATGGTATCCCTGCTGGAGGTACCCGTAGCTTATGTTATGGAGCGGTTCCGTTGGGGCCGGGTACGCTCGGTTGTCATCGTATCGATCCTGTGTCTGTTGCTGGGTGTCCCTTCTGCATTGTCGATGGGGTTGGTTCCAGAGTTAAAGGTGGGCGACAAATCTTTCTTTGACTTTGTTGACTTCACAGCGTCCAACATCTTCTTGCCATTGGGCGGCTTACTGATAGTTATATTCACAGGGTACTACTGGAAAACTGCTGGCGAGCATGCCAATCTCAAGCCTTTCTGGTTCCGTGTATGGTTGTTCGGCCTTCGGTATGTTGCACCGATCCTGATGTTGTTGGTCTTCCTTCATACTTCAGGGATCATCAAATTTTAATAGACACGAATTAAAAAAAAGGTATTTTCTTCCTAAGGGAAGAGATACCTTTTTTTGTATATCTATCAGTGGTTACCTAACTGTGGAAAGGAATGATATAATAAAAACATTGTCATTAATTTTAACTTCAATGAAATCATTACGATTATGAAGTTTTATATAATGAATGAAAAGGCTACAGGGCATCGCACAGACGATGTGCAGGAGAGGGAAAGGGCAGAAGAGCATTGAAACAGACAGAGAGTTCGAATTTGCAAGAAGGACGGCGGCTGAAATGAAGTCTAATCGGTTGTCGCCACAACGTCGTTATATGCCAGGTTTGGATGGATTAAGAGCACTGGCGGTCATCGCAGTCATTGTGTATCATTTGAATCCGGATTGGTTACCGGGTGGTTTGTTGGGTGTAGGCGTTTTTTTTTACTTTGTCGGGGTATTTGATTACAGATATTCTAGTCAGTCAGTGGGATACATATCATAGTTTTAAAATGAAAGATTTCTGGGTGCGTCGTGCCAGAAGATTGCTGCCTGCCATGCTGACGGTGGTGGCTGTCATTGTCCTGTGCTCGTTGCTCTTCGATCCGTCACGGCTTACGGCCTTGCGCGGAGATGTACCTGCCGCATTGGTGTATATGAGCAATTGGTGGTTTATTTTCCATCAGGTTTCGTATTTTGAAAGTTTCGGTCCTCCTTCTCCGCTTGGGCATCTGTGGTCGCTGGCGGTGGAGGAACAGTTTTATATCCTGTGGCCTTTACTACTGGCGCTTGGGCTGAAGTACATGCCCAAGCGTATTGTACTGGCCGGATGGGTGATTTGTCTGGCGTTAATATCCGCGCTCCTGATGGCCGTGATTTACGTACCGGGAAGCGATCCGAGCCGGGTATATTATGGCACGGACACACGCGGCTTCGCTCTACTGATTGGTGCGGCGCTGGCCTTGGTATGGCCAAGCGGCAAGCTGAAAGAGCATGCTTCGGCGAAGGCGCGCTTGCTTCTAGATGGCGTCGGTGCAATCAGCTTGCTGCTGCTATGCCACTGGGCGTGGGCCTCGAATGAATATGACCCAGCTCTGTACCGCGGCGGCTTGCTGGGGATTGCGGTGGTCACTGCTATTGTGGTTGCAGCATTGGCACACCCGGTGAGCCATCTCGGTCGCCTGCTTGGACGCAAGCCGCTGCGCTGGATCGGCGCCCGTTCCTACGGACTGTATCTATGGCATTTTCCAGTTATCACGCTAACGACACCTCAGGTGGATACCGATGGTGTGCATGTGATGCGTATCGTTATACAATTGCTGGCTACCATACTGCTGGCGTCTCTCTCGTTTAAATATATCGAGGAACCGATTCGGCATGATGGATTCCGGCACTGGATTGCAGGAATTCGTTCAGCGGTTCGTCGGCAGATGCGGTGGAGATGGATCTCTACAACCGCAACAGCAATGCTTTGTATAGGTATTGGTGTGGGTACCGTTCACCTGTACGTGGTATCCCCTGATGCAACGTTGCAGGCAGCATCTAGTGATGAGCAGCCAATTGCCAAGGCAAAGGCGATGCCGCCGCTTCACGGAACGGTGTCCGTAGCCTCCAAGGAGTCTACAGCCACCAAGCCGCAAGGAGCCAAGGACAGTAAGACTCCATCTCAAGCCCAGACGCCTAAAAATACGGCAGTCAAGGCTGGTACTACGGATGGCGTTACGACACAGATGGAACCTTCGACCACATCCCAAGAAGCTAAGCCTATGACAGGCGATGGCTCTAGTGTGACTGCCATTGGAGACTCTGTCATGCTCGATGTACAGTCGTACATTCAGGAATCCTTCCCAGGGGCTGTTGTGGATGGACGGATCGGCCGCCAAATGGCGGAAGCGCCTGCCGTATTGGAGCAACTGAGACAGAACGGACAACTGGGCAAGACGGTTATTATTGAGCTGGGTACGAACGGCGCTTTCACCAAGGACCAGCTATCCAATCTGCTCGCCAGTCTGAAGGATACAAAGCATATAATACTTGTGAATACCCGTGTACCTCGGCCTTGGGAGAGCATTGTGAACAAGCATCTTGCTGAGGCTGCATCCCAAGACCCAAGAATTACAATGATTGACTGGTATGCAGCAAGCTCCGGTAAAAACTCATATTTTGAGCATGATGGAGTACATTTAAAACCTAAAGGCGCTAAAGCCTATGCATCTTTACTGGCTCAGGCCCTAACGAAGCAATCTTAATGAACAGAACCGCAATGATATTCATAAATTATGCAAATGCAAGATAAGAAACCACCGGGAGTAGGTTGTCCGTCCCCTGGTTGAAGTGCAACCTTAAACTTTCATTGGCTGAACCGCAGAGTTTTCCAGTGTTCGTTGTAAGGTGCGCTTTCACCCTGCTCCGGTGGTTTTTCTTATTTTAGGGTGGAGGTACATAATCTAATGGAAAAGGGTTATTCACATAGTAGAACAAGAGAGCACCGCTTGAAGAGGAACAAAAGAAGGCTGATGCTGATTGCTATTGTATTATTTGTGGCAGGCTGCATTACTTTTATTGCGATAAAGGTCTCAGATAGCAAACCACATGCGCCGACTCAGGAGCTTGCTAAAAAAACAGATTCTGTATCCAAGGACTCATCCAAAGTTAAAGCCAGCGCAGGGGCAAACAATAAAGCAGCCTCTCCAAAAAATGATCCCGGTGTAGAAGACGGTGCCTTTGTTGAAAAATATTTAAATCAGCAAATGCTAGGAAAGATGCCTGATGGAGCCGATGGTAAAAAGGTGGCCTACTTATCCTTTGATGACGGTCCATCCGTGACGGTCACCCCCCAAATATTAGACATTCTGAAAAAGCAGAAGGTCAAGGCCACCTTTTTTATTGTAGGTAAAGAAGCCAATGAGAATGAGCATACCCGGAACCTTATCAAAAGAATTGTCAAAGAGGGTCACGCGATAGGAAACCATACGTACTCACATAACTATAAGTATTTATATCCGAACAGACGAGTAAATACGGATCATGTTATGCAGGAGATCGAGAAGAACAATCAGGTTCTAAAAAGCATTCTGGGACCAGAATTCTCCACCAGAATGATCCGATTCCCTGGGGGGCACATGACATGGAACAGAAGAGATCCACAAGGAATGGCTGCTCTGGATAAGGTTTTACTTCAAAAGGATTACCATCAGGTGGACTGGAATGTATTAACGAAGGATGCAGAGGGAAGATCCAAGAAAGCACCCGCACTAATTAATCAGTTTATGAGGTCAGTCAAAGGCCGAGAAAAAGCGATCATACTCATGCATGACACTTATGGTAAAGAAGAAACAGCCAAAGCATTGCCGCAAATTATAGAATATCTGAAGAAACAGGGATATGAATTTAAGGTTATGAAGTAAGATATATATGAGAAAAGGACGGGGCTCATCGCCACCGTCCTTTGTGCTATTTAAAAGTACATAGTCCGCATCATTTAGATGCGCTCTGCTTCACCCATCGCCTGAATGAAAGCTCCGATACCTTTGGGATCGTTAGTTATAATCGGCTCGCTGATATAGTAAGCGAAGGTACCATCCCGGCGATCTTTACCACCTAGACCGCTTACTTGTACTGTTTTGTTCAGATTCACAAGTCCTTCTTCAGTAATCGTAATAAATTCATCAATAATACCTTTACGGATGATTTCTGCTTCTTGGCGATAATGCTCTGGCAGATAACCTTTGCGAACACCTTTGGCCATAGCGTATAGAATCATGCAGGAAGCAGATGCTTCCAGATAGTTGCCTTTCACATGGCCCAGGTTGAGCACCTGATAAAAGACGCCGCTTTCTTTATCACGCACTTTCAGCAAGGCTTCCAGTGTTTCTCTCAGCATATCAATCAAGACGGGACGATCTGCATGATCTTCTGGAATGTAGTCCAGCACGTCGACGAGTGCCATGACAAACCAGCCCATTGAGCGGCCCCAGAAATTTTTGGAACAGCCGGTTTCCGGGTTGCACCAATGCTGTTCCCGCTTCTCATCCCAAGCGTGATAGAGCAGACCCGTTTCAGGATCACGCGTATGCTTGTAGCATAGCTTGAATTGCAGGGTCACATCGTCAAACTCTGACGGATCTCCGAATTCGCGAATAAACTCAGCATAGAACGGGGCACCCATGTACAAGCCGTCAAGCCAAATTTGATACGGATAAATTTGCTTATGCCAGAATGCGCCCTCGCTTGTGCGTGGATGTTTTTCCAGCTGACTGCGTAATTGGAAGGCTGCCTTTTTATAGCGTTCATCGCCTGTGGCACGATACAGAGTGAAGAGCAGCTTGCCGTTATTCACATGGTCAATGTTATACTCATCTACTTTATAGCGCTGAATCACACCATTTTCATCAACAAAGTGATCCATATGTTTTTTTATATATTCCATATACTTGGGATCGCCTGTCAATTCGCCAACCCATTCCAAACCTCTGTAAATCACGCCATGGTCATATTCCCATTTTTCATAAAATTCCGGACTCCGTTTAATCACGGAATCGCTCATACGTACAGCCCAGGAATCTGTTTTTGTAGGATTTGTTGTTGGTTGCGATGTTGAATTTGCCATGATACAGTCACCTCTTCAGTAAAGTTTAATCTGTAATGTTATTGTTGTTACATAGACGGAGTGTGTGTCTTAGGATCAACGGGTTTGTTCTTAAAGCCCACATTATTGTTGCCCCAGCACCGATCGTAGCTGAAGCCTGTTAGTTGTTCGAACACTTTTCGAGCTTCTGGCTTGGCTGATTTCATGGAGCCACCGTTTTTGAGGCGGTCAATCTCGGCGATTAGCTTCTTGTGGCTGTCAATATCCAGCTTCATTACGACAGAAGCAATCATCCCGATGATTGCGAGAACAATAGTACCCACCACGAGTACATAGAAGATAGCGTGCTGAGCAGAGACTGGCTGACTCTCAGCTCCGGATACAAAGCCAAAGTGCTGTAACACCCAGCCGAGAATGAAAACGACAACAGCCCGCACCATTTTTCCGGCAAAAGTCATCATACCCGCATAAATACCTTCCCGGCGACGACCAGTCAACGCTTCATCCACATCGGCAAGGAACGTGTATTGATTCCAAGGAATGTAGTAGACGCCACCCGTACCAAGCCCCATGAACAGTGTGATGACATATAGCCACATCATCGTATTAGAGGCTCCTGTGAGATAGAGCAGACCATAACCTGCTACGCTAAAGCAAACGACGACGAGTGCGGCGATGAAAGGCATACGAAACCCTTTACGCACACAGAATTGGATGAAGAAATAGGTAGAAATCAGTTGAATGACAGAGTTGAAGCTGTTGAGATTGGATACCATTTCAGAGCTTTGGAACAAGGAGAAAACAATAAAGTACGTAAAAGCTGAAGTAAACAGCCACTCAGCGGAAAAGCCGCCCAGGTACATCCCGAGATGATGACGGAACGTCTTGACCCGAAAAGTAGAGGAAATATCGATAAACAACTTTTTCATGGAATCTATAAAAGAAAGCGGAGCTTCACCTTCCAGTTCCTTTTGTAATTCCTCACTTGGACGCTCCCAGGAGTTTTTGTACAAGAATGCCATGGCGATCAGCAAGATTGCTGCAAAAACGAGACCGGTATACAAGAAAGGCAATGGAGAGTCTTTGCCGTACGCAGCAATAAAGCGACCAGGGATAAAAGCGGCGGCGAAATTGGCGATTTTACCAAACATGGCCTTCCATCCGGTCAATCTGGAGCGTGCGCCAAAGTCCCGGGTCATCTCGGACGCTAGTGCTTCATACGGTACCATGACAGAGGTGTACACCAGTTCAAACAGCACGTACGTACTCAAGTAATACCAGAAGCCCAACCCATCTATCCAAAGCATCGGATACACGAGCATCAGCGGAATACCCATCATGATGAAAAAACGGCGTCTGCCGAATTTACGACCTAAGCGGGTTCGGTGAAAGTTATCGCTGATAAAGCCCATGATCGGATTGCTGACCGCATCTATGATGCTGGCAACAGAGAAAATGGCTGCGGCCTGAACAGGAGACAGTCCGCAAAAGGTTGTATAAAAGTACATTAACCATGCACCGCTAATAGCAAGTGCACCACTTCCCAGCATGTTACCGCTTCCATAGGCAAGTGTATGTTTCAATGTGATTTTTCGTTCCATGATCTGTTCACCTCATATTTTGTCTGGTTATGAGGACAATCACCGGTCGCTATATTATGCAGAATGGTCTAGGTTGGTAGATGGGCCAGGCGTCCTGATTAGGTGGGGCTTTTACCGTGCCCCTATATTTCCGCTCGGAGTACCCGAGCCAATCAGATCGCTTCCTTTGGCCAGCTTAAGGAAATCACCCAGCTGGATGGAACCGTCTGTACTTCGAGTGATGGAAGGCACGAGACTAACAAAGTCGTCTGCACTGGCTGTGAGACCTTTGGCATTCGTCGTTTTTTTGTTTTTCCACCAGACGTTAGAGTTATCTTGATCCGTACCACTTGTTTTATCACTTGCTGTTCCCTCGAAAGAAAGATTGTTAATGAACACGTGTTCACCCTTATCAAAGGCGAAATTGCTTTGTCCATTGTCCCATGAAGTATTGTTGGTCAAAGTAATGGTGCCAGGGTTGCTATTGTAGGTGAAACCGTGTTTTTTGTTTTGGAAAGCGATACTGTTTTTTACAATATGGTTGACCTTGATTTTGTCTCCACCCAGCTTAAAGCCGTTGCCGTCACTGTTCGCAGTAGACGTTCCATCAGAGGTTTGCCCGTTGTGATGGGCCACACTGTTCAAAATGGTTACGGCACCGATAGGGCCTGTTTCCGTTTTACTGTACAGATCCCAGCCATCGTCTACGTTGTACGCTGCCAAGCAGTTATCGAACACATTGCCTGATCCTACAGTCAGTTTAGCCGCGAAGCCATCGGCATCCTCGCCATTATCGGGATCGGCGTTATCGTGAGAGTAGGAATTCAAAATCAAATTGTTCGCAGGCCACTCACTGGTGGAAGCGTTAGGGGAGTAGCGTCCGAGTTGGAGCCCGGTATCCCGATTGTGGTGGGTCTCGACGTTTTCAATTCGGTTATTGCTGCCGCCAATATAGATACCGTTATCTCCGGCACCTTTGACTTCAAGACCTTTCACCAGCCAGAAGTCCCCGTTAAGCTGAAGTCCCCGATTAGCTGAACCAAAGGCCTGAGCAGAGAAATCAAGTACAGGTTTTTCACTACCGTAAGCGACTAATCCTTTGAGTGAGCCGTTATTGCCGTTATTTCCACGCTGAATTGTAATCGTTGAGGAGTAGGCGTATTTACCACCGCGCAGGTAGATGGTTTTGCCAGGAGCAATTTGTGTCAGTGCTGCTTCGAGGGTGGTAGGACTAGATATGGTACCCGGATTGGACACGTTACCATTTGGAGCCACATACAAATCGCCTGCCGCTAACGTGGTGGAAACAGTTGTTGAATCGGTTGCACTAACTGCCTCCTCTGTGAGTGTGGTAGAGGGGAGGTTGTTGGATGGAATATCCGCGTAAGCGGTTCCAATAAGACAAGAAGAAGCAAAAACAAAAGAAACACCGAGTCTTAGAGCGTTAAAGCCGTTTTTTGAATGATCATTCCGTTTAAACATGTAAATTCCTCCTTATCTGAGCTCATATTTTAAAAGAAGATAGCACATATAAAAGTCGCTCATGCTGTCTTTCCATTAAAAAAACAGGACACCTCCTGGGGGGACAGATTGATCTATCATAAGTCCAAAACGCTCTAAGAAGTATATGCACAGTGTAATATATGTTAACGTTTGCATCAACAGTTTTTTATTGTTTTTTTAATATTGTGAAAAAAAAGTTCACACTTTTGTTTCAACTAAAAATACAGTTTTGCTAGACTGGGAAAATTTGATTATACTTAAACATTATACATATAATAGGAATAAAACTGTGAGAAAAGGTGGGTTTAGCGCATGGAGAGCGGGAAGCATTTGACAAGTTCAACTTCCGAACCATTGCAGGAAAAGCGACCGCGAATGAACAAGGAGATGATCGATTGGCTTAAGGCAATTATTGTTGCCATTGTGCTCGTGTTCATTATACGTTGGCTGTTATTTGCGCCATTTATTGTTGAGGGAGCATCCATGGAACCGAATTTCAAAACAGATGAACGAGTGGTCGTGAATAAGGTGATTTACGATTTTCGTGACCCCAAGGCAAGTGAGGTTGTTGTATTTCATGTAAAAAAGGAACAAAAGGACTTTATTAAGCGTGTGATTGGAGTGGCTGGAGATACGATTCAGTATCAAGGTGATCATCTTTATGTGAATGGTAAGAAAGTAGAGGAGCCATACATTCAAGAGGCTATCCAAGATGCTCACGCCAAGGGAGAATTATATAACAATGTGGACTTTCCAAACGGAACCATAACCGATTCCAAGGTTCCTGATGGGTATATTTTTGTAATGGGTGACCACCGCAATAATAGTAGGGATAGTCGTGCAATTGGTTTTGTTGCCATCAAGGATATTGTCGGACGTGCGGATGTGATCTTTTGGCCGATCGATAACGCGCAATGGGTTAAGCATAAATAAGGCCAGAGCGCCTAAGATGGGAGGTAGTTGCTCACTTTAGGCGCTTTTTCAAACTCATTATATGTTTTTCGTAAACGGGTCAGGCAACTTGCGCCAGTCCTGTTCCATTTCTTCAGGGGTTAGCAGTGTCTTATCCAAGCTACGCTCGATTTCTTCCCGGTTCATATCGATACCAATAAATACGAGTTTGGTAACCCGGTCGCCATATTTCTCATCCCAATCGGGTGTTTTTTCAAAATTTTCACCGAGATAGTATTGTCGTTCTTCTTCAGTCAAAGCAGACACCCATAGTCCTGCGCGTGCGAATTGTTTGGAGCTACCCGCCTGACTGAATGTAAAGGCAGTACGGTTTTGCGTGGCGAGCCACACTAATCCCTTGGAACGTACAACCTCAGTAGGCCATTGAGCCAGCCATTTTAACAAACGTTCAGGGTGAAATGGGATTTTGCGCTTGTACACAAACGAAGCAATGCCATATTCCTCTGTCTCCGGTACATGTTCATCCTTGTTCATTTCCTGTATCCAACCCGCCGCCTGACTAGCAGTTTCAAAATCAAAGCGATGCGTGTTTAAAATCTCTTTTGGGTCCACTCTGCCGTATTCAGAACGGATGATTTTGGCGTTCGGTTGAATGCTGCGCAGCACCTTTTCCAATCGTTCGAGTTCCTCTAAGGATACCAGATCGCATTTATTAATGATTAGCACGTCACAAAATTCCACCTGCTCTATGAGCAGATCAACGATGCCACGTGCATCCTCCATAGCCACTTCCTGCCCACGATCCTTAAGGGAGTCTCTAGAGTAGAAGTCTTTCCAAAATTCTGGCGCATTCACGACAGTGACCATTGTGTCCAATCGGGTCAGCTTGGTCAAATCAATTCCATTTTGCTCATCTACATAACTAAAGGTTTGGGCCACTGGAATGGGCTCACCTATACCTGTGGATTCAATAAGAATATAGTCAAACTTTTTTTTCGAGCGCCAGTCGCTCTACCTCTTTTAATAAATCTTCGCGCAAGGTGCAGCAAATGCAGCCGTTGGACATTTCCACCAGCTTCTCATCCACACGGGATAACCCTCCACCGTCACGAACGAGATCCGCATCCACATTAACCTCACTCATATCATTGACGATGACAGCTACCCGTAAGCCTTCCCGGTTGTTCAGTACATGGTTCAGCAGTGTAGTTTTGCCGGAACCGAGGTACCCACTTAGTACCGTGACCGGTATTTTCTCATCTCTTTCCATAGCGTTTGCCAACGTAATCACTCATCCCTTCGAAAGTTTCATAAAATGTTGACTGTGCAGTAGTAACTGTAATGCGAGATAGGAAAGCAGCAGCACCTTCTGTTTGATAACTTAATCGTAATAATTACGAATAATGAAATTAGTAAATCATTTATGTGGAGAAATGTCAAGGAAGGTGGAGCCAATCAGTCAAAAGGACTTGCGTAAACTTTACGCAAGTCCTCTGGGGGTCATCTGTAATGATGTAATTGCCTCAGCCTTTGACGGCCCCGGCCACTACGCCTTTAACAATGTATTTTTGCAGAAAGATAAATACGATAATGGAGGGCAGTACAGCCATTACCATTGCGGTCATAGCATATTGCCAGTCTGATGTATATTGCCCAACGAAAGTATAGGCAGCCAGCGTAAGCGTTTTGGTGCTGGGTGAGCCGTTAACCATGAGCAGCGGAAGCAGGAAATCGTTCCATATCCACATCACGTCGATAATAACAATAGTAGCGGTGACCGATTTCAGCAACGGAAAGATGACGGAAAAGAAAAGCCGAAAGCCTGAGGCTCCGTCGATCTTGGCGCTTTCGTCAATTTCGACCGGAATGCCTTTCACAAAGCCGTGATAGATAAACACTGCCAATGGGGCTCCAAAACCCCAGTACAGCAGGCCAAGTCCCCAAGTGCTATCTGCCAAATTCAAGTCTTTCGCCAGGCGCAAGACGGTCAGCATAATAGACTGAAATGGAATCAGCATCGGCATAATGCACAGCATGTAAATGGCGGAGCTCCACTTGCTTTTCGTCCGTGCCAGCTTATAGGCAGCGATGGAGGATATTAGCACAATGCCTGCCAGCCCGAGCACAGTAATAATCGTGTTATTCAGAAATAAGCGTGGATAGTCAATGAACTTCCATACGTATACGTAGTTATCCAGCGAAAGCTGCTTGGGCAGCGCAATGACGTCGGTCATGACCTCAGCGAAGCTTTTGAACGAATTGTTAATGGCGAGAAACAGCGGGTACAAAAATAACAGCGATAATACAATCATGCCCGCTTCCAGCAAAATACGTCCTGTACGGCTGCGTTGCATCAGGCTTCAACCTCCCTGCGTTTGAAAATAGACAATTGAATAATCGTAATGACCAGCACTGCAACGAATAAAATCAAGGCTTTGGCTGTTCCGTAGCCATACAGATTGTTTTGGAACGTATCTCGGTAAATATCATACGCAATGCTGTATGTCGTACCTCCTGGCCCACCGCCAGTCAGCGATAAAATGACGTCGAACACCTTGATCGAGTTGGTGAGTGCCATGAAGACCGAGATCGTAATCGAGGGTGCGAGCATCGGTAAAATAATACTGAAAAATCTCCGAATCGGCCCTGCCCCATCCACGATGGCAGCCTCTTTTAGATCCTCAGGTACAGATTGCAAGCCTGCAATATAAATGACCATGTAAAAGCCAATGGATTGCCAGATGGATACCGCCAAAATGGAAATAAACGCGAGCCCTTCCTCGCCTAGCCAACTGAGCTGGAAGATGCCCCAGCCTGTACTGTGCCCCAGTGATTCAAAACCTTGCATAAAGATGAATTTCCATATAAAGCCGACAATGACGAGGCTGAGGATATAAGGAATAAAGAAAGCCGCGCGCAGCCAGGCCGAGCTTTTGAGCTTCATGTCGAGGACGAGCGCCAGCAAAATGGCCAGCACGTTTACCAATACAATGTACAGAATGGCATATTTGATCGTAAACCAGGCTGCATGTGCAAAGTTAGCGTCTCCGAGCAGGATTTGCTTGAAGTTATCTAGACCTACGAATTTCGGATGTTTGGATATGCCGTTCCACTTGGTCAGGGAATAGCGTATCGTCATCAAAAACGGAATATAAAATGCAATTGTAATGCACAAAATTACGGGCAGTGTGAATAAACCAAATTCCAGCTTACTGCCCTTGTCGCCCCATGTTCCCCTTTTTTTCAGCATAACGCACCTCTTTTTCTCAGCATTTTCCGGTCTTTCGCTCCAAGCTGTTTAAGATATAATGAAAGTATAGGATAGCCCCTAGGGCCGGACCAATGGATTTAAGAAAACAGTTGAGGGTAAAAATGTGTACGCTTTCAAAAGGGGCGGTTATCATGATGTCAGGGCATACAGGAACAATTCTTCGTTCCATGTGGAGGCGGATTACGCAAAAATTAGTGAACAAGCTCATTCTACTTTTTACCTCGGTGATTATTCTGGTGGTGGGCTCACTCACGATTATTTCCTATCAGATGATTGAAAAGGAGTCGGTTAATCATAGCATCGCCAGCACGACGAATAATCTGCTGCTGGTCAATCAGAATTTGGAGGATTACTTGGAGGGAATGCAGCAGTTGGCCCTTCCACAGCTTCGCTATAACGATATCATGAACGCGATTGCCAATGAGAACCGGGACTACGCTGCACGAATGGTCATTGAAAATTACTTGCGCAACATGTTCTATTCCCGCAATGATCTGGAAGCGATTTATCTGTATGTGGCGGATCGGCATCAATACTACGTGGTGACTAGGGAAACGTACAATATTACAGTACGCAAAGGAATAAACACGGATATTCCCAAGCTTCCCTGGTATAAAGAGGCGATGGCTAGCACTGCTAACGAATCTTTTCAATCCTTTGTGGAGTCCCGCTCTGATATGGGCTATGTGGCGCCACAAGCCAGCTTTATGGCTTACCATCGAGTGCTGAGATCGATTGCATCCCGTCACCCGCAGGCAGTGTTGTCCTTTTATTACAACACGAGCTCCGTAGATGAAATCATGCGGAATATTCCACTGGGTAAAGGGGATCAACTGATGCTAATCAGCCCCAAGCGGGTTCCCTTTTATGTGAACAGCCTTCCGCTGTATGAACGAATGCATGATTCTGGCGTATTGGCCCAGATCGGAGAGGGAGGAAGCGGACAAGTAACGTGGTCAGACAGCAACAGCAACCAGGAGTATTTAGTCGTGTATGATGCAGGTGAAAAGGAAGGGTGGCAGCTCATCAAGCCGATTCCATATCGCCAAATTTATGAGGCAGCTACGACCACACGGAATTGGAGTTATGTCATCGGGGCTTTATTTTTAGGTGTGTCTATTATTTTGGTGACCCTGACCTCGAACGCAATTACCCGACCTTTACATAAGCTATCTACCCAGATGAAACGGTTCAGCACCGGAGATTTTGAGGCAAGGGCTCCTGTGAAGGGGCATGACGAGATTGCATATTTGTCGCTGCACTTTAACGAAATGGTCCAAAGAACCGAAGAACTTATTAATGAGCGCTATCGCATGAAGCTGGTCGAAAAGAATGCCATACTCAAGGCGCTGGAGGCTGAGATTAATCCCCATTTTCTGTACAATGCCCTACAAGCCATATCTACACAGGCATTAAAGCGGAAGATGTTCGATATGGCGGATATGGTGGATGCATTGGCCCAAACTTTGCGGTATTCCATCAACGGCAAGGATATCGTAGCTGCCCGCGAGGAGCTCAAGCATATCGAACGATATATAGGTCTGCAAAAGGCAAGATTCGGGGCGAGACTTCAGGTCGAAGTGGTATGGGAGGACACGCTGATGGAGCTGCCAATTCCGAGATTATCCGTGCAAACGTTGGTAGAAAACTCTATCAAGCATGCATTAGAAAAAGTATCAAGTGACATTCTGATCGTCATTTCAGCCGAATCGGGTGCTACAGACGCTACAATTGCAGTCAGGGACAACGGACCTGGAATTTCAGAGGACAAGCTGAAAATAGTGTTGGATTCGTTCCACGAAAAATGGGAAGAGCGGGAGAGCGAGCATATTGGCTTGAAGAATTTGAACACACGGTTGAAGCTTTTGTATGGAGATCAGGCAGGATTATTCATACTTACGGATGAAACGGGCACGGAAATGAGAATGCAAATTCCCCGGGGAGGAGTCGACCATGTATAACGTATTGATTATTGACGATGAAGAACCGTTACGAGAGGCCATTCGTATTGTTGGAGACTGGGATCGTCTGGGCATCGAACATATTTATGAGGCGACGAATGGAAGGTTGGGGATGGAACTGCTGGGTCAGCATCCTATCGATGTGGTGATGGTGGATATGAAAATGCCGGAGATGAACGGCATTGAATTTCTTCGTGTGATCGAAAAGGCATATCCCCATCTGCTGACCATTGTCATTAGTGGCTACAACGACTTTGAATTTACGCGACAAGCGATTCAATCACGGGTAGTAGATTATCTGCTCAAGCCTATCAACCGCCAGGATCTGAATCAGGCCCTGCGCAAGGCGGTGGACATTCTGGAAAGCCGCAAGCAAAGCCAAGACGAATTCATCAACCAGAGCATCACGCTGAATATGTCACTACCGAAGCTGAAAGAGAAGCTGTATGTATCCATTTTGGATGGCAGCTTTAAAAGGCAGGCCAATACGTCGTTGCTCCCACTAATTGGAGCCGATCGGGCGGAGAACCGCTTTGGGGTGATCGTGCTACGGTTACTGAACAGGGATGAGATTCGCAGGACTCGTTTTCATGGCGATGTCGATCTGATGGACTTTGCCGTAACTAATGTATTAGCGCAGACATCAGATGAACGGTTGCGTTGTTTTAGCTTCCCCCACCCGCGAAGAGAGCGTGAGGTCGTATCGATCTGTACTCTGGCCCCAGGACAAGAAGAACATATGTCCCTCCTACTGGCACAAGTGGCACAGAAGGCGGTTGCGAACCTGCATGGGCTGTTCAGTATGGTGGTAGCAGCCGGAGTGGGCAAGCTCTGTTCAGACGTAGTGGAGCTGGCTTCTGCGTATAGGGATGCCAAGAGGTTCATTCACAATACAGATGTGTTGAAGCTGGAAGGGGAATCTATTCTCCACACGGTACCCCGGCAAATGGGGACGTCAGAGGAAATGCCATGGACGGATCGGCTGTTGTCGATCCAAAAGGATGCTCAGACCGGCCAGGCCAACCGAGCAAAGGTACTTCTGGGCGATCTACTGAAACAATTGGCAGCTGGTCCTGTTTTCCGTTTACAGGATGCGGATCGATTGCTGCGGGAGTTTCATTTTTTACTGAGAGAAGCAGCGATTGAGCTGGGTACGCCTATGTCCGCGTCTAATCAGGAGGGGACTTTGGGGGAATTGGGTCGTGTGATTGAAGGCGAGCTGTCTGCTGATTTTGTGAGCTTTGCCGACTACAGCCAGAGACTATACCAGATACTGGAGCTCTACATTGCCGGGGTCCAACATGCACAGGCGGGTAACCAACCCTTTGATATTACAGAGATCAAAAGGTACATCGAGCGATACTATTTTGAAGATATCAAAATCTCGTTTTTTGCCGAAACCTATTTTTTGAGCCGGGAATATCTGATGAAGTTGTTCAAGCAGCAATTTGGTTACGGCATTCACGAATATGTACAGAAGGTCAGAATGGACAAGGCGAAGGAGCTCCTGGGTGATTCCAGCCTGAAAATTCAGGAAATTTCCGATATGCTCGGTTATAAGGATAAAAACTATTTCAGCAAGGCTTTTCGCAATTATTATCAGGTGTCACCTTCAGAGTATCGCGTGAGCCTGCAATAAACCACTTTTTTACCCTTAACGCTTCACTAATCTGCCTTTTTAAATGAGGCTATATTTTTTAGAATGAGCGCATGAACGTTGATCACAAACAGATGGGGGAGTATCCATGTTAAAGAAGATGATGGCGTTATCCGGCAGTTTGCTTTTGACGGTCGGTTTGTTGAGCGGATGTGGAAGTAGTGGTGGCACAGATGCGGCTAAAGAAAGCACTGGCGGCAAAGATGATTTGAAAACGGTTACAATAAACATGTTTACAGCCTCACCGGAGTATACCGATGCTTTTAATGCGTACATCGAGGAGTATAAAAAGGTCAAGCCTAATGTAAAGATCAATCTGGAGATCATGCAGGCAGACTACAACACCATTCTCAAGTCAAAAATAGCTTCAGGCAGTACACCGGATGTGTTCCAGACCACGGCCGGGGGCGACATCGACACCTATGCTGATTATAGCGCCGATCTGACCAATGAACCGCTGGCAGCAGCCATGACGGATGCCGTCCGGGCCAATATGAGTTCCAGTGACGGCAAAGTGCTGGGATTACCAGTCAAGGGGAACCTGTTTGCTTTGATTTACAACAAAGATTTGCTTACCAAGGCTGGAATAACCTCTCCGCCGAAGACGATTGCCGAGATGCAGGATGCTGTTACCAAGCTAGAGGCGAAGGGCATTACTCCATTTGCTAATGCATATAAAGAGTGGTGGGTATGGAAGCATATCTTCCAACACTATGTAGATGCTGCTGCGCAGGATGCCGGGGTAGAGCCAAAGCAGCTCGTTGATGATTTTATTGCAGGTAAAGCAAAAATCAAGGACTATCCAGTGCTGTACAACAACTTCTTTAGCTTCATTGATCTGACGGTGAAACATGGTACAGATAAGCCGCTGGAACGGGACAGCAATGCGGGAGTAAGTGATTTTGCATCTGGAAAAGCTGCATTTATGACGGGTAAAGGTGCGTGGGATGAGGAAGCGATCAAGAAAATTAACCCTGATCTCAAGATTGGCATCATGGGATATCCGGTGAGTGACAAAGCGGACCAATCGGTCATCATTACCGGTGCGGATCAGGCGCTACGTATCAACAAGGACTCCGAAGTATCCAAGGAAACGATTGAATTCTTCAACTGGCTGTACACTTCGGAATACGGTAAGAACTGGTTCTCCCAGGTAGCGAAGGTGATTCCTCCAATTAAGGATGCACCGCTTCCTGATCTGGAAATGCCTAAGGAAATGGATAGCATTTTGAAAACATCCAAGTCCGGTGATCTGTCTGTCAACTACTCGCTGGATACATTCCACCAAAAATTTGGTGAGCTGATGCAGGCTTATATCAGTGGTAACATGAACAAGGATCAGGCGGTTGCAGAGATTGAGAAGGCATGGGTCCAATTAGGCTCAGCACAATAAAATTGGTTTCGCAGAGGCGCCCGTAAGGGCGTCTTTTTGTGTTATGGCTAAGAGCCGGGAAAAATGTAGACAAAAAAATATTTAATAATATTTAAATATTTACTTGCAAAAAGTTATTAAGTTGTGGATAATAGATTGTGTGCAATATATCTATAATCTTACGATATACATAATGACTGCAAGGTGCAAATACGAAGGGATACCCCGGTTGGGGGAATCTCTTTGTTTCGTTTGGACTGTGCCGATTATGCTTATAATAGACCGTGTAATTTGGAACGCATTTTTAGTTATGTGGTAGAGATAAAAAGGAGATGAGCGTTTTGAAGACTTCGTTGTTTACACCGTACACACTCAAAGATTTGGAGTTAAAAAATCGTGTGGTCATGGCCCCAATGTGCCAATACTCGGTGACAGCCAAGGACGGAATTCCGAATGATTGGCATCATGTCCACTACCTAAGCCGGGCAATTGGAGGCACGGGTCTGATTATTATAGAAATGACGGACGTGGAAGCGGATGGGCGGATTACGGATTACGATCTGGGGCTTTGGTCAGATGAACATATTCCGGCGTATAAAAAGCTGGTTGACGGTATTCATGCGCACGGGGCCAAGGTTGGCATTCAGATTGCTCATGCAGGCCGTAAAGCTGAGGATGCAGCAGAGCCGGTGGCTCCTTCGGCCATTGCATACCCGGATGCAAATTATAAACAGCCGCGCGCACTGACCACAGAGGAAGTCCGTGGTATGGTACAAAAATTCGGAGACGCTGCCCGCCGGGCGGTTCAAGCAGGCGTAGATACAATCGAGCTTCACGGTGCACACGGTTATCTGATTCACCAATTCCACTCGCCAGTTACGAACAAACGAGATGACGAGTATGGTAAGGATTTATCCCGTTTCGGCGTAGAAGTCGTTCAGGCTGTGCGTAAGCAAATGCCTGCGGGTATGCCGTTAATCTTCCGCATCAGCGCGGTGGAATACGTAGATGGTGGATACGATGTGGATCATGCTATTGAACTGAGCCGCGCATATCAGGCTGCAGGCGTAGATATGATCCATGTCAGCTCGGGCGGAGAAGGCCCGGCTGGAGCCAGAAAACCAGGCAACTACCCGGGCTATCAAGTGCCGTTTGCTCGCCAAATCCGCGAGGCGCTGAACATCCCAGTAATCGCCGTCGGCATACTGGATGACCCAGCCTTAGCGCAGTCTGTAATCGGCAATAAGGATGCCGATTTGGTCGCTGTAGGACGCGGATTGCTGCGCGACCCTTATTGGGCGATTCATGCAGCGGTGGCGCTGCGCGGCGAGAAGCCTTCCGTACCTGAACAATATCAACGTGGCTACTGAGGCCTAAGTATTCCCACGTTGTTTATATATAAACAGGCACCTGCAACGAAGTGTACGCTTCGTCGGGTGCCTGTTTTGTATTTATGGACAGATGTTACAGTGTAAGCAACAAAGGACGATGAGTGTTCACATAAGATTAGTTTAATAAAGCTGTAAAACGTTGTCGCAAAAGGATGGATTTACGTGCTATAATTCCAGTAACAACAGAATGGCTTAGGTGGGCGGTCGGCTAAGTCTCCCGGAAGGGAGGTGATGCCTGTGGAGGTTAAGGATGCTCTGACATTAATGATGATGTTCGGCACGCTATTAATAGCGTTGATCGGGTTAATCGTTACGATTGTTATTGCGCTGAACCAAAACAAAAAGAAATAGACCGCCCTGCTCAAGGGGAAAACGGTCTATTTCTTTAGATCGCCTTTGAACAGCCGACCGCTCTTCAAAGCGGCTGTTGCCAAGAGTAGGGATGTTACCAGCATCCTTGCTCTTTTTTAGCATATCCTTCTATAACTTATTTTAGCACATCTGAATAATCAATGTAACTGAATGTGACTGTTACTTGGTGAAAACTTTAACTTCCTTTGGAGCGAGAGTTACGGTGATCGAGCCGTTGTTAATCTGAACGGAGTCGTTGCTCAGCTGGTTAGTCAGGCGGGTTCCGTTGGACAGATTATCGAAGTTGCCAATTGTGCGGGTTTGACTATTCCAGGAGTTGTTGATAAATACAATGGCCTCGTCGCCATTTTTAGAGCGCTGGAAACTGTAAAAGGAGTCGTCCACCCATTTTTCCCTTTGGCTACCGTTTTGCAGAGCAGGGTGGTTGTTGCGCACATAGTTCAACTTAGCGATGTACTGATACAGGTCATGGTTGGCGTTGAAATTCATATTCTCCCGATTGGCGGGATCATCTCCGCCACTATAGCCTTGCTCAGTGCCTTGGTAGATAATTGGAATCCCGCGAGATGTCAGAGTAAAGCCCAAAGCGGCCTTGAGCTGTGGCCATTTGTCATAGTTAGCACCCGGCTTGCCAGATGCGTCATTCAGGAAACGTTTTACATCATGATTGTCGATAAATACACCGTTGGTCTGAGCATCGCGATAGTAACGATCATCGGAGTAGCGATCCTTGATTTTTCTCATGGATTGATCGTGTCCGAACACGTCCTTGATTGTATAATACATCGGAAAATCTAGTGCAGCATCAAGATACCGGGTGTAATCGCCCACATAAGTAGGGTCGCCATGGAAAATTTCACCCATGGTGAAGGTGTTGGCAGCTTGGTCAAAATCCTTTAGAAAACCCTTCGGTACATGCTTGGCGGTATCCACCCGCAGCCCGTCGATGCCTGTCTCATTAAGCAGCCATTTGATCCAGTTTTTAAGCTCGTTTGCGGTAGCGGGGTTTTCATGATTTAGGTCATCCAGTCCAGCTACATCACCATTTTCGATTTTCCATTGATTGTTGGAGTTGTAGTCCCCGCCTGTAATGTCACCATTGTGATGATACCAGTCTGCTTTGTCAAAAGGAGCCTTGGCGAACCCGTTCCCCGGTTGGAAATCACCTGTGTGATTCACAACTACGTCCAGCATCACAGCAATATTCTTGTCATGTGCCTTGCGAACCAGCTCTTGGAGCTTGTCCATTGTTCCGAGATGCCCATCTACTGCATAAAAATCATACGTATGATAGCCGTGGTAAGCGTATTCACTCTTTTGCATCGTTACTGGGGTAATCCAGATCGCGGTAAACCCCATATTTTTAATGTAGTCGAGTTCGTTAATAATACCTTGAAAATCGCCACCATGCCACTTGCGCTGATCACTGTTGTTGGAATTGAAGCCACCGTAGTTATCATTGGATGGATCACCGTTGCTGAAACGATCTGTCATGATAAAATAAATGCTCTGTTTGCTCCAGTCTGTGCTGAGGGAGGTGGGCTTGGAGAGGGTACCCAGATCCATAGGGGTGAAGACGCCCGAAGGCGCCTCCGTTTGAGCTGTTACTTCAACTCCGTTAGAGTTGGGTGCGTAGGTAGAAGTGCTTACGTTTAAGGATACACCTGAAAGTTTTTCTGTTTGGATAGGTCCTGTAACTTCGTTGAGGTCGGTTGCGTAGGTGGAAGTCACTACGCTGAGGACACTCCCTGAAGGTGCCCCTGTTCGGATAGTTCCTGCGGCTCCGTTAGAGCCGGGTGTGTAGGTAGAAGTGCCAGTGCTGAAAAGGTAGTTTTTGGTATTGTTGCTGTCCCAGTTGTTATTGCCATCATTAAAAGCGGCTTCCAATTGGGAGGCAGAACCGATATCGACGGTAATTTTAGCATAGCCGCTAATTTCGGCATCCTGCATTTTCACACCAGGTGCAGCAGTCCAGCTACCACCAGCCGGACGGTAGTGAATGTAAGGTGAGTTAAAGCCTTTTTTGTAGTATACCGTTACTTTGTTAGTTGTACCGCCGCCATCCCCGGGATTCGCACCCGCTGGAGCGCCTGAAGTGATCGTTCCTGCATTGCCACTATTACCGGGCGTGTACGTAGAAGTGCCCGTGCTGAAGGAGTAGTTTTTGGTGTTGTTGCTGTCCCAGTTGTTATTGCCGTCGTTAAAAGCGGCTTCCAATTGGGAGGCAGAACCGATATCGACGGTAATTTTAGCATAGCCGCTAATTTCGGCATCCTGCATTTTCACACCAGGTGCAGCAGTCCAGCTACCATCAGCCGGACGGTAGTGAATGTAAGGCGAGTTGAAGCCTTTTTTATAGTATATCGTTACTTTGTTGCCTGTACCGCCATTGTTGTCAGGCTTGGCTTTGCTGATGATATATTGTTTGAATCCACTCAACTCACCGGTTGGTGAGCCATCATTGTTGACGAGATTGTTGATGCGTAATAACGTAAACCCGTGATAACCGAACTTCGTGATTTTCTCCTCGATTTTTTGGAAGCCGCTGCCGCCTGTCGGAAGTGCATTTTCACCATTCAGGCGAACACCCTTGGCATTCGCGATGGAGGAGACGGTATCAACCAGGGTGGACGGCAGCGAATAATTCGGTGCTGTGCCACTGTCACTCATCTCCAGGCAAGTAAATGTCAAGTCTAGATCGGCATCCTTGAATTTCTGAATGAGACGGTTGTAATCATAATATCCACCCGCTTGTTCTGTGCCGTGCGGCATGGCAGGATTGTTCATTTGCCAGTGCAGACCAGAAATTTTGGCCCCGATCCGGACACCAAACACAGAATCGAAGTTTTTGTGGGCCGCTGCTCCGATGACACCTAGATGCTTCTCAAGCACACTTTGGTACCACGATAGGAAATCCTTTCCATACGCGGAATTATACCCGCCGTTCGTGTAAAATCCGTCCCCGTCGGTCGGTGGATTGATTTGGCTAAGGCTGGTAAGCTTGGTGCCCCAAGCAGCATTAATCTTGTCCAATGATCCGTACTTGTCATTCATAGCTGTGCGGAATGCATTTTTGGCTGTTTCAGTATAAGCTTGGAACTTGCCTCGTCCCGGGTAGCTCCATCCTGCTGCTGGATAGTAGGACGGATAGCGCAATTCCCCGGAAGGACCGCCGCTCAAATAAATTTTGGGAATGATACTTTTATACCCGGCAAAGTTTTCAGCGAATGAGGCATACAGCTCATCATATTGTTTACCGGTTCCGCTCCACAATGGGGAAAGGGCTTCGTTATTGGGATAGCCGCTTTCGTCCTTGAACTGCATTTCATCTGCACTACCCTTGCTTGACAGCCAGCTTGGCAGTGGGATGTTGCAATCATCTCCCACATTTCCTCCACACTTATGCGTAGAGATAATAGGAACCCACTTCAGTCCCGCTTCTTTCACGGCATTTGCATAGGTTTTGTAGTAACTCCAATCGAACTGGTTATCTCCTGCGCTCTCCACATAGCCCCACCAGACGTCGGTAGTGATGGCATATACGCCATTGTTTTTCAACGTTTGTAGCTGCTTTTTAAAGGAACCCCAGTCATTGATTTTCGCCAGCGGTCCCATAACGGAAGCTTGAAAATCATCTGCAACCGCAGCGCTCGCCGTATTAGAGGGTGAGCCAATGAAGGCGGTCAGAGACAGCACAAGGCTTAGTAGAAGCATACACCCTTTTTTCCATAGACTTCGATACAAGGTCAAACCGATCATCCTCCCCAAAAGCATAGTCTAATTCGACAACATTTTGTAAACGTCTACAAAAATAGTATAAAGCAAGCGGTTGCATAAAAAAGAAGAATTTATTGCACATTCAGAGTGGACAAATATGACATTTTGCGTTAGCAACCGTGTGCATAAATTAGACCATGCGAAAAAAGACACAGGTCTGAGTAAGACGTGTGTCTTTTATGGTATTCCCGTGAAAGGGAGGCAAAACCCAGTGTGTATGCAAGCAACGCATGAGGCTATCTGCTTAATAGATAGGGCGATTTTTTTCGTCGGGAATACCACTTTTGCGATAAAAATACGTATTGATCCGATCCCGCCATTCCTTGGCGTGCTCAGCCTGATGCTCCAGCCGCGTCAGCACCTGTTCATAGATCAATTCATTTAGATGCTCCCGCAGACTAATCCATGTTGCTTGGAGATGGGCCGCACGTTCGGCACCTTCAAAATGAGTATCATAAATATGCTGTATGACCGTTTGGCCGGATTGGAGCACGTGCGTATAAGGAACATGGTGAAAGAATAAGAGCAGCTCATCTGGACAGGTGTCTGTAGATTCGTAGATTTCGGCAACAGGAGGAAAATATTGTCCTGCATAGCCCGTTCCAGTTGCAGTCGTCCGATCTACCCCGATCCCCCAGCAATCGGCAAAATGGTAGGTGCCCCACATCGAATATTCATATCCATCAACATCCGGCCCATAGTGGTGATTGGGACTGACCATCCAGCCGACCCCCAGAGGGGCGGTATAGGACTCATAGATATTCCAAGAATCGAGCAGCATTTGCTTAATAGTAGGAATCAACTCAGGATCGCCGTAGTCCTTGCCTTGATTGCTAAATGTTAGCCGAACCCATTCATCCGCGATTTCATCTGCGGATAGATCCGGGTCCCATGCCAACCGGCCGTAGCCGTAAAGATTGGACTGGGCGAGCAAATGTCCGGTCCAATTGGTGTCTGCACCAATATTGGAAACAGCGGCTATTCCAAAGTTCGTGCCCTTGGGAACATGATTCGTTGGCTCCTCCTGGAAACTGCCGCTGCCTGCATGGACAGTAGCCTTCCTGTGATGAGAACCAGATTCGCTGTTGCTATGCAAAACACCACTTACGATGCGCTTGATGGTGGAGCCTTTTCCCTGTGCGTAGGTGTCAAAATCAAGCACTTCCTTCCATTGCGGAACCAGGTAACATAGATGCTTTTGTTGTCCGGTATACTCCTGTGCAATTTGGAACTCCAGCAGTACCTGAGTGGCTTCCAGCGCGCCGAACAGAGGGGAGACAGGCTCTCGCACCTGAAAATCCATAGGGCCATTTTTAATCTGTAAAATGACATTATCCCGGAACAGTCCATCCAGCGGTTTAAAATGGTCAAAGGCCGCGCGAGCCCGATCCGTCTTGCGGTCACGCCAGTCCTGTTTGCAGTCGTAGACAAAGCAACGCCAAATCACACGTCCGCCATAGGGCCGTAGTGCATCCGCCAGCATATTGGCTCCATCGGCGTGATGGCGCCCATAGCTGAAGGGACCGGGCCGATTTTCAGAATCGGCCTTGACCACAAAACCACCCAGATCGGGAACTGCTGCGTAAACCTCCTGTGCTTTGGTCTGCCACCATTCAGCTACACCGGGATCCAGAGGATCGGCTGTGGTTAATCCACCGAGCTGAATCGGGCTGGCATAGTTAATGCTCAAGTAGATTTGGATACCATAGGCGCGAAATACGGCTGCTACTTTGGCTACATCAGGTAAAAACCGATCTGTGATCAGCTCAGTTTCTACCTGATGGACATTCACATTGTTAATGGATAACGCCTGAATGCCTACAGAAGCGAGTAGACGGGCATAGTCTCGAAGGCGCTCCATATTTGTAGTAAAGGCATTGTTGTTGTAGAAAATAGATGCCCCGGCATATCCACGTTCAACACTACCATCCATGTTATCCCAGTGATTAATCATGCGAATGGAGTTAGCCGGATTAGACAGCAGGTCTAGAGTGGGAGCGTGCAATGATTCCCCGGCAGTGGGCTTCAGATTGCCGTCTAGTCCTCCTTGCAGGTAGCGCAGCAAATGAAAGACTCCATACAATACTCCTTTTGACGTCTGCCCCGCAACTATAAGGCACTGTCCTTTGATATCATCGTGATCTTGCCCAGTTGAATCTGCAAGTTTCGGCACTTCTACTCCGCGAATTCGGTAGCCTTCTGCGCTCACTTCTGCCTGTTCTTCTGCACTAAACCGTTCTGCGATACATGGATGGTCTTGGAGCGTACCCAGCGCAACGAATGGTACATTGACAGGAACGGTACTTATCTTCGGCTGCTGTCCGAACATGGAAGCCAATCCTTGCCGAAGCTCACTCGCAGCCGTCTGAAGCACTTCATCATCTGTTTCATGAACTACGATGACTCTGCACCAAGCAGGCATCTTTTCTACAAATTGGTCGCGATGGTAGTGCAACCAAGCGTCATAGCCGCTCTCGCTTGGCATATTCATCCGCTTGCTCATATTATTTGGGCCTCCTTTGGACGAGTGAGGGTTCGTTCGTCTCAGGCATGCTGCTTCTCATCTTGACTCATATGCTGAGGGAGGGTCAGCCGATTTCCTTTGCCTTCATACAGCCACAAAATAGCGGTAACCCCGCGTGGGTAATATTTGCTGCCGTGGGCAATGCCGGAGAGCATTTGGTCGCTCCAGCACCAATAGGATTCTTCAGGATGGAGGAGCCATGAAACATGGGCTACGTCAGCCGCCTGCCCCGTTTCCTGCCAAGGCAGTTCCAGCAGCTCACGGGCAATAAACTGAGACAGATAGATTTTGCTCAACCAGGAGTTGTTACTGGTCGAGGATAGCTTCCAGCCTCCGTCTTCAAATAGACAAACTCCTGGTACCAGTACGGTTTGCAAATGGCGTCGAAGTGCTTGGATATATTCACCGAACCGCCCATCAGGCTCAAGCGCATCCTCGCATCCTGTAAAATAGGGGAAGATCAGCCCTTCAATGGCAGGAATAATCTGTGAGTCGTTGCCTTCCTTAATGACTGCAGGGATATAGCCCTTGTCTGTCATGTGAGCGGTGATCGATGCTGCGCATTTGTCTGCCTGTGAGCCAGCTTCCTGTGAAAGGGAGTTAAGCCCCTTTGAGGCAAATATCTTTTCAAGCGCAACATATACCGCCCAGCATTTGCTGCCTAAATAAATGTTATTGCGGGACTGACCCAAGGATACATCTAGACTATCGTAAGTCGTAATTTCTGCGCCTCCCTGGGTTCTTGAGCTATCCAGGCCCATTAAGCCGTTTCGCTGTGCCGGATCTGGATGATCCCGCCGCAGCATGCTTTCGAAGCAGTCGCACAAGACAGGCAGCATACGTGTCGTAAATGACTGATCCTGTGTCTGCTCGATATATACCGTGGCGCAGCAAAGCCAGTTCACCAGTTCCTCGTGGCTCATGTAAGAGAAGCAGTCGTCAATCCCTGCCAGTTCATAACAGGAATACCCTTGCCGGGAGAACACATTGGCCACGCCCATATCATGTGTAAACGTGATCCCACCGGGATAGGCCTGTTCCTCCCCCGGGAAGCGTACTTCATCCCGATAGCTGTACCGTTGGACAAACCACTCCAGCTCGTTGCGCACCGTCCATGGATTCAAAATCAATTCATAATAAAGCTGATCTGCCGTCAGATCGAGTGTATTCATCATTCGGTACTCGCCTTCGTTCACAATCCAGATCGGTTCGCCATCCTCTTGCTGACTGAGCAATTGAGTGCTGCCGTAATAGCTGTGAATGGCCTGAGCGAGCATAAATTTCTGATCCAGACTCAAGCTCGCCGATTCAATCCAGTCGTTCGCCTGAACACAGGCTGCGGTTAGGTTGGTAAAATGCTTCAACGCATAGCTTCCCACGTCTTCGATATCCTTGAACAGTCGGGTATAGTAATATGATGCTTCGATACCTGTTGTCACAATGCCGCCGCGATAAAAACATATAGCGAAGGCATACGTGCGCTTCTCTCCTGCGGGAACGTCCATCAGGAGCGCACCCGTTGCACCTAAGCCAAAGGATAAGTTATCAGCCATGGCCTCCCCAAGTAGCTTCTCCATCGCAAATCCGCTGGCAGGTACCGCTTCGCTGCTGTTGGTCACAATAGCAGTGCTTCGTCCTTGACCGATGCCTGTGAGTCTTTCCTTCAATCGGGTAGAATCCATAGCGTCCCTGCGTGGATCTTCTCCTATAATGCGTATGCCGCTATACGGGTCACTGCCCTGGTAGCCGAAAAAGGCTCTCCGTGCAGCAGCACCCTGTGTATTATCGATCGTTAGCTCAGCAAATACTGCCGGAACCAACGCTGCCCGCAGCTCATCTATGCCCGCAATTCCCGGCTCGGGTACCGGGCGAACGGGAGAGTACAGCCGGAATGTCAAATCGCCTGCCTGCCATGTATCGGTTCCTGCTTTTAGCTCACGGGTGATGTCCTGATCGGCAAAGGCAACGAGTAGAGGCTCCGTTTTTTTATCCTTTTTCTCCACATCATAACGGGTACTTTCATCCTGTATGGATGCAAAAAAGGGAAGCGCCTCATACGATCCGCCATCCCTGGATTGCAGCCCGATGTATACATTTTCATCAGCAGGCTTGCCCAGCTCCAGGCCGAGTCCGCCGCGGTTACCCTTAAACCCGAGTGTAAAGCTGGAGAATGAACCGATAGGTGCATGCTGCGTGTTATAAAATATATTTTTCGACATATATTGAAACCCCTTTCATGATAAAATTTAACATTGACTAACTTCAATTAGAGCCTAGCATGACATGTGCCGAGGAACCATTGTCAAATCGCTCAACTATTTATCCAAATCGCGCTGGAAACGATATACTGGAGTATATCGATATATGTAAGCCAGGAGGGAAAACATGTCGTCACCACGTTTGCCAAAGCGACCCCATGATCCAGGCCTTACGGTCGCCGGAGAGGAATTCTTTTTTCCCGATGTGCGGACTACGGTCAATCTGTTTGCCATTCATACACGAAGTGTCGGAAGAGAGTGGAGCTATCCGCCACATGAACATCCGCAATATGAAATTAACATCGTGCTCGCGGGAGAGCAGATCATGGTCGTGGATGGTCGCAGCTATATTCAGCGACAGGGGGATCTGATGCTCTTGCGCCCGGGAGTTATCCACTCCAGCCGTAGCAACGGAGAGGGATTTACGTATTTTTGCATGCATTTCGACATTGATGATAAATTGTTTCTTTCGCTACTGAGCCGTCTGGAGCAAGTACTTTTTCCAGCGGATGGCACAGTAGCGAAGCAGATGGGACCAGCGCTAGGCAAGCTGCTCGGTCTTTCTGCGCTTGAAGACAAAGGTATAGATGGTGATTCAGTGGCAAAGCGTATGCGGATTCAATCTGCTGTGTTCGAACTGTTCGCAACGTTGTGGGAGGCTGTATCCAGTGAAGCCGCTCATCTGCCAGGGCGTGGATATGTGCAGGCAGAGCTTGCCCATCAGATTGCCAGTCGTCTTCAGGGCAGGGTTAATCAGCCTTATAGACAGGCCGGCTCGTTGGAAAAACAGGATGGGATCGAGGGTATTTCATCCGAACTGGGTATTAGCGTATCTCATTGTAATCGTGTATTCCGTAGCGTTTTTGGCGTATCTCCGCGGGTGTATCTATCCGAGCTTGTCTTGCATGAGGCCAAGCTGCTGCTGGCTGATCCGCAATGGTCAGTGCAGCAAATTGCTGATTTGCTCGGCTATGGGGATATTGCACATTTTAGCAGGCAATTCAAACGCTGGGCCGGTCAGTCGCCGACATCCTACCGCAAGAATATAGCCCTTGAAAGTTCACCCGAATAAAAATATATATGCTTATAAAATAGTTATGATACAATCCTTATAAAGGAGATGATAATAGTATGAATTTACATAATCAACGTGTTGTCGTGATTGGCGGCAGTGCAGGGATAGGGCTGGCAACAGCCATAGAAGCAGCAAAGCAAGGAGCGAGTATCGTAATCGCTGGCCGTTCTGCAGAAAAGCTGGAGCAGGCGAAGAAGCTCATTCCTACAGAAGCGGTGGAGACCTTTCAATTGAACAATCAAAAGGAAGAGGAAGTACAGGCGTTTTTTGAAAAGGTCGGCGCATTCGATCATTTGTTTACTCCGGGTGCGAGCTATACACGTGGTCCGATCACCATAGATACGGAAAAGGCGAAGACTCCATTCGAGGGAAAATTCTGGCCGCAGTATTTTGCTGCCAAGCATGCGGTATCGCATATCTCCAAGGATGGCTCAATCGTTCTCATGTCTGGAGCCTTCAGTCAACGGCCGATGGGATTTGGTGCTACATATGGAGCGGCTAACGGCGCGATTGAAAGTTTGGGCAAGGCGTTGGCGGTGGAGTTGGCTCCAGTACGGGTCAATGTGGTGTCTCCCGGCACGATCTGGCGGGACGGCCCCGAGGGGGAGCAGCGGGCGCAGGCTTTTGAAGAATACAAGGAAGTAACCTTGCTACGGCGAGTGGGGTATAATGAGGAAATCGCACATACGGTGTTGTACCTGATGACTAACAAGTTCACCACCGGAAGCGTGCTATTCCCGGATGGCGGTTATACGCTGATCTAATTTGTCTGGAAGCCAACGTGTACACGTCCACCAGTCCAATACACGCTTACAATGTGTTGGACTGGTTTCTTTTTACTCTATAAATCAATTAAGATCTTGTGTTTAAGGAGATGTAGTGAATGGATCAAGTGGATTATAAAATTCTGCAGATACTGCAAAATCAGGCCCGCATGCCCACAACTAATATTGGGGGAAATTGGGTAATGTGGTATGCTTTTAGTTGAGGTATACATTCTTGTGATATGCAAGCTATTTGCATAGTCATATTCCATAGAATTTCAAGTTTCAATGAGTTTCATAAATTCGTTTCTACCTGAAAAAGGAGCTATCACATGTTGAAAAGAGCAGTTAATACTATACTATTTGCGGTGATTTGCTTTGTAACCGTAGATCAAGCAAATGCTGCACTTCCTAAATATCTGTACAATTTTGTCCTTACAGTAAACAATGTTGAAGTCACATCTGATGCAAATCCTTATATCGAACGAGCAACCAATACAACGTATGTCCCTATTCGATTTGTATCAGAGAGTTTGGGCGAGAGTGTAAGCTGGAATAGAGAGAAGCAGGAGGTTACAATCTTTTCTGAGCATGGCGAAATCGTACGTCTGACTATTGGCAGTAAAGTAGCTTATGTAAATGATATAGAAAAAATAATGCCTAATGCGCCTGTTATGCCAGTCTCACCTAATCGTGTGATGGTGCCTCTCCGATGGGTTTCAGAGGTTATGGGCGCGACTGTAAATAGTACCCTAATAAATAAGACTATACATGTAAACATTATCAAGCCGCATCTAAGTAAAAGTTGACTTATTATGAAAGGCGACAACTCTGTATATGTTGCAAATATATGGTTGAATTTTAGCGAGGGAGGTTTTCTTCATTGAAGATTGCGCTACATAAGAAGTTGGCTTGTTTGATTGTTCTTGGAGGGATTTTGATCGTAGTTGCTACTGGTTTTGGAGGGGATAAGGAACCTTATAAACTTCCCGATAAGCCCAAAGAGGCTGCTGTCTCTACATTTTCAGAATATATGAACGCTTCTATGAGTCGTGACTACGATAAGATGCTTTCACTGTCTGATGATTATCGTTTTAAAACAGAGAGGGCACGACTTAATTTTCTAAAAGCCCAAGGGACACCGATAGATTATCGTATCATGTCTGTGGATGATTCTGACCCCTCCAAGATTGTTGTTTCTTCGATAACGAAGTATAAGGATATGGAGTTACCTCCTATCAAGCATATTCTTGCTTTTGAAGAAGGAAAGTACAAGCTACAAATGAGGAATGTTGTGGTCAATATGATTCCTTCTTCACCTGACTATAAAACAGTCGAGTACGAGCCTGAGAAGGTAGATGATGATTTAGAAAATAATTTCAATTGATTTTAATTTTTTGATTTTCTAATCAAACGATCGACAACGTATCCAATGAGATACCAGAAACCTATCGTAGTAAAGTATACAACGGCTATAGGGATATGTGCTTTTCGCACAAATTGAAAAGATTCATACATCCAAACCAACGGGCTAATCATAGCCAATAGTATATTATAGTCGTCGTACCCTGTAAGATTTACAGCAATAACTATACAAGAGACTAGGACCAGCCAAAAGCGAAAGGATTTCATAGCCTATACCTCCTACCTGATATTAACAACTTATCACCGCGTACTTAGCTTAGTTTCTATTTTTTGTTCATCAGGGGTGTAAAAAAGAAATTTGTTGGATCAATTGATTTTTGTCCTGTGTTTATCTATTTCCTATTATTTCCAATGGGATTATAACTAACATCTTCAATGGCGGCCATGAAATCATAATAGAGTTTTCTGGGCGTCTTTGCTGATATAGACGAATAATAAATCTGAAAGTAGCTTTATTCTAAAAAAAAGGGCGATATATTGATCTATTTACTTGTTTCGATTTTAGCTGTGTGGTATTCGTATGGATTTGAGTGAAGCTGGAATCTTTCAGGCTTTTCGATTTATGATATACTCTCGTTATATGATTTGAATGGGATGGTGATGGCTAATGAATCGTATACACGACCTAGGCAAGTTGATCAAACTAACTGGAGATAGAGCAAAACTGGACGCTAAGGCAAATGGCACATATATTGTCTACAAAACGCCGGATGGTCAGTTTGTTAAAGAGTACAGTAATGGTCAAATCGAACGAATTAAAGAACAGGATATTTTAACATGAGTGAGCCGTTTGCTACTATGTTTGTATTCGCAGGAAACAACGGAAGTGGTAAGAGTACAATTCGTAATCTAATCGTTGATAAACTTGGTGTAAGTGTTAATATCGATCCAGATGCGTTAGCACGAGGGATTGATCGTGAAAACCCTGATCGACACAAAGTGTCGGCAGGAAAGGAAGCGATTAAACTAGCGCGGGATTGTATAAGAAATAAACGGGATTTTACTGTAGAGACGACACTTGCTGGTGGCAATGTGATTCGACAAATGCGAGTGGCAAAAGAAAATGGTTTTGAAGTCATCATGTTTTATGTGGGTCTTGGTGATTATCGTCTTAATATCGAGCGAGTTGCTGCACGAGTTCGAAATGGGGGTCACCATATTGATACTGCTGATATTATAAGAAGGCATCAGACCTCACTGGACAATCTGCTCTTACATCTTAAACTTATTGATCATTTAATTGTCATTGACAACAGTAGCTCAGACGGCGTGATTGTATTAGAATCAGATAGTGAAACGATAAAACATCATGTGGCGTTGTTACCAGATTGGGTTAAAATCATTGATAGTTACTTGCAAAATAAAAATACTGATCAAGAATAAACCGACAACTGTATGATTCAGTGATCGGTTTATTCTATATTTAAAACGTATTGTGTCCACCATGATACTGTTTTTATTTTCCCTTATTTTTTTTCACAGGACGTAACACTGCGTAGCCGTATCCCTCAGGGAAATGCCGTTGATAATCCTGCTTCGTTTCCTCATCCCATGCATACCCCATACTGCCTGGGTCAAAATTCCAAGCTTTTTCCTCCACCACTCTCATAACATCTCCATTGTTTTTTAAATAGTTAAAGGGTGGATGGAAAAACACCAGATAATCTGATTCGGGGATATTTCGGCACTCCATACCTGCTGGAATCTCTCCATTGTAGTCAGTAGCAACCGGTATTCCATACAGATATCCCTTCTGACCATGCCGATAGAACCAGCCTGCGGTTTGACCTAATTGTCCGGGAAGCTTAAGGTGAGACATGCTTTCCAGGGTCCCACAAATTTCATCACAGTTATGACCGTTTCTCCAGAATTCCCCGTAGTTTCGAGAAGAGATATCCCAGATTCCAATAAATTTGTGTGCTGGTATATGCTCGATTTTGACTTCGGCTTCTTGTAAATGCTCCTTAACCATCTTATCCCGCTCCTTCAAATGGTAATGATAAGGAGAGAACACCTCAACGCGAATGGCTAATGGAATAGGACGGGGCTCCTTCCGGTATACAGCCGGAGTTACCTCGAACGCTTTTACAAATGCTCGTGTAAAAGCTTCCTGTGAAGAAAACCCGTACTTTACGGCAACATCGAGGATGCGGACATTGCTGTCCCGGAGTTCAAGGGCTGCACGACTAATCCTGCGCATCCATACATAATCCCTTAACGTCATTCCTGTTAGAGAATGAAACTGTTTTGTACAGTAGTAAGGGGAATAGCCTAACTGGTCGGACATTCTCAACAACGATGGTGCTGAAGTAAGATTATTATCAATCCAATCAATCATAAGCTGGACCATTTCGTTCCATTCGTACACGGGGGTTCCCTCCTTTCGACTCCATCTTAGCAGCCAGGATGCACGAATATTTGACCTGAGTTGCATGCACACTTTTATAACAATAAGTAAGACGACAAGAGAAAAGAATCTGACTATTCCATTCTTTCATTTGTAATAAAATATGTAGGATGGTTATTTAACCTGAATATGTATATTGTATGACGTATGATCGGATGTTGAAAGTGGCCTTTTGATAAAAGTAACTATTCACACAAAAGCCTACCTACCGGAACACCGGCAGGTAGGCTTTTATAACATAAACATTCACTTACTTCGCATTCTATGCAGTCTGTGCCTTTGCGTTGCAACTGCACCGACAACGTATCCTAATCAATCTTAGTTATTTTTGCGTTGACGGGCGCGAGCTTCGCCGCCTTTGCGGCCTGCTTCTTCCCTGCTCATTTTCCCGTCGCTATCACTTTGGTCCGAATTGCCACGGGCTTCACCGCCCTTGCGACCGATTTCCTGATAGAACTCCTTGCCATGGTTTTTGGAAGTGGCTTCTCCGCCTTTTTCACCAATTTCCTGATAGAAGTCCTTGCCATGACTTTTGGATGTGGCCTCGCCACCCTTTTCGCCGATCTCTTGGTAAAATTCTTTGTCGTGATTTTTAGCAGTAGCTTCTCCACCTAAACGTCCTGCCTCTTCGCGACTCATTTTGCCATTTTGGTTGTTGTTAGCCATGTTCAATCACTCCTCATCGAATTTTAGTAAAGCGTCTACGTGTATCTATTAACCTTCGTGTCAGGAATTAAACATGTCTATTTTATTTTGATATATGGAAAATTACTGGTAAATAACTAGGTGTATCCGTCTCTATCAGACCTCCCAAGACTCTGTGCGCAGTTGTTGCTGGCGGGTAAATAATGTCGGATAAATGAATAGGCTGAGCAGCACGCTGGTCAAAATGGCAGAGGTCATGGTAGTGAATACGATGAGCAATTGCAAACGCACGGCGACAATCGGATTGGCACCTGCAATGATTTGTCCGGTCATCATACCGGGAAGCTGAACAAGCCCGAGTGTTTTCTGCCCCTCAATGGTTGGAATCATACTGGAACGTATGCAATTCTTCAGTATAGGGAAGATGGCTTGTCTCGGGGTTCCCCCCAGTGCGAGAATGAGCATGATTTCAGGCTTGCGCAGCAGGACTTCCGACTTGAGCCGTGATACCAGCAGGCTGGACAAAATCATGGAGCTGCCAATGATCATGCCGCTAATCGGAATCATGTACCGGGCTGTCGCCGGAATGATATGCAGGCCAATCAGGAATGCCTGTGTAACGATTTCCACACACAGCAACGTCAGGAATGACTTCCACATGAGACGGGGAATAAAACGTCCTTTGCGCGCAACATTTTGAGAAGCTACAGTGATCATGAGCAGAATGAATAATACGATAAATCCGTAGCTTTGCATCCCGAAAATCAAATGCAATACATATCCAATCGCCAGTAGCTGAACGGATGCTCTGATCGTGGCAATAATAATGTCTCGGTCCAAACCGAGTTTGAAGGACTTGGACATGACGATGGCGATAAATACAAAACCAAGAGAGAGAATCAAGGCAACAATCGTCATACCCATTCTCCTGCTACAAATTTGCGGGTTTCACTATGCTGTGGATTATTGAAAAATGTCTCCGTATCCGCTTGCTCTACCAGTCTTCCGTTAATCATCAGCCATGTTTCGTGGCCTACTCTGCGGGCTTGTTCCATATGGTGCGTAATCCAGATCATTGTTGTTCCCTCTTCTTTGTTCATTTGAAGCAGCAGTTCCTCAACCTCTTTGACTGAGGCGGGGTCCAGTGCAGAAGTAATCTCATCCAGTAGTAAAATATCCGGACGGTTCGCGAGCGTCCGTGCCAAGGCCAAGCGCTGTCTTTGTCCACCGGACAACTCCTGCGCCTTCTGTTCCAGCAGGTCACGGGTGAGTCCTACGCGCTCTAACAGGCCAACCGGATCTTCCAGTACCGTACCATGCAGCCGCTCTACAGTCTGGAGATTGTAGAGGACCGTCCCCTGAAGCATGGGAGCATCTTGAAAAACCAATGCTACCTTTCGTCTCAGTTCAGGGATCTCCCACTCGGTTATAGGCTTGCCGAGGACGCTGATTTCTCCTTCATCCGATGTTAGCAAGAGATTGCACAATGAAAGCAGTGTGCTTTTACCAGAGCCTGACGGACCGACCAGTGTCGTGATTTTTCCGCGAGGGACCTTTGCTGTAATCCCGTTCAGGACAGCACGTTGCTGCCCCGATCCAGTGAAATATTTGGTGATATGATTAAATTCAATAGCTGGAAGTGGCTTGGATTCCATAGATATAGTTAGCTCCTTTGCAGGGAATCGGAAAAGATATCAGATCCGCTCTATAATCTCTTTGTATTATATCAGTAATATCCTACTGGCTCTTCTTCTAAAAAAAGATCCGGGGGATGGAACTGTTGCAAACGGGACCCTCTTTGTATAAACTAACAGGATTAGTTAAGACAAAATAAGAACTTAGTCTGTATATCCATATGAAAATCACCTTACATAGGAATTCAACGAAAGGGGACAGGATGATGTCACCTAGACATGGAGTAAAGCTACAAGATATCCTGAAGGCTGCTGAGGATATTGCCAATGAACGTGGGATGGGAGATGTCACGCTCACTACGCTGGCGCAAAAGCTGCATATTCGTCCTCCATCTTTGTACAACCATGTGGACGGGTTGAACGGATTGCGTCATGTGCTAGCATTACATAGCCTCGAAAAGTTAGAGGAGGCATTGGTGAGCGCAGCCGTAGGCAGAGCAGGCGAAGATGCGCTGACTGCTATGGGGAGAGCGTATATGCAGTATGCGCGCGAGCGACCTGGTTTGTATGAAGCGATGCTGTATGCAACCGACCGAAATGATACCGAGCTAAGACATGCAGCGGATCGCGTAGCGGAACTTGTCATTACCGTGCTATCCAGTGGCTACGGTTTCAACGAAGCAGATTGCATTCATGCAGCGAGGGGATTCCGTAGTCTTCTGCATGGTTTTGCCTCGCTTGAACAAAAGGGTGGTTTTGGTTTACCTGTGGATGTGGATCGGAGTATCGAAGTGATGATGGACACCTTTTGGGCAGGTCTTCGCGTGTTACAGCATAAGCGAGATGTGGAGCATTCAGAAAAAAACTGAGTTCAATCTGATATAGCCCATATGATTGCGTCCTGGACTCAAAGGGTAAAATATATCAGTATAAAGTAGATGAGAGACCGTGAATACAGGAGGGATAAGAGTGAACGTATTGGTGATTGGTGCCAATGGAAAAGTAGGCAGACAACTCGTTCGCCTACTGGGGCAACATGAATTGCATCGCGTAAAGGCGTTGATTCGCAAACCGGATCAGGCCGAAGCGCTTGAACGTTTGGGAGCAGAAACGGTAGTAGCTGACCTTGAAGGGACAGTTGATGAAATTGCTGCAGCTATAAAAGGCAGCGATGCTGTCGTGTTCACGGCAGGCTCCGGCGGCAAAACAGGAGCGGATAAAACACTGCTCATCGACCTTGATGGAGCAGTCAAGGCGATGGAGGCCACTGAGCAAGCGGGTATCCGGCGCTTTATTATGGTCAGCGCTCTACATGCGGAGAACCGGGAGCAGTGGCCCGAATCGATTAAGCCGTATTATGTGGCAAAGCATTATGCAGATCGCTTGCTGGGAGCGAGCAATCTGGATTACACGATTCTTCGTCCCGGCGGGCTAACAGATGATGAGGGTACTGGCAAGGTTGCTACTGGTGAAGATCTTACCAGCCATACCATCTCACGTGAAGATGTAGCGGCAACGGTGGTAGCAGCACTGGAGGAAAAACTGACGTATCATCGTGCGATTGATTTGGTGTCCGGCAGTACGCCTATTGCTGAGGCCATCCGGTAGAGCTAATGAATTGAAAGACATGTGCATAATATGAATAAAGGCAGACCCAGAGGTACGATTCCGGGTCTGCTTTTTGCTTTGTATAATCCTTTCCTTTAACGCTACGTATGACCAAAAAACCAACGTACCGATGGGCATATTACGAAAAAATTTGCCTAAAACTAATTACGTTAATTATAATACTAATATAATTAGTTTGCGATCAAGAAAAGGAGATGAGATAAAATGCGTATCGTTCAGGTGCAGCATGTGTATCAATTGACGTTTATGCCCCGGCTGTTCCCGGTGAACTGTTATTTGGTGGAGGAGAAAGAGGGGCTTACCCTGATCGATGCCGGATTGCCATATAGTGCTCAGGGTATTGAACAAGCTGCGGCGCGCATTGGACAGCCGATTGTACGAATTGTACTTACCCATGCGCATGGGGATCATGTAGGTGCGTTGGATAAGCTGAAGGAAAAGTATCCTGAGGCACAAGTATTCATTTCAAGACGAGATGCTCGGCTGCTGAAGGGTGATGTATCGTTGGAGACAGGCGAACCGGACACTCCTATTCGGGGCAGCGTGCCAAAGAATATCCTTACCCAGCCTGACGTTTTACTGGAGGATGGGGATCATGTGGGTTCGCTGCTGGCAATCAGCGCACCGGGACATACGCCAGGCTCGATGGGGTTTTTGGATACCCGTACCCGTGCGTTGATTGCAGGTGATGCCTTCCAGACTCGGGGCGGTGTTGCGGTGGCGGGAAGGCTCAAGCCGCTGTTTCCTTTTCCGGCACTAGCTACCTGGGATAAGGAAGTTTCGCTGGCAAGTGCCAAAAAGCTGGCGTCTTACAATCCGTCTCTATTAGCAGCCGGTCATGGCAACATGCTGAAGCATCCACAATCTCAGCTGGAAAAAGCGATTATGGAGTTGGAGCAGCAATGTTCAGTGCGATGATTACGTATTCAGCCAACATTCAGCCAGAACTCACAAAGTCCTAAGCTAAGGCAGATACAATATGAGGAAAATAGAAACAGAGAGAGGTGCATCGGATTTGAACGTTTGGAAAGCGAACGGTCTGAAATATATACTTCTATTTAGTCTCATATTGTGTGCTGCCGTTAGTATCGTGTCGTTATGGAGTTACTCAGGTAGTTCCGCGTCTCAGTCTGCGGCAGTGAGGCAAGGTCCATCCGGCGGGTTTGGAGGAGAACCAGGCGGAGGTATGGGAGGGCCGGGGCAACGTTCCTCTGACGGTCAGACTGCGGGGAACCGTGGAACAGGAAATGTAGGACAGGACCAGCAGAATTCGTCCTCAGCATCTACGGATGCGACGAACAGCTCTGACGGCAAGAATCAGGGGACGACAAACTCCACTACTGAGAATCCATCGATATCAGGTGACAAAGGCACAACGGCCGGGAATGATACGCCTGCATCGGGCGGCAGTGGTATTGCTAGAGACGGACAGCACAACAGAGGTCCGGGTGGCATGTCTGGTAACGGATCTGGAATGGGCATGGGCGGTCCAGGCGGTGGTATGGGTGGTGGAAGGAATGGAAATTCTTCATCTGCTTATGCTACTCCGATGGCGATTTTCGCCGCTTTGTTCTTCGGTGCGTTCGTGTTTATTGCTTACCGTTTTCGGGCTCAAGAATGGAAGCTCGGGGAACGTAACCGGGGACTGATGCTATGGACTGTGCTGGGTGTGGGGTTCTTTTTAAGAATGGCGATCGCCCCATGGATCTCGGGTCACATGGACTTAATGCTATTCCGAAACTGGGCTACGACAGCAGCGAATAGCTTGTCAGGCTTTTACACGAATGGTTCCAGTGACTATCCACCGTTCTATATTTATATTTTATATGTGATCGGTAAAATCGGCTCTACGGATGCTTTCAGTCCTTATATGTCCGTATTGCTGCGGCTTCCGAATATATTAGCCGATATCGTGACAGCGTACATGCTGTACCGGTTGGCAAGCAAACGGGTCGGCTATGGAGTGAGCCTCGGATTGGCCATATTCTACGTGTTTAACCCGGCTGTATTTATCAATTCGACCTTCTGGGGACAGGTAGATTCATTCTTTACCATGCTGATTGTAGGCATGATTGTGCTGCTGGTGGAAAACCGGATCGGCTGGTCCGCTGTACTGTTTACGATAGCGGTATTAATGAAGCCACAGGGCATTATTTATGGGCCGGTTCTGTTCTTCGAGCTGCTGAGACAGCGCAAAATACAGCCTTGGCTGTTGTCCATTGGTGGTGCCGTTGTGACAACCATTCTGGTCATATTGCCATTTTCATGGGGGCAGGAGCCATTATGGCTGCTTGATTTATACAAGGGGACAGTTGGCGAATATCCATATGCTTCGGTGAACGCGTATAACTTCTTCGCACTCATTGGTGGCAATTATACGCAGGACACTACAACGCTGTTCCTGTTCAGTTACCATACATGGGGTATGATCTGCATTGTGCTGGTGACTTTGTTTACATGGTGGATGTATATCCGCAGTCGGAAACCACAGTTCGCAGCAGCAGCTGCACTGGTACTCATTGCAGGTGTATTTACCTTCGCTTCCAGCATGCATGAACGGTACCTGTTCCCTGCGGCCGCGTTAGCTGTACTGGCGTACCTGTATTTGCGAGATCGCAGATTTTTGTGGCTTGCGGGTGGATTCAGTCTTACGATTTTCCTGAACACCTTTGATATTTTCTATAGCTCCAATTCTCAGGATCATTACGGTATTATTTTGTGTGTGACATCATTGCTAAACGTGTTGTTGTTTGTGTATTTGGTCAAGGTAGTGTGGGATTGCTCCAGGCCGGCTACAGTTCAGGCTGCGCCTGCCAAGGACATGGTTCTCCCGGAGCTTCCATCGGAGCAATTAACATGGGGAGCGTCATCCCAAGGTGTGAACACAACGATGGAGAAATAGCTGATAGCAAAATGTAAAGAACAAAAGAAACCGCTCTTTGGCAAATGGGAAGTGGCCAAGTCGCCACAAGCCATAAGCTCAAAGAAGCGGTTTTTTATTTAATCCATATATTCGTTCAGTTTCTGTACATCGCAGATGGTAATCTCTCGTGTACCTTTGATATGAATAATCCCCAGTTGTTCAAATTTTCCGAACTTGCGGCTGATGGTTTCACGTGTCACACCCACATAATTAGCCATTTCCTCGCGTGAGAGGGGGAGATTTATTTTAATATTGGAGCCGTCTGGCTTGCCGTATTTATGTCCGAGTTCGAGAATCATGTAGCAATACGGATTTCCGGGTCTTTGGTAGCCAGACTTTGAGCCAGGTTTTCAGTATGTGCCAAGCGTTTGGTAATCGTTTTAAGCAGCCTCAAAGAGATATCGGGATTGTTGCGGATCAACTCCTCCATATCATCCTTGGTGAGCATACAAATATCAGTATCCTTTAAGGCGTACGCACTAAAATTACTCAGCTCGTCGTTATTAAATATGTTCAACTCACCAAAAAAATCGCCAGTAGTCAGAATGTGTAGAATTTGCTCTTTCCCCTGAGGTGTCATCTTCAGCAGCTTGACATGCCCGCTTTTAATAATGTATAGCGTATCCGATGCCTGTTCCTCGACAATCAAGGCCTCGCCTTTCTGATATTTTCGGTGCCGGATCATGGAGCTAACCTTGCACAAATCTTCGCAGGACAAAGAGGAAAAGATAGGCACTTTGCGGGCACAGGGCTCCTGTTCGCACTGGCAGGGGCAGGACATTTCATTCACATTCATTCACTCCATTCATCAACCGGAAACTAAAAAGTATAGTGTGTTCTTGTTATTTTGTATCATCTATAGGGGCAAAATGGCTTTGATCCTCACCGCAGACTGGACAAACCCAGTCCTCTGGAAGGTCTTCGAACGCTGTACCTGGCATCACGTCTTCATCAGGGTCACCTATAGCAGGATCATAAACGTATCCACAGGGCTGACATACATATTTTTTCATTGTTAATTCTCCTTGTCATCTAAAATTTTTGTAAGCTCTGGTGCGTCCGGACTGAGTCCTTGGGTAATGGCTGCTTTATATGGAAGTGAAGCAAGAGCATCTCCGAAGCCAATCGCGCCACAGATAGAGCCGTTTTGTATGAACATACGTGTATAAGAAACTTGATTTTCACGGGTCAGGCTGTTGTCGCAGGCCTGTTCATCTACCAGACCGATGGAAAACAAGGGGCATTCATAGCTGTTGGACAGGGTGGCAGGAATGGGACGCTGGTAAGCTGCGGAGGCGCCCGCCATATTAGTGCCTGCTATTTTCCCTTGTTCCATAGCACTTTCCCATAATCCATCTACTCTATTGTGGAACTCGGCTACATCACCTGCTGCGTATATATTGGGGAAGCTGGTCTCCATCTGCGCATTCACCTGAATGCCTTGTCTGATATCAAGACCGATTTGGCGAGCAAGCTCCGTATTAGGTACAATGCCGATAGAATACACGACATGTTCACAGGGAATAACAGTGCCGTCCTGCAGTTCTACGCCCTCTACATGCTCCGTGCCTGTAATACGCTTTACGCCTTGTCCAAGGCATACCTGGGTGCCCTGTTCGATTACTCGGCGGGTCAAAATAGCGGATGCCTTTTCATCTAGCTGACGGGGCATCAGCCGTTGCGAAGCTTCCAGAATGGTGACGGCATATCCGGCTTGCTGGAAGGACCAGGCGGTTTCTACACCCTGAATACCGCCCCCGACGATACATATCCGGTCTCCCTCTCGCAATTCCGCTTTAAGTCTGTCTGCATCTTGTCGAAACCGAATGTTGTGAACGTTCCTTAGTGAAGCCCCGTCCAGCACCAGCTTACGGTTATGGGCTCCTGTACACAGCAACAGCTTGTCATAAGCAACGGTTTGTCCATTTATTGTTTCGATGGTGCAGTCCTCTGCGTGTATCGCGGTGATCTTTATGCCGGAATAAACGTTAATCCGCTGATTGGCAAACCATTTTTCCTTTTTGATCAGGATTTTGTCGCTATGCAAGTCAGTAAATAGCGCCTTGGAAAGCTTGACTCTGTTATACGGAAGGGAGGATTCTTCCCCGTAAATCGAAATTTCGGCTAACTCATCATGATCTCTAATTGCTTTTGCCGCGTTGATAGCGGCCACGCCGCCTCCGATTATAACGTAATGTTGGTTACCCATTCGGCATCTCTCCTATTCCTCTAGCTTTCTGCGCTAAATAACACTAAGCAGCAGATCTGAGACAAATTCAGCAGCATTTTTTATTTTTTTCACTTTTTCATCTTCTGTAGGAGAGAAGCGAACACGTACCGGAAATTCCACATGCGTCATACCCGTTGACTTGATTACATCTGAAGTACTTTGGACTTTCATATTAGTACCGTTCAAGTAATCCTGTACGACCTCAATGGCTTCACCGCTCCAGCCATAGGAGCCAAAGGCGGCAGCAAGCTTGCCTTCCAAATTCATCTTTTGCATTTGTTGCAGCAGGTCTTCCAATTTGCCTGTCATGTCGGCATATTTGGTAGAGCTACCGACGAAAACAGCATCCGCTGAGGCAATACTATTTAATATCTCGGTTTCATCCGCCTTATCTACATCCCATAGCTCCACCTTGATTTGGTTCTCCAAAAAGCAATCTCTCAGGATGTTTGCCATTTTTTTAGTATTATTTTTTAAGGTGGCATAAACAATCGCTACTTTTTTATCATCCTTGGTTTCGGTGCTCATCGATGCGTACAAATCAATAAATTTGGCAATATCATGTCGGATCGCGAAGCCGTGGGAAGGAGCAATCATCTCAATATCCAAGTCAGATACAGCTTCGATTAATGTACGCACATATCTGCGATGTGGATGAATAATAGCCTGGTAGTATCCGATAAAATCCTCGGTAATATCAAAACCGGCCTCATCGGCAAATAGATGCTCTACAGCTACGTGTGTGCTGAAAATATCGCAAGGGAACAAGATTTTATCTTCCACGCAATACGTAATCATGGTTTCCTCCGTATGGAGGTAAGGTGTTTCCTTAAATAGCAGTGTCTTGCCTCCAATATCGAGTTGATCCCCATCCTTGATTACGAGGAAGTTCCGATGCTGGAGCTTGTACATCTGCTGAATTTCCGGAACGGCAATCTCAGTGCAGACAATGGTGGCGTTTGCTGCCTTGGAAGCAAGGGCCGCCAACCCGCCGGAGTGGTCCGGTTCCGTGTGATTGACGATTATATATTGAATATCCAACGGGTCGATCAATTCCGCTACAGCTTCGGCAAATTCTCTACCGAACGCCATATCTACGGTATCTATAATGGTTGGTTTTCCGGTTTTTAGTAAGTATGCATTATAGGTTGTACCCTTAGATAGGGTAAGCCGATGAAAGGGTACCTCACGATTATCGATTTTTCCTACCCAATATATATTCTTTGCCAGCTTGAATCCTGGTTTCATAGGAATAACCTCCTGTTGTTTTGGTTTGTCTAACACAATTTGATTCTAGCTAGATGTGATGATGAAAAAGATGATTGAAATCAAATTTTTGAATATTTCAAAGTATTTATGACTTAAATTTATGTTTGTGATCGCAATCACAAGACGAGCGTAATAATCAAATACAATAAGACTATATAGGCCCAATCCAATTACAAACAGGAGAGTGAATCTACATGAAAAAATCAAACCTCATTCAATTTCAGGAATATAAAGAAGCTGCATTTACAAAACGAATTGTGCATAAGGAAGCTGACAATGTTATTTTTATTCTCAACTTCACCCCTAATGCTGAGTTGCCAACACATAACCATCCAGGAGCGAATGTATATTTGCTCGTTCTTGAAGGAAGCGGTACTGTAACTGTAAATGGTGAACAAACGGAAGTTGTCCAAGGGGATATGATCCATATTACTGGAGATGAGCACTTTTCCTATCGTGGTGGTGCGGGAGCGAACTCCAGCCTGCATGTGGTGTTGACCAAAACGCCAAGTGAAAGCTACGCACAAAATGTATAAAGTATAGAAATAACAAGAAGAGAAAACGCAATCCAAATATAAGAAAGCCGCTTGGTTTAAATGACCAAGCGGCTTTCTTATTGGAGAGCCACACCCCGAAATAGACTATACATTCCCCTCTGAGCTGGATGACTGTATCTGTGACAACGCTGGATGTCTGTTCATCAACAAGCCACTATAGGTCACGGTTGTGTTCGGCGAGGAAGCAGCTGGGGGCAATAGTTTTCACGCTTTGGAGCGACCTTATGATGAAATCCCGTCTGTACAAACTGCTCTCGAAGTGCCACAATACGTTGCAAAGGCCATATTTCTCCAGCTGGGATATCGTGCAAGGCCCGCGAAGTAGTCAACCCCAATAAAATAACGTTTCATTGAAAGGAGGAGGCAGGTTATGAAGCTGCATCGAGCCATTGTGGTGGATGATGAAATATTCACCCGCAAAGGGCTAATTCAACTTGTGGATTGGGAAACCTGTGGCTTTGAAATCGTGGGAGAAGCTGATAATGGTGAGGATGCGCTGGAGCTAATCAGTCGTCTTCACCCGGATCTGATCATTACCGATATTCGTATGCCTGTGCTGGATGGATTAGAGCTGATTCGATCCGTACTCGAACGGGGTACCCAACATCCTGCTTTTATTATCATGAGTGGTTACAGTGATTTTACTTATGCACAGCAGGCACTCCGCTATGGAGTGCATGATTTTATACTCAAGCCGGTTGATGATGAGGACTTTTCGGCTACACTGCGCAAGCTGAGTGAAAGATTGCACCGTGAGCAACAGAACGCGCAGCGATATCAACACCACCTTACAGGCGGGCTGTTAGAGACGATGATGATGAACCCAGTGGATGATGCAGTGGTGACACATTGGGAGCAACAGTTGCGGCTTGGAGAAGCCACGTGTATGTACTATGTACTTGTTGAGCTGAATGATCAGCATCCTTGGCGCTCCGGTGACGATGGTGTCATGCTATCGCTTTTCCAGTTCAGGGAGCTTATAGAGCAAGCGCTTCATCGTTTAATGGACGGCAAGTACCCCCTCTATGTCCATGAGCATCGTAACCGGGTTGGTCTTATCGTACCGGACTTCTTTTTAGAGGGTTTTGGAGCCAAAGTAGAATTGTTTATGAAAGCGCTACAACAGGAGATAGAGGGGATGGAGTCAGTAAAAAACCAGTTGGGAATTCGGGTATTCGTTTATGCGGGAAGTCCTGTAAATCGGTTGCGGGATATCCAGCAGTCTTATGCCAGTGCAAAGGAAGCAGTGCTTCATAAATACATTCATGACCCTAGTGGTATTGTTATCTTTTTACAGGATGAAATGCCATCCCTCCACTATAGGACCATTCGTCAGGACGTACTGGATAGCTTGACAGAGCAGGTGGAGGAGCTCCAATTGGAAGAGCTACGTGCGACCGTAGGTTATTTATTTAGCAGCTTTCGGGAAGAGTATTATGCTCCTGAGGCTATGAAAATGAGTCTGCATCAATGCGTTCTTAGTATCGTGCGGGTCATTCAAAACATGCAGGGAAATGAGCGCTCACTCCAGTCACTGGAACCGATGATAAACTGGCAGGATATGAATCTGTCGTTGGGTGAACTCCAACGATTGTTTACAGCCTTTGCCGAAGAAAGTGGAAAATATATTGGGACGTTGCGCAAGGAATGTCAGCAGGGAGGAATCCAGCACATCCGTGCTTATATTGAGCAGCATGCTGCCGAGAATATAAGCCTGAAAAGCATAGCGGCTCACTTTTACATGAATCCGGTATACCTCGGTCAATTGTTCAGAAAAACATACGGGGTGTACTTTAACGAATTTCTGCTGAAATTGCGCATTCAGGAGGCGAAACGCCTGCTGCGGCAGACGGACCTGCGTATTTATGAAATTGCGGAGCGAGTGGGCTTCGGCAGTTCAGACTATTTTGTGACTCAGTTTGAAAAGCTGGCGCACGTCACGCCAAGTGAATACCGCAATAGCCTAAGTGCTGGGTACGAGCCAGAGAGGTCCGGCGAATGAAGAGGCTGAGAACTATCCTGGATCATATACGGCTGCGAGATAAAATGCTGCTGCTTTATTTCCTCTGTGTTTTTACACCTATCGTGCTGACCAATCTGATCTTTTACCATGTTACCTCGCAAAATGTGAAAGAACAGCGTATTCAGGATATTACGCGCGCACTGGAACAAATTAAAATTGAATTTTACCGGGAATTTGAAGATGCGATGGAAATCTCGTCTATCTTTTATACCGATTATCGACTCAATGAGGTGTTGGAAGAAACATATCCCCACCCTGCTGACTATATTGCTGTTTATGACTCTTATTTACGTCGTATCTTAAACAATACTTACAGTCCTGTGTACCAATCCGTGGGTGGAATTACGATCTATACAGATAATCCAACGCTAATGGATTCCGGGGGAATCAGCTTTATAGATGAGAGGGTCAAAAGCTTCCCCTGGTATACCCAAATCCCGCCTGGACGCCAGTCCAAGCCTATATTTGTCCGTACTGACGACAGTACCGCTGAGCAGCTACACCCCTTCAGCCTGATTCGACGGATGAACTATTTTTATTCCCAAAATGGTCGTGAAAAAATACTGAAAATAGAGCTGCGAATGTCATCCATTCGGGAGATTTTCAATAACTTGAACTTGCAGGGGAGTCTCTTTCTGCTTAACGAACGGGGAGAAGTCGAATATACAAATGACCCCAAGGTTGATATAAATCATAAGAGCGTGGCCTATAGCACCCTCAAGCTACCCAATGACACCATGGAATTCAAGACTCATTATGTGCTTACGAATAATCTGAACGGCTGGAGCATTGTGGCTGCGGTATCCAGAGATGAAGTGTTGTATGAAATGCAGGAACCTCGCAATTTTGCGCTCTTGTTAACCTGTGTAAATATGCTGCTGCCCACCTTGATCATTATCTGGATTACACGTTCGCTGAACGTGCGGCTTCATCGCATTCTGAAACATGTGAAGAAGGTGAAAAATCAGCATTTTGAACTCATTCCAGGTATGGACTCGAGTGATGAAATCGGACAGCTCACAGGTGAATTTAACCGGATGACGCTGAGAATCAAACGACTGATTAACGATGTCTATATGGCCGATATTCAGCGAAAAAATCTGGAGATTCAGCGTAGGCACGCCCAGTTGAATGCACTTCACAGCCAGATCAACCCCCATTTTCTGTTCAATGCGCTGGAGACGATTCGTATGCGAAGCCTGATGAAGCATGAGGATGAGACAGCCCGCATTATTCATAATATGGCACGGATTTTCCGCAATTCGCTGGTGTGGAACAAGGATCGGGTTACTTTGCGGGACGAGCTGGAGTTGATCCGTTGTTTTCTGGAAATCCAACAATATCGCTTTGGTGAGCGAATACAGTACGATGTACAGGCACGCTCCGAAGACTTGGACAATTTGATTCCCAAAATGGTCGTACTGACGCTGGTTGAAAATGCAAGTATCCACGGCATTGAGCCGCTAAAGCATGGGGGACGCATTGAGATTCTTTTTGAGCATGAGGAAGAACGACTGATGCTAACGGTTCGGGATGATGGGGTGGGCATGTCTGCGGAACAGGTGCAGCGCTTATATGGTTACATGCAAAGGCAGGAAGAAATGGGTGAGCGTATAGGTCTGCAAAATGTCATCTATCGTCTAAAACTTTACTACGGCAACCGCTTTAAGCTGGTCATTCGCAGTGCCCCCGGCGAGGGTACGGAGATTCGTATAATGATTCCTGCGGATCGGGACCTATAGTTTCCTAAGTAACACCTATAGATTGACAGGTGAACAAAATGAAAGGCATTTTATAAAATGAAAGTGCTTACAATTTGCTATTCACACACAATCGACAAAAGAGGCCGAAAGGGGAAGGTCTGGCATGACAAGCAAAAGGTTCGGAATCATCAGTCTGGTAATGGTTATGATGGCATCTATGATCGCTGCTTGCTCAGGGAGCTCGGGTAAGGAGCCTGCGTCGGGAGATAGCAAGGAGAAGGTCACATTCACGTATTTTAATGCCACGGCGGGAAGAGACATTAATACCAATGAAACGCGGATCGGAAAAATACTGGAAGATCAGACCGGCGTGAACTGGAAGCTGGAGCATTTGGTAGGGGATTCGAATACGAAAATCGGCACGTTTATTGCCAGTAATGACTATCCAGACGTGATTGTACCTGATGGCACGATTGATAAACTGCTGGATGCCGGGGCTTTTATTCCCCTGAATGATTTGATCGATAAATATGGGCCAAATATCAAGCGTGTATATGGATCGTACTACAATCTGATGAAAGCGGAGGATGGGAATATCTATTTCCTGCCGTTCAGTGCGGTGGTCGGTGATTATTTGTCTGCTCCTAATATAGAGCAGGGAGCTTTTTGGATACAGCGTAGAGTGTTGAAGGAGGCGGGATACCCAAAAATAAAAACTTTAGATGAGTACTTGGCTCTGATTCGGAACTATGCGAAAAAGCATGCAGACGAGGGATTAACCGGGTACTTGGCGTTAACCACGCAGGATAGGTTTTATGCGCTTACGAATGCGCCGATGCATCTGGCAGGCTATCCCAATGATGGCGGCACGATTATTGATATGAAAACACACCAGGCGACGGATTATGGAGATGAGGAAATCACAAAGCGGTATCTCCAGGAACTGAATCAGCTTAACGCAGAGGGCCTATTCGATAAATCCTCCTTTGTAGACAATTACGACCAATATTTGGCGAAGCTAACCTCGGGTAAGGTGCTGGGCTTTTTCGATTATCGCTGGCAGGCAGGGCAGTCTCTAAATAACCTGCAGGAGGCTTCCAAGCGTTCGGGTAATGATGATCTGGAATATGTAGGGCTGCCTGTTGTATACGACCGGAATATAAAGGATCAGTATCTTGATCCGTCGTCATTTGTTAATAACCGAGGCATCGGAATTACAGTCAGTGCCAAGGACCCGGTACGTATCATCAAATTTTTCAACAATCTGCTGACCGACGAAAACCAGGTATTATCCAACTGGGGGATCAAAGGTGAAACCTATGATGTAGATAAAAATGGGCGCTTTTATCGGACCAAGGAGCAAATTAAGAAGACGGGTGAGGATGCGTTCCGTGACTCATTTGGGTTCAAATATTTTGAATACAGCTGGCCGCGGTACGGTAACGGTTCTTCCTTGCCCGACGGCAACTCGGCTAGCCCCGGACGGCAGCCTGAGGTTGCGCGGATGTCGTATACCGAAGGTGATAAAAAGCTGCTTAAAGCGAACGGTGTAGAGTCCTTCTCGCAGATGTTTTCCGCACCTGACGAGCGTCCATGGTTCCCAGCCTGGAGCATTCAGGTTGATCAAGGCTCGCCTGCGCAGATTTTCCAGCAAAAGAAAGGAGACCTGCAGCGCAAATATTTCCCGCGCTTGGTACTGTCTGCACCGGCACAGTTTGATGCCATTTGGAAGGAATACACCACCGAGTTTAACAAGCTGGATGTGAAGGCCTTTGAGGAGCTGATCACGAAGGAGGTTGCCAAAAAAATCAAGACGGTCGGGAAAAAATAAAGGAGGAAGCAGCTATGAGCTACACGTCACCGCCACCTGTTACGACCTCCTCGGGCCATTTGCCGCTCTCACGGCGAACCGGCTTTAGGGGATTTATACACAAGCTGAATCAGCAGCGTGCACTCGTATGGATGTCCGTCCCTTTTTTAATCTGGCTGCTTATTTTTAAATATTTGCCTCTTTGGGGCTGGACGATTGCCTTCCAGGATTTTAAGCCTGCCCGCAAGCTGCTTGATCAGCAATGGGTTGGATTGAAGCATTTCCGTTTTCTATTTCAGGATGAACACTTTCTGCGGGTGATGCGCAATACGCTGGCGATGAGCTTTATTAATCTGGTGCTGGGATTTGTTACCGCTATAACACTAGCAATTTTGCTGAATGAGCTTCGTCAGATTGTATTTAAGCGAGTGGTGCAGACGATCAGCTACTTGCCACATTTTATTTCGTGGGTAGTTGCGGCCAGCATTATTAGTACGGCGCTATCAGCAGACGGTGGTATTGTCAATGAGGTGCTGATGTGGCTTGGACTCATTAAGGAACCTATTCTGTGGTTGGGTGAGGGAAGCTACTTTTGGGGGATTCTCGGATCGTCGGAGGTATGGAAAAATGCCGGCTGGAATACCATCATTTATTTGGCCGCGATGACCACGATTGACCCCTCGCAGTATGAAGCGGCCGAGATGGACGGAGCAGGGCGGTTTCAGCGGATTTGGCATGTGACCTTGCCGGGACTAAAGCCTGTATTTATCATCCTGCTCATAATGAACATTGGCAACCTGCTGGAATCAGGCTTTGAACCGCAATATTTACTGGGCAACGGCATGAACGTGGATTACTCGGAAAACTTAGATATTTTCGTCCTGAAATATGGTATCCAGATGGGGAACTTTTCACTTTCCATTGCTGCTGGAATGTTCAAAACGGTGGTTAGCTTCATTCTGTTGTTTAGCGCCAATCATATTGCGAAGCGGTTAGGGGAGGAGCGGTTGTTCTAAAAAAGAGTGAGTTACGGGGGAGAAGGTCGCTTCGCGTGCGGATTGTTCTTCCGATCACTGTTATCCCCGGATTTTCTTATTGGAATAAAAATCATAGGTTAAAATCCGGGAATAAAGGTGAACGCTCCGCTTCTTTAGAACAATTCCGCCCGCTCCGCTGCTATCCTCCGTAAAGTCATTTTTTAAGAACTGAGGGTTGTAGCAGGGGAACTTGCTCATCCATTCTACAGGGAAGGTCAGTGGATTTTTAACAGGCCGCTTCGCGGACCTCATCAAGACCTTACCAACGAACTACAACACGACTTCTTATAGTCCCAAAAATAATCCACATAATTCACTCCAATTGCCACTAGATATAACCACTCAAAATGATAGTTCCAAGTAACAGTACCAACAAACTCTAAGAATAATCAATCGGATTTAAGTGCAGGACTAGGCTATTTTTTAGAAAGGAGAGGAAGTCATGGGCAAAGGGAAGGCCATACACGGGCGATTTCGGGCGCCCTCGGATCGGATTTTTGATGCGTGCAATGTTGTGTTTATGCTGTGCCTAATGGTGTTCACGCTGTATCCATTTTTAAATACGTTGGCGGTTTCATTAAATGAAGCGAATGACTCGATTCGGGGTGGGATTTATTTGTGGCCGCGTGAATTCACGTGGAGTAATTATGAATTTGTATTCAAGGAAGCGACGATTTTTCATGCTACGTTAATTTCTGTATTACGTACGGTCGCGGGTACAGTGACCTCAGTGTTTTGCTGCGCAATGGTGGCGTATACGATCAGCCGACCGGAATATGTGCTGCGCAAATTTGTTTCGATTGCTTTTATTTTAACGATGTATTTTAGCGGTGGATTGATCCCAAATTTTCTCTTGATTCGTGAACTTGGGATGCTGGGAACCTTTTGGGTGTACATCGTGCCGGGCTTGATCGGGGTGTTTAATGTCATAGTCATTCGCTCCTTTATTGAGGGATTGCCAGAGGGGATTTTGGAGTCGGCACGTATTGATGGGGCTGGCGAGTTTGCTACTTTTATGCGCATTGTTTTGCCGCTGTGTGTGCCAGTGCTGGCAACAGTATCCCTGTTCACGGCGGTCTCGCAATGGAATTCCTGGTTCGATGTATTTTTGTACAATTCGTCGTATGAGCAATGGAGCACTCTCCAATATGAGCTGATGAAAATTCTACAAAATTCCAATACGTCCGTTAACGCTCAGGACTATGCCAGCCAATTTGCAGGGTCGGAAAATTTGGCGAAGGCGGTTACGCCTACCTCTATTCGTGCCACGATGACGATTGTTGCTTCAGTGCCTATTATTTTAGTCTATCCGTTTTTACAAAAATATTTTGTGAAGGGTATGACCTTGGGAGGCGTCAAAGGATAGTGAATATTTTACATTCATTCTAAGAGCCGTTTCCAATCCGCAGATAACTATAATCCAAGAGTGCCAAATATGAATTCAAAAATTTGAGTGCAGGAGGGATTGCTGTGCGGTCATGTTGGTATACGCCTTTTTGTCTGGTACTGGCTGGAGTGCTGTTGTTATCACCTATCGGATGGTGGGGAACGTCTGTAGCGAAGGCAGCTTCGTCTATGGAACATTCTCCGTCGGTTTCGGACAAGGTGCTATCGGCAGGGAAGATCATTAAAACGTATGGATTTGAGCAAGGAAACAGTGACGGCTGGAAGCCCCGGGGAGCTTATACCCAAATTGCATCCGTCACGGAAGCGGCCTATGGCGGTACGCACAGTCTGAAGGCAACCGCTCGTACGGCGGCTTGGAACGGAGCAGAGCTGGATGTGAAGCCGCTGCTGCTGCCGGATGTGGAGTATGAAATTAGCGGGTATGTAAAACTGGACGGCAATGCGGCAATTCCAAGCGTGATTAAGCTTACGATGGAGCAGCAGCCGACAGGGGGGACTACAGCATGGAAGACTGTAGCCCAGACTGAAACAGCAGATACTTCGTGGATTAAACTTCAGGGGAGATATACGTTTACCGGGGAGATGAATGCATTGAAGCTGTATGTGGAGAACTCGAACCCCGCTCAGGCCTACTATGTGGATGAGGTGGAAATTAGGCAGGTATCAGTAACACCAACGAATCCTACAAGTGGGATTGTATCTGGGTTTGAAGATGGCACAGCCCAAGGTTGGGTATCCCGCTTAGGAGCCGAGACTGTGCAGGTCTCGAATGCCGATGCACGGACCGGCTCATACAGTCTGCTGACAACAGGCAGACAAAAGGCATATGCCGGTCCCAAGCTGGACGTGACTGCCACGATGCAAAAGGGCAACCGTTATACGGTCAGCACCTGGGTGAAGCTGGCGCCGGGTGAGCAGCCTGCCAAGGTGAGGCTCAGCGTACAGCGTGATTATCAAGGACAAAGTGCATATGAAACGATTGTAGGCGATACGGCGATTACGACAGGAGGATGGATGCATTTGGCTGGCACGTATACGCTCGCACATGACACAGATGCCGTTTCTATGTACCTGGAATCGCCAGAAGGGACGTCTTCCTTTTATATGGATGATTTCGAATTGTCCCTGGTGCCGCCGCTGGCGATTGAGAAGGACATACCTTCTTTGCATGGATTATATCAGGGACAGTTCAGCATCGGCACAGCGATTGAGGCTTTCCAGACCGAAGGGGCTTACGGAGAACTGGTACAGAAGCATTTTAACAGCGTCGTTGCAGGGAATGCGATGAAGCCTGTCTCCTTGCAACCATCCGAGGGGCAGTTCCATTGGGAGGAAGCAGACCAAATTGTGCAATTTGCAAAACAGCACGGATTGGAAATTCGTTTCCATACCTTAGTGTGGCATAACCAAACCGGGGATTGGATGTTTAAGGACAAAAATGGACAGCCGATGACACCGACTGCTGAGAATAAAAAGCTTTTGCTGGACCGCCTGGAGACGCATATTCGTGCTGTTGCCGCTCGTTATAAAAATGTTATTACCGATTGGGATGTGGTGAATGAGGTCATTGATCCTGATCAGCCAGACGGCATGCGCCGTAGCAAGTGGTATCAGATTACAGGAACCGATTATATTGAAAAAGCGTTCCGTGTCACGAGGGAAGTGGCGGGGCCAAACGCGCGGTTGTTCATTAACGATTACAATACCCATGAACCGAAGAAACGGGATTTTCTGTACAATCTGGTGCGTGATTTGCTTGCCAAAGGTGTACCGATTGATGGCGTAGGTCACCAATCGCATATCCGCCTGGAGTTCCCTACTATTGCCGAAATCGAGCAATCCATCGAAAAGTTTGCTTCACTCGGGCTGGATAATCAGATCACAGAGCTGGATATGGGCCTCTACTCTAATGATACGGATCGCTACGAAACGATTCCTGAAGCTCTACTGATCCGGCAGGCTCATCGTTATCAGGCGCTGTTCGATATGTTTACAAGACAGCAGGAACATCTCAGCAATGTGACGATTTGGGGGACAGATGATGGCAATACGTGGCTTACTACATTCCCGATTGCCCGGCTGGATAAGCCGCTGCTGTTCAATGAACGGTTAAAGGCCAAATATGCATATTGGGCGCTGGTTGATCCATCCAAAGTGCCGCCGCTGCCAGTAGGGAGTAATGAATAAATGATTTGAGACAGAGGAGTAGAAGACTAAGATTTTACTTCATTTAAACACAATAGGCAGGCTGTCTTTACATGCTCGGACATGTAGGGACAGCCTGCTTTGTTATCGTAAAGGAAAAAGCAGTTTTATTCCAAATTGGCGTGTTGACCATACATGGATTCGGAAGTCAGCTTGCGCAGCTTCATCGTTCTGAGTACCAACGCATCGCCATACAGCAGCAGGGTTTGTTCAAACAGTGAGCCCATGGGCTGAATGGTTTGGTAATTCTTGTTGGATGGGTCCTTGGGTGCGCCGGGCAGCTTAACGATGATATCGGCCAGTTTGCCGATGGTGGATTCGGGGGAGGTGGTAAGGAGCGCCAGTGAGGCCCCGAGTTTTTTCGCTTTGTCTGCCATGGAGGCTAGGCTTTTAGTTTCACCAGAGCCTGAACCGATAATCAGCAGATCACCCTCGCTTAAACCAGGGGTTACGGTTTCCCCAACGACGTAAGCTTGAATTCCCATATGCATCAGCCGCATGGCCAGCGAGCGAATCATGAACCCTGAGCGCCCCGCTCCTGCTACGAATACCTTATTCGCAGCAGCGATGGAGTGGATCAGCTGTTCCGATTCGGTATCGCTGATTAGCTGTGGAACGAATTGCAGCTCCTTGATTACCTCGGATAAATATTGAGAGGTCTCCATTGGGATTAACCTTGTTTAATGAGCTGCTGCATTTGCGAGGCTACAGCCTTTTTGTCGTCTTCGCCAGTGATACCGCCGCCTACGATAACCAGATCCGGTTGAGCTTTTACCACTTCAGCCAATGTACTCAGCTTGATGCCGCCAGCTACGGCTGTTTTGGAGTTTTTTACGACTTTTTTGACGGTTTGCAATGCTTCGAACGGACTTTGTCCTTCCGCTTGCAGATCGTAGCCTGTGTGCACACAGATGTAGTCAACGCCTAAAGCATCAATTTCTTTCGCACGTTGCTCCAGGTTTTTAACACCGATCATGTCCACCAGGATTTTTTTGCCGCCTTGTTTCTTAGCTTCTTCTACAGCACCTTTGATCGTTGCATCTTCAGCTACAGCCAAAATCGTCACAATATCGGCACCAGCCTCGGAAGCTTTCAGCACTTCATATCCCCCTGCGTCCATAACTTTCAGGTCAGCCAGCACTTTTAGATTGGGAAATGCTTCTTTCATTGCTTTTACAGCGTGAAGTCCTTCATTGATGACAATCGGCGTACCGATTTCTACGATATCAATATACGATTCCACTTCTTTTACCAATGCAATACCTTGTGGGATATCTACCAAGTCTAAAGCCAATTGAAGTTCCATGTTATTAACTTCACTCCTTAAGTGAATTGTATTTGGATGAACAGGTACATGCTTTGTTGAGTCGTACTCTATACTTTGCTTTCGTGCACAGGTTTGATTGTAAGGCCCCGGTATTCGGTTGAAAAGTACGCACTAATTCGTAACGTAGTTACCCTGACGATACTATAGATCATGAAAACCACTCATAAGAGAGCCCACCTTTTGTCTTCTTTAGCATTATTTCAATAATGAAAATCCTCTATTCGTGACTCGTAAATATACATATCCATGTCAGATTGCAAAAATATGAATGTACCGATGATTAAATTGACTTCAAGTTAGGCTTTGACTATATTTGTAATATACTGGCATGTAAAAATGGGGCTAATAGCATAACTACCCTGAAGAATAGCCACAAGGCTAGGGGTGACCGTAATTTTCAGGATAGGGAGGCGGGGTTTAGTGGAAGAGGTCCTGAATCAAAGGGGAGCTATTTATTTGTTGTCGGACAGCCACGCGCTTGATAAAGCTTGCGAGTTATTTAGAATCAGCTACACGCATAATGATTGGGATGAAGCGAACAAGGTTGCGGATTATTTGCATTCGTTGGCTGAAAGCCTGTATCACACCCAACTGAGAAATGCTGCGGACGGCAAGTATGAGACATTGGACACCAAACACCCGCTGGTGTTTTATTATGCTTACAGTTATCTAGCGAAATCGATTTATTATCAGAATATAGGCCAGTATGAGGAAGCCAGAGATTATATTATGAAGTATAGCGAAATGGGCTGGTTTATGGGGCTGGATCAAAGCGGTCACGAAGAAGTAGAGAGATTCCGTTTTCTCGCCAAGGCCAATTTATATATGATTGATTTACTTTTGGGGAAGAAGGAACTTTTACCGGAATATGTTCAGTTTCTTCACAACAATGACGAGGAGCTACTACCAGGATTGGTTGGTATTACTGAAGCAGCTAACTTGAACGATTGGGAGATTGATGAACTGCTGAACGAGTTTGCCGATGATATTGAGATATTTGAAGGTTATGAAGATAGAGCCAACCGCGTATATTATTTGAAACTGGTCAACCAATTAGCTATTTACTATTTGAAAAAGAAGCAGTATATCGTTGCATTGAATTATATCCTTGTTTCTCTGCAATTCTCTATTGGGGTAGAAGCCGATGCCGATTTTAGAACACTGGTTGCACTATTCGAAACTTACCGAGATTTGGCAACACCGTCCCAGCAAGAGCAATACCAAACCATTTTATTAAGGGGGCTTCATAATGAAAAAGGCATTAAGCTCGATAACTATGGTCTTAGCGTTTCTTAGTGTTGCTCTTCCGATAGGAAATACATTGGGAGATTTAGACTCCGTGCATCCTTCGAATCATGGTGTTTTTTCTTTTACTGCTTGATTTTAGACTTCGATCGTCTTACCCAGTAGGGATTGTGTAAATAAGGGGAGCGCACTTTTTCGCCATTTGCGGATCAGTGCGCTCCCCTTTCTCATGCAAAGTAACGATGTTATTTATTTTACAATATAGGAAGTCAGGTTATCGGCCAGATGTTGCATCGTTTCGCTCGCCTTTTGCATACGCTCCATGACTTCGGTGAAAGAGCCTACCAGAGTCGCCTGCTCTTGAGAAGAAGAAACAATTTGCTCTATTTCCTGCTCCATCTGACGAATGGAGTTCTGTACATCCTTAAGGGCTCCCTCGATATCGACCGTCGCTTTTTTGGACTCTACGGACAGCTTGCGTACTTCTTGAGCAACGATACCGAAGCCTGCTCCTGCTTCTCCGACACGTGCGGCTTCGATCGCAGCATTCAATCCAAGCAGGTTGGTTTGATCGGAAATTTCCTTGATAAATACAGCAACCTGATTAATTTTACCCGAGTTTTGTACGGCAATTTGGGTGTTCTTCAAAATGTGTTCACTGGTAGCCTGTAACTCCTCCGAATGCGCTGTTACATGTTGCACCATCTCAATGAGCTGCTCGGTAATGGAGAGGTTTTCGGATACGATTTGATCCAGTTGATTTTTGTTGGTCAAATTATAGGAGGCGGCAAACGCTGCGATGACGTCCCCTTTATCGTCAAAGACAGGAATACTGATCATATCAAGAGGATATCCCAGGACTTCAGCCGGAATGTGGGTCAAGCTGGCCTCATGTCCATTTTTAAGCATGGCAAAATTTTTGTAGTCCTCCAGCAGCTCCGAGCCTGTTTCAAAGCCGAGGTCCATACCCTCTGATTGGGTGTAAGCAAGAACGTGAGTGCGGTCGAAGAGAGCAAGGGTTACTTTCTCACGCATAACCTGTTGTATGTAGGGAATGGCTACAATTAATGCATCTATTGTATTCAAGTGGACTGCCTACCTTTCTTTACTAAATATATTTTTTATAGTCTTATATAATTGTCGGTCTGAAGACGGATAAAAGTTATAAAGGTATCGAAAATTTAAAGGGGATATGAGAGCTTCAATAAAAAAGGCATATCGTTTCCATTACGAAACGATATGCCTTCATATTTAATCTAAACGTGTCAGTGTGTGTAAAAGTGGTTCACTTGCCGCGTTGCTCGAACAATTGTGCGATTTCCACAATAACCTTGGTGGCAAGCACCATGTTGTCCACTGACACATACTCATACTTACCGTGATAGTTCTCCCCACCTGTGAAAATATTCGGTGTAGGCAGTCCCATGTAAGACAGCTGTGAACCGTCTGTGCCTCCACGAATCGGCTTGATAATGGGCTCAATATTCAGCTTTGTCATTGCTTCATGTGCGATATCGACGATATGTTTGACAGGCTCGATTTTCTCTTTCATGTTGTAATACTGATCTCTCAGCTCCAGCGTGATGCGGTTATCTCCATAGGCAGCCTGGAGCTCTTTTACGATATTTGTCAAATAAGCTTTCCGGTTTTCGAAGCTCTCGCGATCAAAATCGCGGATAATATAGTACAGTTTGGCTTGTTCTGCTGTGCCTGTAGACTCCAACAGATGATAGAAGCCATCATACCCGTCTGTATATTCCGGGGCTTCATTCGCAGGTAATCTACTGTGCAGTTCCATAGCGATTTTGGCAGCGTGGATCATTTTGTTTTTAGCCGTACCAGGATGTACATTCACACCATGAATGGTAATATGAGCAGCTGCGGCATTGAAGCTCTCATACTCCAGTTCTCCGAGCGGTCCGCCGTCTACTGTATAAGCATATTCAGCACCAAAAGCGGCTACATCAAAGCGTTCAGGTCCTCTTCCAATCTCTTCGTCCGGTGTAAAAGCAACGCGAATTTTGCCATGTTGAATTTCTGGATGATCAATCAGATAGTGGATTGCTGTCATGATTTCTGCGATGCCAGCTTTGTTGTCTGCACCGAGCAGGGTGGTACCATCTGTTGTGATTAGGGTATGGCCTTTATATTGAGTCAATTCGGGAAACTCACGTGGAGAAAGTACTACACCCAGCGAGGCATTCAGCGTGATATCGCCTCCATCGTAATTCTCCGTCAACTGTGGCTTCACTCCTGCGCCGGTTAGCTCAGTAGCCGTATCAAGGTGTGCCAGAAAACCAATGACGGGCACTTCTTTATCCGTATTGGAGGGAAGGGTTGCCATTACATAACCATGACCATCAATGGTTACGTCTGTCATACCGATGGATTTCAGTTCGTCTACCAGGAGGTTGCCCAATGTGAGCTGTCCGGGTGTGGTGGGGCAAGTGTGGCTGCTTTCGTCGGATTGGGTATCCACCTGAACATATGTAGTCAGGCGGTCAATCAGTTCCTGTTTCATGTGGTTATCCTCCTCGGGTCTTTTTCATTATGGTACGTATTTTATCATGATTAGGCTTATAATATGAAAAAAATGGTTTAACCTTTCAAAATGACAGGTTGTCCGCAGATTCTGCAAAGGATCTGAGAGGGCAACTCCTTTTAATATATAGAGAGTACGTTAATCTATAAGTCTTTTAAATTGTGTCTTATTACTGAGACACTTAACGTTACGTTGATAGATTGGGAGCATAGAATACATTATCAAACGCAAGGGAGGTGAAGACTATGGCGATTCTTTTACCTTCGCAATTCTACAATCTTGCTGCTGGTGTGGGTAAGTCCTTCTTTGAAAATCTGAGAGGCGGTAATAATGCTACGATTACTGTGAATAATACAGGTGCCAATCCGGTTGATCTTGTGGTTACCCGTGTCAATGCTCCTGTGATCACTTATGTAATCCCAGCGGGCAACAGCCTTACGTTAGAAGTTGCTTTGCTGCTGGTAGCTGCTCTTCAGGCGACTCCAGTTGGAGCAGTAACAGGTACTATCCAAATTGCTACCGCTGATTTTTAATCTGTAACGACTTGACCCTCTAACTCTAGCTTTGCCGAAAGGCAAGGTTAGAGTTTTTTTATTGTTTGAAATTTTCTGAAACTTTTTTCAGGTTGTGCCGATATATACATATGACATCGTAAATAACACATCGAAAAGGAGTACCCTGTATGAGCTTTAGCAATCCGGTTTTACGTGATGACATCTTTTTACGTGAAGATGAAAGAGAAGCTAGCGAACAACGTATGACCATCGGAGGAACGGTGAACAAAACGTTACTTCTGCTGGTCCTACTTATCGTTTCTAGCAGTATTACCTGGTATATGACCTACCAAGGAACCGTAGAGGTGCTATCGTTGCTGACGGCAGGCTTTATTGGGATGGCAGGCGTAGCACTTGCGATATCCTTTTTTCCAAAAGCGGCTCCATTGCTTTCTCCTGTATATGCGATTCTGAGTGGCTTTGCTTTGGGTGGCGTTTCCGCTTTTATGGAGTATGAGTACCCTGGAATTGTAGTTAATGCCATTTTGCTGACTGTGGGTATCTTGTTCTTGATGCTCTTTATGTATACACAACGAATCATCAAGGTGACACGTGGCTTTATCTCATTTGTTGTCCTATGTACGATGGCGATTTTTCTGGTGACGTTGGTTGATTTTATTTTGAATTTTTTCGGTATGAATGTTCCGTATATCCATGAAACGGGCTGGGTGGGTATTGGCATTAGTTTATTTATCGTCATCATTGCCGCTTTGAATCTGCTCGTAGATTTTAATTTCATTGAGGAACAAGCTGATCAAGGCGCACCCAAATATATGGAATGGTATGGTGCTTTTGCATTGCTGGTAACGTTAGTGTGGCTATATGTACGAATATTGGATCTGTTAGCCAAGCTTAGCAATAGGGACTAAGATCTGCGACTATTGCATATGGTTTAAGTAGGATGAGAAGAGAAGGGCGGCTGAATGTCGTCCTTTTTTGTATGAAAAAGGCGGTTTAAAAAATGCATTTTACGTTAAATACATAGAAGTTGGGTAAAACATAGAGGATAGATAGGTGAGGAGTGAGGTATATGTATCAAGTGGTGCTGGTGAGGCATGGAGAAAGCGTGTATAACCGACAAAACTTGTTCACAGGCTGGACGGATGTTGATCTGACTGAACAGGGAACTCATGAGGCCATCGAGGCAGGACGTATCCTCAAGGAGGCTGGGTATACGTTTGATTTGGCATTTGCTTCTGTGCTAAAACGTTCTATCCGCACGTTGTATCATATCTTGGATGAGCTGGATCATCTGTGGATACCTGTGCAGAAGTCATGGAAGCTGAATGAACGCCACTATGGTGCTCTTCAGGGGCTCAGCAAGCTGGATTCCGCCGTGCAATACGGCGAGGAGCAGGTTCATATTTGGCGACGTAGTTTGACGGTGCGACCACCCATGTTGGATGAGCAGGATGAACGGAGTCCACATCGGGAAGAGCGTTATCGCCATATTAAGCCGGAGGAGCTGCCGCTCGGGGAAAGCCTAGAAGACACTGTGCATCGGGTTGGTGAGTTTTGGAAGCAACGGATCGTGCCGTTGATTCTCAAAAAGGACCGGGTTATCATTTCCGCACACGGTAATACTTTACGAGCCTTGATCAAGTACATGGAGAATTTGGACGAAACTGCACTGCTGGATTTGAACATCCCGACAGGTATCCCACTGGTGTATGAGCTGGATGAGCATATCGATCCTATACGGCGCTTCTATCTTGGGGATCCGAGTCATGTTGAGGCAAAAAAACAGGCTGTGGCCAACCAAAGCAAGGTGACGGAGTGATTTTCCATATACAAAGAGGACAGGGCGCTTCCTTGCATCCTGTCCTCTTTGAGTTGATATACATCAAGCGTTCGCGGTATCCTCTGTTTCCAGGCTGTCTTCCTCGGTAGGAAGTGCCCATACAGATACACTGCCAGCACGAACGGGAAATACGCCGTAGCCATCCTGTTCGATCTTCACGGCATGATCGTGATGCCCAGTCAAATCGGTCCATTTTTCTCCTGCATGTTGTTTACCCACGAACATGCGCTTTTCCCCGTCATTTGCGTTGGTGATCACCACAGCACATCCAGAGCCGTGCAGCTCAGGAATGCCCTGACGAACCCATCCAATCGTATGGGGATCATCAAAATAATCTTTTTGCTCACCATAAGCTTTGTGGTACCGAGCATATAGGAGCGGGTCTAGCTCAGCTTGCTTGCCTTTCACAGGCGTTTGTCCCTGGATACCGTAGTAATCCCCGTAGAATACGCAGGGATAACCATCTTTGCGCAGTAGGATGAGTGCATAGGCACTGGGCTTAAACCAGTCCTCCACCCAGGATTCGAGCGCTTCATGCGGCTGGGAATCATGATTATCGACAAAAGTAACCGAGTTCAGGGGATGGGTATGAACCAGCGTATCCTCGAAAATGGTGCTTAAATCGAAATCCTTACCACCCAAGGAAGCGCTATGTAGTTTGTAGTGGAGGGATACGTCAAACAGGTCGATTTTATAATCGATGGTATCCAGAAACTTTTGACACGATTCCAGATCCGGTTTCCAAAACTCGCCTACCATATAAAAATCCTGCCCGCGCTTTTTAATCATTTCTGTAGCAAACTCTCGTACAAATTCATGATTAATATGCTTGATTGCATCCAGACGGAATCCGTTGCATTGTAGAGTATCCACCAGCCACTTGCCCCAGCGGATCATTTCCTTACGCACATCCTGATGATTATAGTCAATATTGGCGAACATTAAATAATCATAATTGCCGAATTCATCATCTACATTATCGCTCCAGTTTTTATTTTTACCTAAAATACGATAGATTCCTGTCCGGTCCTGACTTGCATCGTAATCCGTTCCGTTAAAATGTTCGAAGTTCCATTGAAATGTGGAATACTTCCCTTGCCGGCCGGGGAATGTAAATTTAGTCCAGCCTTCGATATCAAAGGGCTCGGAAATGACCTCATTACGATTATCCGGGTTGACCTCGACGACCTTGAATACTTCGGTTTCATCTGCACCTGCCTTATGGTTCATGACCAGATCGACATAGACGGCTACGCCGTGGCGAACGCAGGATGCGACAGCTTCCAGCAGATCTTCCCTGGTTCCGTATTTGGTGCGTACTGCACCTTTTTGGTCAAATTCGCCCAGATCGTAAAGGTCATAGACGCCGTAACCCGTATCCTCAGGAGATTGGCCTTTGGTGACAGGTGGAATCCATATCGCGTCAATTCCTTTGGCTTTTAGTTCCGGTGCCAGGCGGGCAAGCTTTTTCCAGTGAGAACCGTCAGCTGCGACATTCCACTCGAAAAATTGCATCATCGTATGGTTCCTTTTCATGTGCGTCCCTCCTTCATATATAACAAGTTACCCACCAAGTGAGGGGGGCTAAACGTCTGATGGTCAATATGATGTTGATGAAGAACATGGATCGCTATATAACGTATGCTAAATCATTAAAATTTGTTATACCTTGAGTGATGACAACGACTCGATGGCTAGAAAAGGAAACGTGAAAACGGTAAAATGAATCTAACTTAGCTATAGTTCGGATTTCGGGCAAACCATAAGCTCGAACAAGAAAGGGAAGGAGGGATGAACGTGACAGATCCGCAGCAGAATAAGGATGAAGCGAGAGAACCGCTGATGAAAAAATGTACGTATTGTCAGGAGATAAAACCATTATCAGACTTTCAGCGCAGAACCGGTCGCCGGGCGGGGCCTTATTCCCGACGTGGTCCTTGTCGTTCCTGTCGGGGGTTAGCCCCGCAAGAACGGGCGGTTACGTCCGCTCCTTCCCATGAGGAAACGAAGCCCTTGGCTGCTCCTGTGGAACGGCATAGCTCCGAAGCAGATACGACTGCGTACGGTCTGGAAGCGTCCGCGCAGCCTTCTAATGATTCCCAACGCCCCCGTAGGAAGCCCGTCACGGACAAAGCGCGTGAGCGCCATCGGCAACGGGTTCGTCATTTGCTTAGCAGGCTGAAGCCTGCGGATACCCGTGCGTTGCGGCTTAATCGCAATGGCATGATTCGACTAAGAGGCAAAACCGACCAAGGGAGACGCTGGCATCAGGAGATTGAGCTTGATTTGGCGATGACTCTGGTCAGAGAACGCATGGCAGTGATTGTAAATCCGTACACGGTCCGCAGACTTTATAGCAACAAGGAATTCCGCCAATATGTGCTTAAACGTGACCGTTATACGTGCTTTTTTTGCGGTGGCTATGGCGACACGATTGATCATTTACTTCCACGGGCTAAAGGTGGACACACCACGCCAGTAAATTGCGTATGCGCCTGCAACGAGTGCAATCAAGTTAAAGCAGCCCGTGATGTAGAGGAATTTATCGAGTCTGGCGTGCCACTGCCGATTCCGGATGATTTTGAACCTTCTGGTGCTTCCGATGCTTCTGAGGACACCTTACGCACCTAGGACGATTTGCTGGGGAATCGGCTACATTCCCTTAATACAGTTCTACTTCAAAGCCAGATTCCTTCCAGGCTGTTGTTCCGCCTTCAATAAAGGCCACATTGGTAAAGCCCATCTGTTGCAGTATATAAGCTGCCAATGCAGCTTGTCCGCCTGCCCCACAAGTGGTGATAATTGGGCGGTTGCGGTCACGTAAGCGTTCATCACGCAAATCTTGTGGAACGTCCAGGTCAGCGCGGATGGGTAGCATACCCAGTGAAATATTGGCGCTACCGCGAATTAGGCCGCAAGCACCTGCATCATGAGAATCCTGTACGTCGATAACGAATGTATCTGGATTGGATTCAATTCGCTGACGGGCCTCCTGTGAAGTAATGCCCTGAACGTGCTGCCTCGCTTCTTGAACCATATCTGCAAATGTTTTAGCCATCGTTTAACCCTCCGTAGGAATATGTTTTGTATTGGTTTTCATATTAATGAACAGAAACTCACTCTCTCTATTACCCATCTCTAGTATAAAATGCCCCTTTTTTTAAGGTAAACTTAGACAAAAATCGTGCTTATTCTAATTTTTATCTAAAATAACAATAAAAAATTTGCAGAAATTTGTGCAAATTTAAAATTTCTTCGACGATTGGGTTGTGAAAGGTGTAATATAGAGGTATAGGGTTCCGTTTCGGCCTGTTGTAGTCACGAGGGAGCGCTTCGTGAGATATTCCGCAGCAGTAACAACAACAGAATAACGTCCAAGCAATATACAATTGGCATCTGCGATCATCAGTCTTGCCCTTTAGGGTATAGGCCGGTTTAAGCTGTGCTTCTTGCATGTTTAAGGGCGAATTCATTGAACGTTTTATTGCTAGAGTTTATGATGCAGGTTACGAGAAAGGAATGGACTTCTATTTTCACAGTAAAGGAGGACGTTCACGCATGTCTGAAAACCAACAAGAGGTGGCCGTAACACAAGAAGCTACCAAAGAGTCTCGGGATGTATTGGACCAATTGATGAAACCGGAGGTTCAGCAATCGCTGACCGTACTGGTAGAGAATCTGCCAAAGTTGACTGAGATGGTTACTTTGATGACCGATGCTTATGATGTAGCCCGCAGTCTGGCAACTGACCCTGTCTTTATCGGAGATATGAAAAACTCCATGGGAGAGTTTGTGAAGCCTGTTACAGATTCGGCTAAAGGATTGGCTTCTGCTGCAATTGAAGCAAATGACCGTGTACAAACTACGGACGGCAGTGTAGGTCTGTTTGGCCTGCTCAAAATGCTTAAAGATCCTAATGTACAAAAAACGCTGCGTTTCAGCCAGGCTTTCCTGGATATTCTGAATGAGCGCCAACGCGAAAGCAAATAATTACCTGATCGAGAACGGAGGATGGACATGTCGAAGCAAATTTTGATCTTGGGCGGCGGATACGGCGGATTGCTGGCCGCTCTTACAGCACGCCAGCATATGGACGCTAGCCAAGCAACCATTACAGTGGTAAACCGCTTTGCGTCGCACCAAATTATTACGGAACTGCACCGTTTGGCGGCAGGTACGATTGCCGAAAAAGCTGTGGCGCTTCCTTTGGAAAAACTGCTGCGTAACAAAGATATTATCCTGAAAGTGGATACTGTTTCCGAAATCAAACCGGACGATAAGAAAGTAACTCTGGCTAGTGGTGCTACGTTGAGCTATGACGCTCTCGTTATTTCCCTGGGCAGTGAAACGGCATACTTCGGTATTCCGGGGCTGCAAGAGCATAGCTTCACACTGAAATCAGTGGCAGAAGCTAATCGCATCCGTGCACATGTGGAAGCTCGTCTGGATGCTTACAAGCAATCCGGTAACAAAGCGGACGCTACCATTGTTATCGGTGGCGGCGGTCTGACTGGCGTTGAGCTGGTGGGCGAATATGCTGACAAACTGCCTGCAGTTTGCCGTGAAAAAGGCATTAACTACGAAGATATCAACTTGTATTGCGTAGAAGCTGGACCATCTATTTTGGCAGGCTTCCCTCAACCACTGGTTGATCGTGCAGTAACAAGCCTTGAAAAACGTGGCGTTCAAATCGTAGCGGGTGTTCCGATTACAGAAATGAAAGCTGACGAAGTTCTCTTGAAAGACGGACGTTCGATCAAAACGAACACACTGATCTGGACAGGCGGCGTACAAGGTAATGCACTGGTTGGCGCATCCGGTATCGAAGTAAACCGCGGTCGCGCAACTGTGAATGGCGCACTGCAATCGACTTCCCACGAAGACATCTTCCTCGCTGGCGACAGCGCAGTAGTGTTCCCAGGTGAAGGCGAGCGTCCATACCCTCCAACTGCACAGTTGGCTTGGCAAATGGGTGAATTAGTTGGTTACAACATCTTCGCTTATTTCAACGGAGCGAAAATGGAACGCTTTACGCCAGTGTTCTCCGGTACACTGGGCAGCTTGGGAAGAACAGACGCGATCGGTACTGTAGGCGCGAATGGCACCCAACTGAAAGGCGCTGTAGCTACTTTGATGAAAGAAGGCAGTAACATCCGTTACCTGTCCCATATCAAAGGACTTTTTGCACTGGCCTACTAATATTTATATGGTTTATTAAAAGAGAGTGCTGTTCAGCGCTCTCTTTTTTTCATTCTTCGACACTAGCTATGCTTACGCATTTCACAAATAGTCTTAATTCACTTCATCTGGGCTAACTCTTCCACCTGTGCAGGAGGGAGCGCGCCTTCAAATATATTCAGCTCGTCTATAGATCCTTTGAACGCAGGGTCCCACCAATTGACCCCTAGGCTGAATGTTCCAGATTTAGAGGTAAAGACATCCGGGAACTTTGAGCCGGTAAATTGAATTTTGCCATTCACATACACCTCTAATACCCCACGATCTACAGTGAAGGCCAGATGTGTCCATTCATTGGCTTTGATCTTCAGGCCCGTACTGCCAGTATACCAAGTTGAGCTGCCGGACCAGACCATAGTGTTATCCTTCTCGGGTCCTCTGGGCAGAAGGCTAACCCAGTGGTTGCTATCCATAGCTCCAAAAAAAGTTGGTGTATGGACAGTCAACTCGCTGGGCTTCACCCACAGTGACACAGAATAGGCTGAGCTGGATATGAGTCCTTCAGGCAGAGCAATACCTGACTGTCCATCAAGGACTACAGCTTGGCCCCTTACGCCTTCAGCGTAGGATACACTTCCTCCCTGACGATCGATCCGGTCACCAATAACCTTACCATTGGCAAAAGCATCATTCTGATCCTTTAGGTTATTTTCAAATGGGTATGAAGCGGTCAATGTTGCCTTCTCATAAGGAGCTACCGTAATGTTAAAAGTTTTATCCCGACTGCTGTCTCCTTTGGTGATGGAAGCCGTCAAAGTAGCGGATACAGCCTTTTCACCGATCCCGGGGCGCTTGACTTCACCAGTATCAGAAATGACGTTTGGGTTTGAAGTTTTCCAGGTAATCGCGGATTGCCGACTGCCTTCCTTCGGAAGCGTCAGATTAGCCGTCACCCGGCTCGTATCGCCAAGATCTAATTCACGATACACACTGTCAACGACTGTCGTATCCGGCATATCAGGGAACTTACTGCCCCAGGCCATTTCGCCTTTATTCGATAGAACTGTAAACGCCAAAATATATTGATTCGTTACCTGGTCCCATTGTCTCAGGAATACTCCATCAAACACAATGCCATCCAGTGTTAGTTGGATATTCGCATCCCCCGACTTGTGCCATGTTCCTTGCACATCGCCTTTAATAGTGTGATCTGCTTTCAGCTGAATGAACTGCGTATTTTTGATTGTCGCCGAAGAATCACTACCATGGTTAATATATTGATAATCGCCAATGAATTGTTTCTCATCCAGCTTTGTAAGCGTCTCGCCACCGTAACGGTAAGGAGCTACCACAGGCCAGTCATCCTGATTCATGAACATTTGATGTACACGCAGCTCGTGAGTCTCCCCCTGCTGAGGGAATCGGGTATGAAAGACAACAAACATTTGTCCGGTAGCAGGATCGGTGTACACCGAGTTATGCCCAGGAGATACATAGCCGTAGCCCACACCTGTACCTGGATCGCCTATTTGGCTATCGAACAAGAAGTTACCCATTAATTTGTTGCCATAGGCTGCATTTTTGGTGTTTGCTGGCAGAACAGCATTCTGCCCTTTGGCATCCTTATAAGGTCCTGTCGGACTCTTGGAACGGAATAATCTCATGTTATATCCACCGTCAGCTGCAAGTCCGCCATAGGTTACATACAGATAGTAGTAACCCGTTTTTGAGTTGTATTCAATATACGGACCTTCCCCGGACTCACCGTATCCACCTGCAATCTTGGTGCCAAAATAACGATCAATCAACCGGCCATCCTCCGTCGTTCCATCTTGGCCTGGATAGATCGGTTTGCCAGTTGCTTTATCCAGCTCCAGCAAAAAAATGCCTCCGGACCATGACCCATACGTCATCCATAAGCGCCCGTCTGTATCATAAAAGACTGCTGCATCGATTGCATTCGGGAACACCCGATTCACATAAGAACCGTCGGCATTAAACCATCCTGCTCTGGGACCCTTCAGCTTGCCTTCATTAATGAGTTGTGGAATCGGCGTATTTGTCCACTTTTTATCTACTTTGCTATTTTTATCGAATGCAGTCTCCTTTGTAAAACCAGTGTTCACAATGGTATCCACATATTGATAGGGTCCCTCAATATTGGGGGCAACGGCAATGCCGATCGCGGAGCGTATATAGGTGGAGGAGGCACTATAATAAATCATGTAGGCCCCTTTTGTGCCATCCTTATTGACATAATGCTCATTCCAAAACACATCGGGCGCCCATACCGAGAATCCTCCTTTGCTGTCCGCATCATTCTCACCCGCCCAAGCGAAAGATCCGGCCAGATTCTTCGATAAATCCCCGTAAAGGGTATTCCCAGGCGTAGTGTAACCGTTTGCAAAAGAAGTCCAGTTTGTGAGATCTTTTGATTTCGCTGCGGCGATATGCGACCCAAACACATAATAAGTGTCACCGTCTTTGACAATCGAAGGATCGTGAACCGATACATTAGAGAAGGTCGGCACATCCTGCTTCTTGTTTTGGTTCGGCTCCGCTGCTGCGGCGTCCAGTGTACCTAATGGTACGGCTGCAATTGCCAATAATAAAGTCATTGTTAATGCAATGCTCGACCTGGCTCTACGTTTAAGCAATCTTCTCATCGTATACATTTACCCCTTTCTAAAGTGGAATACAGTGATATATTCTGCTTTCATTGCTTAAATACCTTTATATTTATAAATATAATTAATGTATTTATGAATTACATAACTGTAGAGGAGGTTTCGACATCCAAGAATCGTTGTATACCTGTAAGATGATAATAGAAAAAAACTTAAAGGCTTTGAAACTTCTATGACCGTGCTATTCCACACTCTCTTTTTTTATATGTAGTGGACCCTTTTATACACTATGATATGTAAAACACCTTGCTCTCTTTTTAGGTAAAAATTATAAATTATGGTTGACGTTATATATTTGTGGGAGTATGCTAGTTTCGAAAAATAACTAGGAGGTTTGTGTATGTTTAGGAAAAATAAGTTTTTTGGCATGGGGTTAGCAACTATCCTCATGTGTTCCGCCTTCTCGGGAAGCCTCGCCTCTGCGGAGCCTAAGGCAACTGAGTACGATGCTTCATTTTTTGAAAATCTCAAACAGCGGGCCATTGTCCATGAACTTCAGGAACACCAGATTGCCGTTAATCCAAAAGCATCTATTGCTGAACTACTGAATACAGCGGATAGTACATCACTAAAGAGTAAAAGTAATAGTGATCTACAACAAAATCTGGAGAAGCTTAACAAATCGGAATACATATATCTTACGCTCGATGGAAAAGTATACAGCTCAGAAAAAGGTTATGTAGGCATGGCGGATAAAGTTGAATCAAAAGAGGATAGTGTAACGGATGCTACTTATATGAAAACAAACTCTTTGAGTGAACCAAGCAACAATCATGATGTTTCCATATCAAGTAAAAATAATCCCACTCCATCGCAAGTGAGTGGAGGAACAACAGGAGCTTTTTCAAGGGTTCAATTGAAATTTGACGGATTCGATGGTGTGACTGGGAATTTTTGGCTTCCCTATGTTCATAGATTGGGAGATGGAGAGCAGCCGTGGTTCTACTTCGGCTTTGATTCAGCAAAAGGACGGGGAGTTGAAGGAGGATTTTCTTACCAGACTGGTCGGAAAGTTTGGCAGGGATATGTTAGAAACAGTAATCGGTTTGAATATTCTTACGGAACATGGTCAGAGGGAGCAGAAATCAAACCTATGAAATTCTACATTGACTCTAATTCTGGCGATTCTTATCTAATAGTTGGCTCCGAGAAAATTGTCGTTATGATGACTTTTTTTGATGAATCTGATTTTCCTTCGTTGTCTCTTAAAAGAGTTTTTTCAATAGCGAAAAATAACTTTGATGGGAACAATATTTATGGGGCGATAAGTGGGGATTTTTATAATTTACTAGTTTCCAAGGTTAACTCAGATTACTACTATTCTTGGGGGGATTACCCTGAATATTCATTGTGGGACGGGGAAAAATGGCATGGAACTATTGCTTGGCCTACTTATTATATTAAGTACTATGATCCCGACACTAGGATGGCTAGTTGGATTCAAAACCAAAATAGATGATTATCACATTTTTATGAATGGTAACTACGTTATAAGTTTATAGGAGAACGGTATGAAAACTAATTTTTTAATATGTTTTCTAATTACTTTATTGTGTTTAAATCCAATAGTAGGGGACGCAACTGCTAAATCTCAAGAAATCCCTATTCATTTTAAAGTAAACGATTTCTATATTTTATATACTCAACCTGAACCACCATTTGTTGATCCTAAAGGAAGGTTGTTAATTCCCCTCAAAGCGGTAAAAGATTTACTGGGAGGTAAGGTGGGGTACAATGCTATGAATAAAACGGCAACGGTAAATTTATTGGAGCGTAGCGTAGTAGTCACCATTGGATCAAGAGATATTTCTATTAATGGTGAGCCTGTAACAATGGATACCGTACCTGTTATAAAAGAGAATGCTATGTTTCTCCCTATTTCGGTGTTGGTCAAGGATACGGATGCCAAGATGCAATGGGACTCAGAACGGGGCTTACTGAAGTTGGAACATGATAGTTTTAATAAAAGTCAGGTGCTTCTTAGCTTTTTGGGGCAAGATCTTGCGGAGGTAACGAATAAGGAAGCCTTTGACCTACACAGTTATGAATGGAATGGTGTAGGAAAGCTAATAATTCACGCAAACTATGATGAAAGCTTGAAATTTTCCAAGAAACAAGTGGACATCCGCCCTTTAATAATGTATGGGAAAACATTTACTATGGATCCTTACTCTAAATCTATACCAGGAAGCAAAATTCAATGTACAGGAAAAGGAAAGCTGACGTTAAAACGCGATTTCGGGAATATGGGTGAAAAGGTGCAATATATTATTGCAGCGGGACGACTTGTTGATTAGAGCGAAGAGTAAATTATACTGTATAACTTAACCTCACGGTATATAATAAAGAGAGACCGGATCCATAATGATCCGGTCTCTCTTTATATGAATATTTTGATTAGTATAATATAAACAAGTCATAATCTTAGAAGGTAATGATTTGACTGCTGTTCCCTTTATTGCGTACAGTTCCATCGACTCTATCAATGGACTCTTCGTCTTTAAGAAAATCAATAATGCCATCTGTCAGGTTGCTTCTTTGTAAATTTGACATCTTGTTCCAATCATCCGGATTTACATACACATCCACGTTAGCTTTATTGCTGTCGCCTCTTACGCTGAAATCAAAGCCGTATCCGGCGTAGCTGCTGTATCTGTTGAATAAATCACGTTGGATACTGCTTGCGTCGAAAGATGTACCTACTTTTTTAATCGTAACATCGCCTCTGCTATTGGTTGTAAAGGTTGCTAATTTATCTCTATTACTAGAGTTCTTAACCGTACCCTCTACCTCGGCATCTTTGTACTCTTTCAAAATATCTTCAACGATATCTTCCAGATAGGTCCTTTGTTTGCTGCTAGATAAACCTTCCCATCTGGATTTCGTCATTTCGATGGTCACTGTAATATCCTTTTTGTTGCCACTGAGCTCAATATCCGAATTAGTATCGTATTTATCGCTGTGATCATCGTTCAGCTCCTTTTGAAGATCCTTCAAGGTGCTTGAGCTATTTTTGCTTGCTTCATCTTTCAGCGTCTGATTGTCTTTTTGCAACTGAGCAATGGTAGCGTCTTTCGTCGTGTTCGCTGCTTTGGCTGTGTTCAGTTCTTGAGTCAGCGTCGTAATCTGGTTGTTCAGTGCTGTAACCGTAGACTGATCAATAGGAACGCCGTTATCAGCAATGACTACGCGTTTGTTTGTGCCATCCCATGTTACTTTTTTATCCAAAGCTGTACCTGCCAGCTTCAGCGGGATATACGTCACGCCATCCAGCAGAAATGGTTCTGTTTTAGCATCCGAGGCAACCTCGGTTCCGTTATAGATAATTTTAATATTGTTATATACTGCTTGGATCGGCTTAGTTACTTGTGCAGCATATGTAGATTGGCTGAACAGAGCCCCGGAGATGGCCAAGGCCGACACGGCAGTGATGATGACAGGTTTCTTCATGGACTTCAATGATTTCATTCGTTGGTCTACCCCTTTATTTAAGAATTATAGCTTGATACATAGACTAGAGTAACATTAATACATACAAAATCCAACAGGTTGGAAGGGTTGTTATTGGTTGTGCTTATATTAGTTAGACGCAAAAGCGACTGTAAAAGTTGCCCTGTCTGCGTAAATAATTTTCCAAAAGTAACCGAACAAAATAAAACAAGTCCGCTGTACAAGACAGCAAGACTTGTTTGGAGTACAGTACGTTAGGGTATCAAAAGTTGGACTATTTGTGATCCTTCAGTTTGCCTGCTGTTTCCTGAAGGTGACCTTTGGCTTTATCCAATTTACCCTCAGCTTGAAGGGACTTATTATCCGTGGCGTTCCCGATTTGGTCTTTGATTTCACCTTTAGCTTTATTTACATTACCTTTGATTTTATCGCTAATTCCGTTATCCTTCATGGTATAGCCCTCCTCATATAATCAAACTTTCATTCAGCATGCTGTAGTTAGTCATTACCCGAGCGAGGGTAATACGAAACGTGAGGCTGTAGATCACAGACAGGGGCATAATGTTGGGGACGGGGTCAACTAGATCGTGAAATAAGGGGTGAGCGTATGCTCAAAATTTTATTGTTTATTCTCGTTATTCAACTTATTTATGTATCGGCGTACACACTGCGCATGATTTTGACGCTGAAAGGACAGAAGTACATTGCTGCACTCATCAGCACCGTGGAAGTTACAGTTTATGTGTTGGGCTTGAATGTCGTGCTTAAGTATCTGGATCAAGTGGCAAGTCTTGCGGTATACGCTATAGGCTACGCAGTGGGGATTCTTATTGGAGCGTGGATTGAGGAAAAAATAGCGCTCGGTTATGTCACCGTGAAGGTGATCAGCAATGAGATCAATGGAGGAATTGCCAATGCGCTGCGAGACAAAGGGTATGGCGTTACAGCCTGGCTGGGCAGTGGACGTGATGGAGAACGCCTCGTAATGGAGATTTTGGCCAAGCGTAAAAACCAGAATAAGCTGTATCAGTCTATCCTGGAGCTGGATCCCAAGGCTTTTGTCATTACGGTGGAGCCAAAGCAATTTCATGGTGGTTTCTGGACCAAGGCTATCCGCAAATAAGAATTTTGGTAAAATACGCATATTTTCCGTAGGTTGGAGCATATTAATACCCGCACAGGACGGAATTAACAGTATGCCGACAGGGGATGTTCCCCTATAACAACCAAGGGGGGATATAGATGTACAGACGCCAGGCCCCGGAGATCATTCCAGAGGAAAATACGGCTATTTGGTCGTGTACCAACGATGGTTGCAACGGATGGATGAGAACGGATTTTACCTTTTTGAGCGAGCCGGCTTGTCCACTTTGCCAAGCCACGATGGGACAGGAAATGCGAATGCTGCCGATTCTCAATCGGACGGGCAATTCCTTTGTCGCCCAGCGCTCTTAATTGAGGGGTAAGCCCGTGATTACGCTGCAAAGTTTATAAACGTCAAAGGCCGCTCCAGCGACATGCTGAGCGGCTTTTGGTTGTGGAATATTCACGGATCATGACCTCTCAAGGGGCTGCACGGAATCACGATATACAATGTGACCCTGTACGAGGACTCGGCCAAAACGACTGCCGGGATGGCTTATTTTTTTCATTATTGAATCCACCGCCGTACGTGCCATTTGCTCAATGTCTACTCCGACCGTGGTCAGTTGCGGAACAATAAGCGTGGCGTATACATCGTTATCAAAGCCGACCACAGAGCAGTCCTCGGGTACGCGGTATCCCAGACCAATCAGCTGGTGCACCAGATTGTGAGCGACCTGATCGCAGTTGCATACAAAGGCGGTCGGTAGTAGCTGAGGCAGAGCCATTTCAACATAGGACCCTTCGTCGTCCCGGTCGCTGAGTACCCACTCGTTACGGAGGGGCAACCTGTGCTCCAGCAAGGATTTATAGTAGCCGAGGAAACGATCCTGAATACTGCTGGTGGAATAGATATTTCCCACATAAGCAATATCCCGGTGTCCCTGGGCGATCAAATAATTGGTTAGCTCGTAGGCTCCGTAAAAATTATCCGTCACCACAGAGTCGATATCGGCATGCTCATCATAAAAGTCGAGAAACATTTTAGGTTGGTCCATGGTTTGTACCAGCTCAATATATGGCTTGCTCACTTGGCCCAGAAGAATGAAGCCGTCCACCTTACGGTCGTAATAGATACGTGGCAGATTAAGCTGCTCTTCGTCCTCGCGATGGAGGATGTGAAGGATACCGTAGTAGCCGTATGGCTCCAGTGCCCGTGAAATTTGCTGGTAAATATGCAAATAAAACGATTGGCCAGGACCAGTAAAACGTTCAGGGATGACAACACCAATGTTATAGGTGAGCCCCTCTTTCATGGACTTGGCAACGGTATTAAAACGATAACCCATTTCGCCCGCGAGTGTTTTAATACGTTCTTTGAGTTCCTCGCTAACCCCATCCTTGTCATTGAGCGCCTTCGACACGGTCACGCTGCTTATTCCCAGCTTATCTGCAATATCCCGCATCGTTACGTTGCTCTTCATTCCTGTTCCGCCTTCCAATTGTAAAAAGATAAGCATTTTGCCTACATCCAGATAACGGTTGCAAAATGCTGGGGTGAATATGAATAGCTTATCCGCTTGTAGAAATTCAATTAGCTTAGCGGTGCAGCTGCTCTGTAAAGATACAAGGATTGGCAGCATAGCTGCCCATAGAACAACGATTAGCCTGCGGGTAACAATTGTTCTATGGATAGTATACATGGTTCCGCAAGCATGATAAAGCTTACGGCTTAGATCCGCTGGGAAGGACGGTTGCTTGCTTGCAATAGCGCTTCATTGCGATGGATCAGCTCACGGCGGACAGCGGCGCTGCCAAGAGAACGCAATGGGTCGGATGGTGTATTGAAAGTATAGTCCTCCAGACGGGCAATCGTGGTCGTCGCCACGTGGATACGGGTATCACTGGACGCATAGTATATGAAGACTTCATCCCGTTCATTAACGACTGCTCCATTGCAGAAAATAACATTCGAAACATCACCCACGCGTTCCTCATCATAAGGAGCCAGAAAATGCCCACCGGGCTTGGCGATGACGCGCGTAGGGTCTTCCAGACTGGTGGCAAAGGTATACAGCACATATCGCAGCCCGGCGGCTGTATTGCGTACCCCGTGAGCGATATGAATCCAGCCTCGACTCGTTTTGATCGGAGCAGGACCTTGGCCGTTCTTAACTTCGTATACCGTATGATAGTAGCGCTCGTCAATGACTGTCTCATGTTCAATCACGGGCTGTGTAATATCTTTGCAGAGACCGAACGCGATGCCTCCGCCTGATCCGGTCGAAATAAACCCATCTTGGGGACGAGTATAGAAGGCATATTGGCCGTCCACAAATTCGGGATGCAGGACAACGTTACGTTGCTGCGGGGACTGGGTAGTGATGTTGGGGAGCCGGGTCCATGTGCGGAGATCACGAGTGCGGACCAGTCCAGCCTGAGCGACAGCGCTGGAGGTATCGTGGGATGGCGCGTCAGGGTCCTTTTTCTCCGAGCAATAAATACCGTAAATCCAGCCGTCCTCATGCTTCACCAGCCGCATATCATACATATTGGTTTCTTCTGGGTCGATATCATCCCATACTAAGGGAGCGTCAACGAATCGAAACTGATCAATGCCGTTATCGCTCTCTGCTAAGGCAAAAAACGACTTTCGGTCCAATCCCTCGGTGCGCGAAACAAGAATGTATTTTCCTTCATGATAGATCGCTCCAGGATTCAGTGCTGCATTGACGCCCAGTCGTTCCATGAAAAAGGGATTGGTTTGTGCATCCAGATCAAACCGCCAGTGAATGGGAACATGATGGCGTGTGAGCACCGGATAGAGGTAGCGTTCATAGATACCATTGTAAAAGGAGGTTTTAACCTCATTGGGGCGCGTAATCAGTTCTTCTTGCTGCGCTAGCAGCTCATCGTATTTGTTATGAATCATTGTTTATCCATCCTTTCCAGCATTTCAATGCAAAATCGGCTGTTATGATATGGGCACTTCCAAGGGCCTGCAATCTCTCTCGCGTCAGGCTTACCGTCCGCTTGAACCGACCAGAACCATTCGCCTCCGGTGCGCGGATCGATGATATACTGCCGGGTATAGGTCCATAGATTTCGCACAATTTTCAAAAATCGTTCATCCTGTGTCCGCTGAAACGCATTGTAAAAACCAACCATTGCCTCGGCCTGTACCCACCAGATACGTGAAGTGTCTACCCGCTCTCCCTCCCGCTCGTTGATGAGCGATCCGTCTGGCTGAACAGCCCGCTCAGCTACCGCGCTGGCAATATCCACCACCATATTCACATACTCGGATGGATGATAACCCAGCACATTCATGGCGTCCTCCATCAACCAGCTGGCTTCGATATCGTGACCATATGAGGTCAAATCAAGCAGAGAGTGCCATTCGCGGTCGAAGAATACTCCCAACCGCCGGGCGGAAGCATCGTAAACACGCTGGTATAAAATGTCCAGCACGTTCTTCAGTGCGTCCCGAACCTCTTCGTTTGGGTAGGCGCGCAGCAATTGGGTATACGCTTCCAAAACATGAATATGCGTATTCATGGTAATATGCGCGGTAACTCCATTTTCGCTGAGTAGCTCATTAGGCTGCTCGTTCCACGATCGATCATATTGTTCTCCGTATGCTTGGAGAGCAGGATCATACCCTTTTTGCTCCACGAGGTGAAACAGTTTCATTGCCAGTGGCAATGCATTTGGGTCACCCGTAGCTCGTGCATATTCTGCCAACGCATAGATGGCAAATGCCTGCGCATATACGTGCTTGCACGTATCCACAGGTTGCCCGGTGTAGTCCACCATCCAGTACATTCCTCCATGTAATGGGTCAAGCAGGTGATCTCGCAGGAATATGAAAGCATGTCGTGCCGCATCTGCATAGGCACGTTCCCCTGTTACACGGGCTGCTGCTGAGAAAGACCAGAGTAACCGCGCAGTGGCGATGCCACCTTTGTCCGCTTGTTTATGGATGTGCAGATCCGCGTCTACCTCGCCATAAAATCCGCCATGCGCTTCATCTTTCAAGCCTAGCCAGAATGGGAGTATATGTTCCTTCCATTCCTGTCTAATTTCGTGTACTAGTGTTTCCAAGAGACAAGCCTCCTTCGGAAAATGAATTATTAGCTTATCGTTAACCTTACAAAAGGTATCTTATCTATGTATTTATAAACTGTCAACTATACTTAATTTGTGTTTCTGCATAACATTCGGGTGTTGTTATTACAAAAAAATATTGTAATTGACACAGTAAGCGCTAACATAATAAAATGATTTTGTTAGTTTAACGATAACCTTATTCAAAACAACAGGAGGGGTCGTCTCATGAAGTTGTCCAAGGTTTTAATGTCATTACTATCCGTGCTTTTGTTAGCGGGACTGTTTACTGGCTGTACCTCAAAGAAGGATGCGCCAGCTACCAGCTCTGATCCGAAGGGACCGGAAGGGGAAATTACGGTGATCACACAGCGGACAGATATTGTGGATACCGTATTTCAGGATTACGCCAAGGAATTTAACAAAATTTATCCGAACGTGAAGGTCAATTTTCAGGCATTGGCCGATTATGATGGTCAAATTAAAATTCGGATGGGGACTCGGGATTACGGAGATGTCTTGCTGATTCCTGGCAGCATTCCAATTGAAGAGTTACCCAATTTTTTCGAGCCTCTAGGTACTTATGAGGAGATGAAAAACAAGTATACCGGCATTGAAGAACGTACAGTGGATGGTAACAGCTACGGTATTCCGATTGCGATGGTTTACTCGGGTGTGATTTATAACAAAAAGGTGTTCAAGGAAGCAGGAATCACACAAATTCCTAAAACACCGGATCAATTCCTGAAAGCGTTACAGCAAATTAAGGACAAAACCAAGGCAGTGCCGCTGTTTACCAACTATGCCTCTGGTTGGGCACTGACTCAGTGGGAGTCTAGCCTGGCAACAGTAGCAGGTACGAAGGAATACGTGAATGTCACACAACCGACTACAGATGATAATTTCACGAAGGGTCAGCCTCACTATGAGCTGTACAAGGTCCTGTACGATGCGGCTAAAAATGGTCTGATTGAAAAAGATCCAACGACTACGGATTGGGAGACCTCCAAGGCGGATCTTGCTCAAGGCAAAATCGGTACGATGGTGCTTGGCTCATGGGCGATTGATCAGATCAAAAGCGTAGCTTCTAACAAGGATGATATCGGTTTCATGCCTTTCCCAACGAATGCCTCCAAGGTACTTGTACCGCTGGCTGGTGATTTTAACCTCGGTATTAATGTAAACAGTGAAAATAAAGAGGCGGCCCGTGCCTGGGTGGATTGGTTTACCGAAAAGTCCAACTATGCTGTAGAGCAGGCAGGCAGCATTAGTCCGCTGAAGGGTGCCGCAATGCCTGCCATTTTGAAGCAGTATGAGAATGAGGGAGTTGTTTTTGAAGCGCTCACTCCGTCACCGAAGGGGCAGGAAGGAATTGTCGATAAAATCGACAAAATGGGAGAAATCGGCTTGTGGCAACCTGATTTCAAGAAACGAATTATTGAGGCAGCGGTGGGTAACCGCCCGGAATCGTATGACACCATTATGAAGGATCTGAACGATGCATGGGTGAAGGCGCGTGCTGAAGTGGCAGCCAAGGAAGCAAAATAGCCATCTGAACTGACCATAAGAAGAGATTGAAGTGGCAGTTGATGGACGGATAGCCAGGAGGTGCAGCATGTTTAAATTTTCGAATCTCAGCTACTCCAAACAAAGATTAGCGATTATTGTTGCCTTTTCATTTATTCCGCTGGCGCTGCTGGTCACTTTTGCGTACTTGCCGGTGATCAATATGTTTAAATACAGCTTTTCGGACTGGAATGGTTATAGTAAGCGTCTGGAATATGTGGGCTTTGAAAACTATATCAAAATCTTTACCGACCCCGAGTATTTCTCGGTGTTTAAGGTCAGTTTGTATTACTTTGTAGCTACGTTTGTACAGATGGGTTTGGCCCTTTATTTTGCAACCATTCTCAGCTTTCAGACCTGGTTTAAAAATTTCTTTAAAGGCATTTTGTTCTTTCCCTCCCTGATGAACGGGGTGGCGATTGGTTTTATTTTTCTATTCTTTTTTAAGCCAGACGGTACCCTTGATACACTGCTTCAGGCAATGGGATTGGGTTCGTATGTCAAGCTGTGGCTGGGCAACCCGGAGATTATTAATATTTCGCTGGCTGGTACGTCTATCTGGAGATACATGGGCTTTAACTTTATTGTGTTTCTAGGTGCGATTTCTTCCATATCCAGTGATCTGTACGAAGCAGCCGATATCGACGGAGCCAACCGCTGGCATCAGTTCCGCTCTATCATTTTGCCGACTATTAAGCGAATTTTGCAGCTGAATCTGATCTTGGCGATTAGTGGCGCGATCAGTGCATTCGATATTCCTTACATTATGACTGGTGGCTCCAACGGCAGTAAGACGTTCGTCATTCAGACGATTGATGTGGCATTTAAATACAGCAAGGTTGGTTTAGCCTCAGCGATGGCGGTTGTTCTGCTACTGATCGTAGTTGCTGTTACACTGCTTCAGCGGTTGCTGATTCGGGGGGAGGAGGACTAATCATGTATAAGCTAAAAAGATTACTGGCAAACACCATCAAGTATGGTGCGCTATTGCTAGGTGCGTTCATTGCTCTACTGCCAATTGTTGTGATTTTGTTTGCATCTTTGAAGACGAAGGCTGAATATGCGGCAACCAGTCCTCTGACTCCCCCGGTGAACTGGCTGAACTGGGCGAACTACGCCAAGGCCTTTGTGGATGGAAATATGCTAACCGGATTTTTGAACACAGCCTTTATTTTGCTGATCTCTATCATCGGGGCTACGTTGACCGGTTCCATGATCGCGTATATTTTGAATCGCTTTAAATTTAAAGGTAAAAGTCTCATGCTGGGTGCGTTCTTACTCGCCACGCTCATTCCGGGGGTGACGACACAGGTATCGACATTCCAGATCATTAACAAGCTGGAACTGTTTAACACACCTTGGGCAGCCATTTTACTGTATTTGGGAACCGATATTATCGCGGTGTATATTTTCCTTCAGTTTCTGGATTCCATCGCGGTGGCGCTGGATGAGTCTGCCATGCTGGATGGGGCATCCTATCTAACCATCTACTGGCGCATTATTTTGCCGCTGCTGAAGCCTGCCATTGTGACGGTAATCATCATCAAGGGTGTTAATATTTACAACGATTTTTACACTCCGTTCCTGTATATGCCCAAAACAAGCCTTCAGGTGATATCGACGGCACTGTTTAAGTTTAAAGGGCCATACGGTTCGCAATGGGAAGTCATTAGCGCAGGCATCATCATTGCGATTATTCCGACGCTGGTTGCATTTTTATCATTACAAAAATATATCTATAACGGATTTGCACAGGGTTCAGTGAAATAGAAAAAAATAAAATGAAGTGTCTAGGTGAGAGGAGAGTTAAGTATGAGTAAATTGAATGTAGATTTGGATGTAGGTAACGTACGAATTGTAGGAGACAGCTTGTCGAAAATGCCTTGGCAGGATAAGCCGGAAGGCAGTGAGGCTCCAGTATGGAGGCATACTGAGAATCCGGTCATTGGACGAAATCCGGTGCCTGGCATTGCCCGTATTTTCAACAGTGCCGTAGCTCCGTATGAAGGACGGTTTGTAGGGATATTCCGTGCTGAAACGATTAATGGACGCCCGCATTTGCATCTCGGCTGGAGTGACGACGGGCTGGCTTGGGACATTGAGACAGAGCGTCTGCATATGGTCGATGAGGAAGGAAATGAATATCAGCCTAATTATGCTTACGATCCGCGTCTGGTTCGAGTGGAAGACACGTATTATATCATCTGGTGTACAGATTTCTATGGTGCAGCGCTGGGAATCGCACAAACGAAGGATTTCAAAAGCTTTGTGCGCTTGGAAAATCCGTTCTTGCCGTTTAATCGCAATGGAGTGCTTTTGCCTCGCAAGCTAAATGGAAACTTTATGTTGCTATCCCGTCCGAGCGACAGTGGTCATACTCCGTTTGGTGATATTTTCCTGAGCGAAAGTCCTGACTTGGTGTATTGGGGCAAGCATCGTCATGTAATGAGCAAGGGTGGTCAGGGCTGGTGGCAATCGGTGAAGATTGGTGGCGGACCAGCACCGATTGAGACGACAGAGGGCTGGCTGATGTTCTATCATGGGGTGACAGGCACGTGCAATGGACTGGTATACAGCATGGGAGTAGCTGTTCTTGATCTGGATGATCCGTCCAAAGTCAAATATCGTTCCTCCAACTTCGTGTTGACCCCAGAGGAATGGTATGAAGAGCGTGGCTTTGTGCCAAATGTGGTGTTCCCGTGTGCTACACTGCATGATGCAGACACCGGAAGAATTGCGATTTATTATGGAGCCGCTGATACGTATGTAGGTATCGCATACACGACAGTATCTGACATTATGAAGTATGTCATCGCGACGGATGAAGTAGTCGCAGATGATCGTGAGTCAGGCCGGATGTAGGAGGAATTTTACATGCCGGAGGATATGTCTTTACAGCAGCTACAGTCCTATATGGGGAGTAATCCAAAGCCGCAGGATTTTGATATGTACTGGGAACGGGCGCTACAGGAGCTGGAACGACAGCCATTGGAATATACACTGGAGCCTGCCGAATTTGTCTCTCCACTGGTGGAGTGTTACCATCTGTATTTTACTGGAGTGGGCGGAGCGAGGGTTCATGGGAAGCTGGCTCGTCCCAAGCATCTTACGGAACAAGGTCCAGCCTTGGCTATGTTTCATGGGTATTCCTGCGACAGTGGCGACTGGTTCGACAAGGTGAGCTATGCGGCACACGGATTCACTGTGCTGGCCATGGACTGCCGAGGGCAAGGCGGGCTGTCTGAGGACAATTTGCAGGTTCAGGGAACGACGGTTCGAGGTCATATTATCCGCGGAATTGACGACCCGGACCCGGATCGGTTGTACTACCGCAACGTATTTTTGGATACGGTGCAGACGGTGCGCATTCTAATGTCTATGGAGCAGGTTGACCCTGAACGGATCGGTGCATTTGGCTGCTCCCAAGGCGGGGCACTAACGGTTGCTTGCGCTGCATTGGAGCCGCGTGTCCGTGTGGCGGTACCGGTATATCCGTTCCTGTCGGACTATAAAAGAGCTTGGGCGCTGGATGCAACGACATCGGCCTATGAGGAACTGGTTTATTATTTTCGCTGGTTTGATCCCAATCATGTACGTGAGAGCGAAGTGTTTCACCGCTTAGGCTACATCGACATTCAACATTTAGCAGACCGTATTCGAGGACGGGTGCTATTCGTGACAGGGCTATCGGATGTGATTTGCCCACCTTCCACACAGTTTGCGGTGTACAATAAAATCGTATCGGACAAGGAATTGCTTGTGTATCACGAATACGGTCATGAGTATTTACCCTATCTGTCAGATCGTGCCATGAGCGAATTTTTGCGGCTGTAGGGGTTGAACTTAACCAGAGGCTCCTTTATAGTAATAGCTATAACCTTCGTGAAGCGTAATAAATGAATACCCCATTTGTATAACCTCAATAATATGGTTTGAGGGTCTCTACCAGGAACCGATAAATCCTGATTACAAAAAGTGTACGTCTTGTACATTTCTTGTGGTCAGGATTTTTTTGCGTGATGCGAGGGATTTACATGACAGCAAAGGAGCTAATGTAATGAACTTCAAAGTAGTTATTTTAACCATTGCGACCTTTACGGTAGGTCTGGTGGAGTTGATTATCGGTGGCGTGCTGCCCCAGATTGCACAGGATTTGAACGTCTCTGTAAGCACGGCAGGACAGCTCATCATGATCTATGCGCTCGTGTACGCTATTGCCGGGCCGACTTTGTTGGCGTTGACCGCCAAAATCGAACGAAAGCGACTGTATTTGTGGTCGATGTTTATCTTTATTCTGGGAAGTCTGCTGGCTTTCTGGAGTCCGAACTATGCTGTGTTGTTTATATCTCGTATCATTACTGCTGCCAGTGGATCATTGATCGTGACATTGTCGCTAACCATTGCAGTCAAAGTAGTGTCCAAAGCTTATCAAGCCCGCGTTCTCGGCGTGATCTCCATGGGGGTAAGTTCTTCCATCGTGCTAGGCATTCCAGCCGGGGTGCTGATTGGAAATGCGTTTGGCTGGCGGGTGCTATTCCTGATCATTGCCTTGTTGACCGTAGTTTCTATGATCATTATGCACTTGTTTATGGAGCGGATTCCAACAGAGCATGTTGTGCCTATGCGTGAGCAGTTGAAGTCCTTGAAAAATGTTAAAGTAATCAGCGCCCATCTGGTAACAACGCTGACACTGGCGGGACACTACACGTTATATGCTTATTTCACTCCGTTTTTGGAAAACCTGATGGGCTTGAACGCCTCGTGGGTGAGTGTGGCCTATTTCGTCTTTGGGCTGGCGGCAGTGAGCGGAGGTTTTATTGGCGGCTCTTTGGCAGACCGATTCGGTACAGCGAAAAGCATCCTCATCGTCGTGGGTGTGTTTATCGCCGTGATGTTCCTGCTGCCTTTCTCGATTCACTCGGTGTATATGTTTGCGCCGCTCCTGATCATCTGGGGGATCCTGAGCTGGGCCTTGTCGCCCCCGATGCAAAGTTATCTTATTGAAAATGCACCCGAATCGGGTAGTATTCAGCAAAGCTTTAATTTCTCCGCACTCCAGGTCGGGATCGCTCTCGGTTCTGCCTTGGGAGGGGTAGTGATTGAGAATAGCGAATCTGTTGCCACGAATGCTTGGGTAGGTGGGGCATTTGTGATTGTTGCTTTTGTCTGCGGCGTTTTTTCGATTACCAGAGCGGGCACATCGCAGACAATCAGAGGACACCACTCCGTGTCATAGCCCAGTAGGATATTTTTCCCTTTTGTTATTTGAAAAAACATGTTATACTACTTCCAATTATGAAGAAGGGGGTGAGGTAGGTGAATCACGAGATGCTGAACAACCGTATTAGCCAGCTGCCGATTGCTATGGCTGGCATTGTTCATGCTTTTCCATACAACGGGAGAAGTCTGTCCAATTTTAATCATACGGTTGTAAACATCGCGAGAAGACGCCTACCTTAACTCGAACGGATTGCTGTACCTTCCGAAGAGTCGCGGGGTTGCTCCTGCGGCTCTTTTTGTGTTACCTGGGTAAGGGTCTTCCTAAATAAAGGAGAGCCTGAACATGTATATTGTAAACGGTCAACAATTGAAAAAATACCACGCTGCCAATCTGATTTTAGATGGAGCAACGTTTGATATCCATAAGGGAGAAAAGGTGGGGCTTATCGGTCGCAACGGAAGCGGCAAAACCACCCTATTACGCCTAATTGCGCGTTTGTCCCGCCCAGATGAAGGGCAGCTCGTCATCGCCAAGGATACGAAAATCGGCTATTTGCCGCAAATCCCGGCAGAGTTTGAAAGCTTCACCGTATACGAAACGCTGGCTTACGCCTATCGTGAACTGAAGGATTGCCGCAATCAGATGACCACACTGGAACGGGAAATGTCAGATCTGGTTGTGGCAGCGAATCCCGAGCTGTTAGAGAAGCTGTTGCAAACGTATGCTTCTCTACAGGAGCGGTTTGAGCGTAACGGCGGCTATGAAATGGATGCCAGTATGGATCAGATAGCGGATGGGCTAGGTATTCCCAAAGCTATGTATACGCGCAACTTCGGGTCACTTTCAGGCGGAGAAAAAACCAAAATAGCGCTGGCATCACAGCTCATTGGACGACCAGATCTGCTGTTGCTGGATGAGCCGACCAACCATTTGGATTTGAAAGGATTGGAATGGCTGGAGCAATTTTTGCAGGGCTACGCAGGTGCGTGTGTGGTTGTATCCCATGATCGCTATTTTCTGGATCGAGTTGCCGGCAAGATGATCGAACTGGAGGATGGCGAGGCCTTTACGTACTATACGAATTACAGCGGCTACGTTAAGGAGAAGGAAGAACGTCTGCTGCTGCAATTTGAGGATTATAAGGAGCAGCAAAAGCGGATCAAAAAGATGAAAGAGGCCATTCGCCGTTTGGAAGAGTGGGGACGCAATGGCGATAATGAAAAGTTTTTCAAAAAAGCAGCCTCAATCCGCAAGGCGCTGGAACGAATGGAGCTGGTGAAGCGACCTGTACTGGACCCTCAAGGTGCGGAGTTTCACCTAAAGTTGGAGGATCGTTCTGGTCGCAGGGTGCTTCAATTCGAGGACATCACCAAAGCCTATGGAGAACGTCAAATATTAAACGGGGCAACAGGCAGCCTGGAATTTGGTGAAAAGGTAGCTTTGCTAGGCGATAACGGTGCAGGCAAAACGACGCTGCTCAAGCTGTTGCTTGGTCAGGAAAGCGTAGATGCAGGCACGGTCCAATGGGGCGCACGCGTCGAGTACGGATATTTGGCGCAGCAAGAGAGAGAACGGGATAGCCGGGCGACGGTGCTTGCTTACTTCAAGGAGGAAGCAGGGCTAGAAGAAGGCGAAGCACGCGGACAGCTGGCGAAGTATTTATTTTATGGTGCGGATGTGTTTAAACCCGTGAGCATGCTGTCCGGTGGGGAGTGGTCTCGCCTGCGGCTGGCGTTGCTGGTTATGAAAAAGCCGAATTTGCTGGTGCTGGATGAGCCGACCAACCATCTGGACATCGATTCCCGCGAGGCCTTGGAGGAAGCGCTGGGCACCTACACGGGAACGGTGCTAGCCATTTCCCATGACCGCTACTTTGTGAATAAGCTGGCTGGGCGCGTGTGGGAGCTGGAGAACGGGAAGTTGTCCTTTTATCTGGGCGGCTTCGATGAATACCGCGCGAAGAAGCGGGAGCTGGAAAACGCCCACTCGCAACACGGAGCGGATGCAGGAGTACGCTCGGCATCTGCAGGTAGAGCCGCATCTGGTGGCGGCTCAGGCTCGGGTCTAGCTACGCCTGCCGGTGCAGCGAGCAATGATGCGGGAACGGCTGCGCGGACACGAGCGACCACTGGAGCCGATGCGAGCCGTGCTCGCTCCGGGGCGGCAGGTCACTTGGGGACGCCCGATGCCCGGAGTGGGGCACGCGGAGCAAAGTCCGCGAAGCCGTCCCGCCCACCCGCTGTGTCCCGCGAGCGGTTGGAGCGGGCGATTGCCGCCAAGGAAGCAGCATTGGCGGCGACAGATGCCGAGCTGGAACTGCTCGGCACAAGCAGCGACACAGCGCGCATGGCGGAGCTGTGGGACGTGCGTGAGCGACTGCAAGCGGAGCTGGACACGTTGCTCGGCGAGTGGGTTGAACTGGAGTAGGCAACAGGCTGGTTGCTGAAGATAGGCAACGTATATTTGCATAAAGAATAGCCCTGAGGTAGCGCGTCTGCCGAAGGGCTATTTTTGTATGGTAAAGACATTATCGCCAAATTAATAACCATCTATTATATTAAATGACATTTATAAATTATTTATATTTTATTTTACATATAAAGCGAACCTTTTACATTTCGCAACATGTGGTATTTTTTAAACTGTATGGTTAATGTGGATCATTGTTAACTGAAGTTTGTGTCGTCAATAGAAATCTTATATATCCAATGCCCGCGTTGAAACTATTTTACGATTCGTTATGAATGGGGGAAATAGTATGTCGGACTCCTTGCTGGAGGTCAGCCAGGTGACGAAAAAAATGGGAAAAAGGTATTTGTTAGATCGTGTCTCCTTTAAGCTTCAAAAAGGAAAGATATATGGATTTATTGGGCCTAATGGGGCCGGTAAAACTACAATGATGCGAATCATGACCGGATTAATGCAGCCAACCAGCGGTTCTGTAAAGATAGCTTCATATGATGTGCACACTGATCGGGAAAAGGCGTTATGCAAGGTAGGGGCCATTGTTGAATCTCCAGTCTTTTTTGATTACATGACAGGTAGGCAGGTTTTGCGCAACTTGTCACGGCTACATTCTGAAATTGCGCCCTCAGATCGGGAGATACATATCGAAGAGTTGCTTACAAAGGTGAGGCTGGAAAAGCGGGGGGATGACAAGGTGAAAACCTACTCGCTGGGAATGAAGCAAAGACTAGGTATTGCGCAGTCCATGCTGGGCGCTCCTGAGCTTCTGCTGCTGGATGAACCGTCCAACGGTCTTGATCCCATGGGGATGAGAGAGCTGAGAGATATTGTGCTTCAGCTGCGTGATTCTGCGAATTATGCCTTTTTTATCTCCAGTCATCTACTGGATGAATTGCAACAGATGTGCGATGAACTCATTGTAATTAAAGAGGGTAGGCTAGTTTGGCAGGGGCCCGCTGATCAGCTGATAAAGGAAGGCCAACGTCTGGAGGATGCCTTTATGGGATTAATGGGACTATGAAGTTATTAGTATACAGCGAGTTCGAGAGATTATGGAGACGAAAGTGGTTCTGGCTCATGGTATTATGTACACCAATGCTAGCCTGTTCGACAGGAGTATATTTCTTGCGCACGATGAAGATTCCTGTAGAGGTATTATCCCTAAACTTTGTCGTTACGGGTCTGCGTGAGAATTTGTTTTTAGCATGTAATATAGCTGTGGCTGTTTTAGCGGCTGCTGTATACACAGAGGAATTTCGAAGCGGGCAACTGCGCTTGTTGTTTATGCGCCGATTTACCCGCGGTCAGATTTTCTGGGGTAAGTTGTTGGTTTTGAATACTTCTATCTTGCTTCTTCTCATGGCATTTGCAGTATCCTCGCAGGTGATCGTTGAAGTATGGACTCTTTCATATGATATAAGTGATGCGGGACTGTCTGGATCTCAGGGACTACAGATGCTTGAATACTATGGTTGGGCACTTGCCTCATTATTGGCAATAAGCTCCTTTTACTGCTTTGTCGCGATGTACAGTAAGAGTGTAACGTATGCAATCGGTTTTTGTATGGTATACAATCTGGGCTCACTGTTGTTTGATTCATTGTATTTAAAATTGGCCGCTTTGGTTTCTCATATCCCCTACTTATACAATGTGATTGCATTTATGATTGTTCCATATATGCAGCATACAGGACTAGATAGGTCCTTAATGGGGAATTTGTCTGTGAATGGAGCGATTATCACCGTTGTTAGTCTATATCTTATCTTTTTTACTTGGGGGGCTTACCGCCGGTTTGTGACCGATGATTATCTGTATTAGGGGGATTTCCTCGTGCTAGGAATATGGCGAAGTGAAATGTTACGAATTTGGAATCGCAAATCCAGTCTTTTATTATATATAGCCTATATATTAATCGTGATCGCAATTATATGGAGCCATAAAGTAACGGGTACGAAGGTCTTACGTTTTGGTGAAGGAACTGTGGTCGTAAATAATCTCAATCTGCCGTGGCTGATGATGAGTGAGGTTGCTTTATTTCTCATTACAGCAATCCTGCCCATTCTGTATGTGGACCAATTAAGCGGGGATCTCTATTCTGGAGCCTATAGGCTATATGTGTTACGACCGTATCGACGTTTTCAGTTTTGGCTTGCCAAGTTGCTAGCACTATCAGCCATAACGGTCATTTTTATGGGGACAAGCTTGCTTATAGGTGTAATCGCTGGATGGTTGTTTTTTCCGCACAGCTCTACTTTTTTTTAAATATGGGTCATCCGTTGCCTCTTTCCGGTCGGACGCTATCCCCTACATACTTGGGTTTTATTTGGTATTAACGCTGGTTTGTCTGGTAAAGCTCATGTTGAGTAGCGTTGTGTGTTTGTTTGTGTCACGGCCGTTATTTGCTTATATAGTGATTCTTATCTTATCCGTATTTCTCTTCGAGTTGTTTAGGCCACTCATTATGTTAATGGACCCATTTCGAGAAATATTGCTTGCTCTAAGGATTGACAACTCATTTGAATTTTGGATGTGTGCAGGAGGAATGATTATAGCCTGCATGATTATTAGTTTTACACGATGGCAAAAGAAGATTGTTTAGAAATAAGTTTGTAACCCGAACATTATAAAAGCGAAAGGGATCCACGCGACCGTTTGAAGGTTAGCTGGATCTTTTTTTAATACGAACGGTGTTGGACTTCGGGAAGGCGTTTGCCTCTACGGTATCGTTTCTTTTTCGTCAGGGACGGGTATTAATTGTCTAGTATCGCATAGATTGACATAGGGGAAAAGGAGGTATGAGCATGTGGAATGGGGCCAAAAAGCTGTCTGCACTAGCGGCGATCCTGCTGCTAACGATCGTTGTAAGCGCATGCAATAAGGGCGACGCTTCAGGCAAGGTGCAAATTGAGTTTTTCCAAAATAAGCCGGAGGCTAAGGGTTCATTCGATAAGCTGATCGCTCAATTCAATCAGGAGCATCCCGGTATTGAAGTGACACAGGTCAACCCGCCAGAGGCAGAAACGGTGCTATTGACACGGGTTGTCAAAAACGATGTACCTGACATTGTGGGGCTTGGGGCCACAGATACCTACTCCATTTTGGCGCAAAGCGGTATTTTTACGGATCTGGCAAATACAGAATTACCACGTACGGTGGACCCGATTTACCTAAAAATGCTTAAGGATGTGACCGGGGTCGATCCTGTGTATGGAATTCCTTATGCTGCGAATGCGAATGGTGTGATGTATAACAAGACGCTTTTTAAGGAAATGGGATTACAGGTGCCCAAAACATGGGATGACCTGATTGCAACGGCGCAAAAAATCAAGGCCGCTGGCAAGATCCCATTCTATTTTACATATAAAGATGATTGGCAGACGAACCTCCCTTTTAATGCACTGGGTCCGAATTTGGTGGGCATTGATTTTTTCCTGCAACGGCGTGAGAATCAGGTCACCTTTCAGGACAAGTACCGCGAGGTTGCGGAAAAGCAGCTGGAGCTGCTGAAATACGGACATAATGATAATTTTGGCAAAAACTATGCTGACGGGAACCGTGCTTTCGCTAACGGGCAGGGACTGATGTACATTCAGGCTCGTGGGCCATATCTGAAATCCGCAAAGCTAACCCGAAAGTGGAACTCGGATTTTTCCCGTTTCCCACAGGGAATGACGCAAAAGCGGTCAAGCTAGTGTCTGGGATAGATACGCTATTAGCTGTTTCGGAAAGCACCCCGCATAAAAAGGAAGCTGAAGAGTTCATTGCCTTCCTGTTGAAGCCAGAGAACAGCAAGCAATACATTACGGAACAAACGTTGTTTTCAGCGGTGAAGGGAGTCACACAGGATGACCCGAGTGTGGCAGAGCTGCTGCCGTATTTTAAATCAGGCCGTGTCATTGATTTTGCCGATCATTATATTCCCAAAGCAGTCCAATTGAATTCTATTGTGCAGGCTTTCCTGCAAAATGGAGATATCGACGCCTATCTAGCCAAGCTCGACCGTGAGTGGAATAAGGTAGCTAACCGCCGATAGGGGAGGAGGATGAGACATGAATAAGCGACTGACGACTTTTTACTGGATGACGGTGCCGGCGGTGCTATTGTTTTTTGTATTTTTGACCTTACCTGCCTTGCAGGGTTTTTATTATTCGCTTACCAATTGGAACGGATTCGGGCATCAGTATCACTTTGTCGGATTTAAGAACTATATTAATTTGTTTCAGGACGACAATGTGGGCAATGCTTACTGGTTTACTTTCAAATTTGCGATTGTGGTTACCATTGCGATTAATATTCTCAGCTTGTTGATTGCCATGGGGCTGAACGCTAAAATACGTTTTCGTAATTTCTTTCGAGGAATTTATTTTTTGCCTAATATTTTGAGTGTATTAATTGTAGGTTACATATTTAATTACCTGTTCTCGAACGTGTTTACGATTTGGGGACAAAATCTGGGCATCAGTTCACTATCGACCAACATCCTGGGTAGCGAGCAGTTGGCTTGGGTGGGAGTGGTCATTGTAGCCGTATGGCAGGGCATTGCCTTTAATACAATTCTCTATCTGGCAGGGCTGCAAACAATTCCGACCAGTCTGTATGAGGCATCCAACCTGGACGGTGCAGGTAAATGGCGTGAATTCTGGAGCATTACCTTTCCGTTGATTGCTCCATTTTTTACGATCAATATGGTATTGGCGATGAAAAATTCCCTAATGGTATTCGATCAGATCGTGGCCTTGACGAACGGCGGACCGGGACGGGCCACGCAGTCGATTTCTCATCTGATATACACCGGAGGCTTTAGAGGAGGAGAATTTGCCTATCAGTCAGCTAACTCTGTGATTTACTTTATTGTGATCGCGATCATTTCCATCTTACAGCTGCGATTCCTCCAGAGAAGGGAGATGGATAACTGATGAAAACAAGCAGACGTACCAACTGGCCTGTGCTGATTCTGGTAGCGTTGGGGACAATATTTATCCTGTTTCCCCTCTATATGACGGTGACGATTGCACTCAAAAATCCCGAGCAGATGGCGCATTCCGCCTTTGCCTTTCCGACGGAGCTGCATTGGGAAAATTTTAGTCGTGCAGTGGAAATGACCCATTTTTTCAGTGCTTTTCAGAATAGTGTGATGGTGACAACATCGACGGTCATACTCACTTTGTTCACCAACTCGATGGTTGCTTATGCCATTGCTCGCAATATGCAGCGGCGTTTTTTCAAAGGATTATATTTTTACTTTGTCAGCGCCATGTTTATTCCGTTCCCGATCATCATGCTGCCGATTGTAAAGCTGGCCTCGGGGCTGCATATGACCAATCTGTTGGGCCTCATTGTGCTGCATACGGTGTATGGCTTGGCGTTTAATGTCTTCGTGTATGTCGGTTATATTCGTTCGATTCCAGTGGCATTGGAAGAGGCAGCCACGGTAGATGGTGCGACGACATGGGGGACATTTTGGCGTATTATATTTCCGCTGATGGCGCCGATTAGTGCTACAGTGGGGATTCTCACTTGTTTGTCCACATATAATGACTTTTTGCTGCCGCTCATTATTATCAGCGATGCGGAGCAATATACATTGCCGCTCGTCCAGTATGTGTTCCAGGGACAGTTCAATACTGACTTTAATCTGGCCTTTGCCTCGTACTTGATGGCCTTGCTGCCGATGATTATTGTCTATCTGATTGCACAAAAATGGATTATTAATGGTGTTACGCAAGGTTCTGTAAAATAAGATGAGAATACAACAGCTTCAAGCAGCAGGCTGTGCCTTACTAGGCGAATAAAAAGGGGGTTCCTATACTGTGAATCACACAGGTATAGAGAACCCTCCTTTTATAGCATGGTTATTTAGATGCTTGGCTGTTGCTAGTCAGTGGCTGCAAGGGTACGCTCGTCTCTGCTTCAGGTTCGTCCGTTGTATAGTAGAACATATAAATAGAAGCTTCCTTTCCCTTGAAGTTCTTGTAGACATCGACTGCCTTATTATTGCCGTCTCCGGCGAAGTTGGCTGTGATCGGCTTGCCAATCATCCGTTCTTTCCCCAGACCAATATGCGTCTGGTTGATCCCTCCAAAGTGAGTATCCTCACTTTCGGTTTCTACGAATAAATCTGCTCCTTGTTTGTAGTAGGTCCACTTCACAGGATAGCCGCCGATTTGCGTCGTTATCGTCTGCTTTTGCTCAGAAATATCAGTCAAATGCTGCGGCGTTTTGTCATCCGAATGAGTCGTAACCTTGTATTTGCCTGTAAAAGTAATGGGAGTATCTCGGGTAATCGCAAGATGGGCCGGCCGTTCAAAACGGATCGTATTCAGATCGTGGTCCTGATCTGGTGAAGACCAACGATTACCCTCTAACGTTGTGCCGTTCACAGAAAGAAAATTATTTTTGATAAGGCAACATGGCGAA